>JAEXLY010000138.1 GCA_023444765.1 Pseudomonadota bacterium | reverse complement strand
TCGGCGTGGCCGAGCAGTTCCTGCACCCCGCGCAGGTCGCCGGAGGACTCGAGCACATGGCTGGCGAACGAATGCCGCAGCAGGTGCGGGTGCACGCGTTTGAACAGCCCCTGGCGCTGGGCCAGCTGGCGCATCCGGATCTGGATCGCGCGCGGACCGATCGGTCCGCCGCCCCGGCCGGGGAATACCGGCGCCTCGTCCGCGCCACGGCTGCCGGCGCGCCATTCCTGCAGCGCCCTGCGCGCAAACGATCCTACCGGGACGATCCGCTCCTTGCCGCCCTTGCCGCGCACGTTGACGAGCCCGTCTTCCAGGTGCAGGTCGCGCCAGCGCAACGCGCACAGCTCGCTCAGCCGCAGTCCCGACGAATAGAACAGTTCCAGCATCGCCCGGTCGCGCAGGCCCAGCGGAGCATCCGTGGGCACTTCCACCAGCGCCTTGGCCTCGTCCGCGTCGAGCACCTGGGGCAGCTTGCGCGGCGCCTTCGGCGCACGGATGCCGGCGGCGGGATTGGCCGCGATGCGGCCGTGCCTGAGCAGCCACTGGTAGAAGCTGCGCACCGCCGACAGCCGCCGCTGCAGGCTCTTGGGCGACAGGCCGCGGCGATGCTCGGCGGCGATGAAAGCGCGCACGTCCGCCTCGGCCAGTCCGGGAACGCCACCGTGCGGCCCGGACCACGCGGCCAGCGCCTCGAGGTCCCGCCGATAAGCGTCAAGCGTATGCGGCGAGACGCGGCGCTCGACCTCCAGGTACCCGAGGAAGGCCTGGATCTCCTTCACGCGCGCTCGCCAGCTAGGGCCTTGGGCGCGCGGGACCCGTACCACCACATGGCGACCCGTTCAGCCATCGAACCGGCGCAACGCCACTTCGAAGGCCTCGCCCATCATGCGCAGGAACAGCGTGCCCATCCCCGGATAGAAGCGGTTGGGGTCGGTGCTGCCCACCGCGACCAGGCCGGTGCCCTCCAGCGCCAGCAACGCGCTCGACTGCACTTCGTCGACGCGCGCGCCATACAGCAGCGCCTGCTTGTCCGGATGCAACCGGCCGCACAACGGCTCTCCGCCCTTGAGCGCGTCGGTGAACGGCGCGAGCACCGCCGCCTCGCGCCCGATGACCTGCAGCCAGGGCTGTTCGCCCAGACCGTCGACCGGCTGGAACAGCACGATGCGCACCAGGTCCCCTGCGAAATCCTCTTCCAGCGTCGCGGCCATCGCGCTGGCCACGCCGGCGCGGTCGGACTGCCGCATCAGCGCCAGGGTCAACTGGTGGGTGCGCACGGCCAGCCGCTCGTTCTCCTGCGAGACCGCATAGAGGTCGTGCAGCCTGCGCGAGAGCTCGCGGTTCTTGTCGCGCAGCACCTCGAGCTGGTAACTGGCCAGCGACGCCGCAGGCCCGTCCTCGCGCGGCACGACGAGGCTCAATGCGAGGTCCGGGAACTGCTGCAGGAACCTGGGCTGGCGGCGCAGCCATGCAGCCACTTCGTGTGCGCCGAACTTGTCCGGATCGCTCATCCTGTCCACTCCCCTTCGAAAACGAATGCGGCCGGGCCCGCCATGACGACCTGTGCGTCGTCGCCGGGCCAGGCGATGTGCAGTTCTCCACCGGGCAGGGCCACCACCACGTCGCGATCCACGCGCCCCATGCGCACCAGCACCGCCACGGCCGCGCAGGCGCCACTGCCGCAGGCCAGGGTTTCGCCGACGCCGCGCTCGTACACGCGCAGCCGGATGCGTCCACGATCGAGAACCTGGGCGAAGCCGATGTTGGCCGAGGCGGGGAACATCGGCGATGCCTGCAGGGCCGGGGCGATCCGTCCGACGTCGGCCCGTTGCACGTCGTCGACCTCGATCACCGCGTGCGGGTTGCCCATCGACACCGCGCCGAAACGCACCGGGCCGATGGCGGGCAACTCGACTTCATAGGTCGCGTGCTCGTGCGCGAACCCGGTCAGCGGCACCTGCGTCGGCTCGAAGCGCGGCAAACCCATCGCGATCCGGAACCTGCCCTGCCCCAGCACCTCCACGGCATGGGTCCCGGCCGGGCTGTCGAGCTTGAAGCAGGCATCACGTGCAGCGCCATCCCGCACCAGCCAGGCAGCCACGCAGCGTGCACCGTTGCCGCATTGTCCCGAAGGCGAGCCGTCGGCGTTCCAGATGCCGTAGCTGGCGACGGCCCCCGGGCAGAGGGGTTGGCCGATGGTCAGGATCTGGTCGCAGCCCACGCCGGTGTGGCGGTCGGCCAGCGCCCGGCACAGCGCCGGTGCTGGCGGTGGCGCACCGTCGCGCAGGTCCAGCACGACGAAATCGTTGCCTGCTCCATGCATCTTGCTGAAGCGCAACGACCGTGCCGGCATGCGATCGGCGACCGGATGCGGGGCGTTCGCGGCCACCGGATCAACCGTTGCCGGGATCCGCCGGCGGCGGCGGCACTTCGACCGGATCGACGCCGTCGTCATCGAGCGGGTCCTGTTCCGCCTCCGTCTCCTCCGGATCGCCCGCGTCGTCCGTGGCATCGGCTTCGGCCTCATCCTCGACCGCCGCATCCTCGAGTTCGGCCTCGTCCGCCTGGCTCGGTCGCACCAGCGGACCCTTGTTGCCGCACGCTGCCAGGTTCAGGACGATCATCAGCGCCAGCGGCGCGAACAGGTAGTGGAATCTGCGCATGCCGGCAGTGTAGCCCGGGCTGCGGGACAGTGACGAGTGCCGCCAGCGCGCCTTCAGGCGCCACTGCGTTCGCGGCCGGGTGGCGGTTCGGGGCGCGACCACAGCCAGGTCGCAACGGCCGCCATGCAGCCGACCGGAAGCGCGAAGACCCACCAGGACCGCCCTTCCCCCAGCAACACGACCGCCAGCAGGATCCCGGTCGATGCGAGCATCGTCCAGGTGGCCATCCATTTGGATCTCCGCGCGACGCTGCGGCCGGCTTGCCAGTCGCGGATCATCGGTCCGAAACGCGGATCGGCGAGCAGCCTGCGGTGCAGGCGCTCGGAGCCGCGCGCGGCCGCGAACGCGGACAGCAGCACGAACGGAACCGTCGGCAGGCCCGGCAGGAGCATGCCCAGCAGCCCGAGGCCCAGGCTGGCATAGGCCAGCAGCCACCAGGCCCAGCGGAAGCGGTGCGTACGACCCATCACCGCATCATATCGGGCGACGCCGCCGTCCGGCGCCCGGAGGCGGCTGCGTGGCGGCGCGATCCGGGGATGCCACCCCGGTGTTCCCGGGCCTGTCTGCAATGAAGCAGGGCCGCCCGAGGGCGGCCCTGCCGTACATCACTTCACGCCCAGCCGGTCGAGCATGAACGCGTACATTTCCGCCTGCTCCCGGTAACGGCGGAAGCGGCCCGACTTGCCGCCATGCCCGGCCTCCATGTTCGTGCGGAAGACGACGGGAGCATCGCTGGTGTTGAGGTCGCGCAGGCGCGCCACGTACTTGGCCGGCTCCCAGTACTGCACCTGCGAGTCCCAGAGGCCGGTGCCCACGAACATCGACGGGTAGGCCTGCGGTTTCAGGTTGTCGTAGGGCGAGTACGTGAGCATGTAGTCGTAGTAGCGCTTCTCCTCCGGATTGCCCCACTCGTCGTACTCGTTGGTGGTCAGCGGGATGCTCGGGTCGAGCATCGTCGTGACCACGTCCACGAACGGCACCTGCGACAGGATCACCCGGTAACGGTCCGGCGCCATGTTCGAGACCGCACCCATCAGCAGGCCGCCCGCGCTGCCGCCGTAGGCCGCCACCCGGTCCTTCGCGGCGTAGCCCTGTCCGACAAGGTGATCCGTGACGTCGATGAAGTCGGTGAAGGTGTTGACCTTGTTGAGCAGCTTGCCGTCGTCGTACCAGCGGCGTCCCATCTCCTGGCCGCCGCGGATATGGGCGATCGCGTACACCATGCCGCGATCCAGCAGGCTCACCGTGGTGACGCTGAAGCCCGGGTCCATCGACATGCCATAGCTGCCGTAGGCGTACTGCAGCATCGCCGCGGTACCGTCTTTCTTGAATCCCTTGCGGTACACCAGCGACACCGGGATCTTCTCGCCGTCGCGCGCGGTCGCCCAGACGCGCTCGGTCACGTACTGCGAGGGGTCGTAGCCGAGCACCGGCTGCCGCTTGAGCAGGGTGCGCTCGCCAGTGGCGGTATCGAGCTCGTAGGTGGTGGCCGGCGTGGTGAGCGAGGTGTAGGTGTAGCGCAGCTTCGTCGTATCCGGCTCGGTGTTGGCCGACAGTCCCATCGAGTACGCCGGCTCGTCGGCCTTCACATGTTCGGCGCTGCCGTCCTGGCGCAGGATGCGCACGCGCTCGAGCGCGTCGGAACGTTCGCCCAGCGCGATGAAGCCGTCGAACAGTTCGAAGGTTTCCAGGAAGACGTCGGCGTCATGGGCGACCACGTCCCGCCAGTCCGCGCGCGCGGTCGATCCGCTCGGCGCCTGTACCAGCTTGAAGTTCTTCGCGCCGTCGGCATTGGTCAGGATCACCCAGCGCCCGTCGAGGTGGTCGGCGCTGTACTCGAGGTCGCGCTCGCGCGGCGCCAGCACGGTGAACTCGCGCGGGTCGACCGCCGGTGCGTAGCGCAGTTCGTCCGACACGGTGCTACTCACGCCGATCACGATGAAACGGTCGTCGCGCGTGCGGTCCAGGCCCATGTAGAAGCTGTCGTCGGCCTCCTCGTACACCACCGCGTCCTGCGCCGGATCGGTGCCGATCACGTGCCGTTTCACCCGCTTCGTCAGCAGCGTGTCCGGGTCGTTCTCGATATACAGCACGGTGCGGTTGTCATCGGCGAAGACCAGGTCGCCGGACGTGCCGCGAATCTCCTCCGGATAGTCCTCGCCGGTGGCGAGGTTGCGGAACCGGAAGGTGTACTGCCGGCGACCGTTGGTATCGTCCGCCCACGCCATGACCGTGTTGTCCTGGCTGATCTCGTAGGCACCGACCGCGTAATAGTCCTTGCCCTGCGCCAGGGCGTTGACATCGAGCAGGATCTCCTCGCCCGCGAAGTCGCCGCCCTCGTTGGCGCGCTGGATCGACAGGGCGTCGACCCCCGGACCGTCCTTGCGTCGCGCATGGATCGGATAGTCCTTGCCGGTTTCGTAGCGCGCGTAGTACCACCAGCCGCGTTCGCGCGCCGGGATGGAACTGTCGTCCTGCTTGATGCGGGCGACGATCTCCTCGTACAGCCGATCCTCGACCGGCTTGAGCGGAGCCATCACCTGGTCGGCGTAGGCGTTCTCGGCCTGGAGGTAGGACAGCATCGCGCCGTCCTCGCGCTTGTCGTCGCGCAACCAGTAGTACTCGTCGCTGCGTTCGGCACCGTGCGGAGCCTTGACCACGTGCGGCCGCTTCTCTGCGTCCGGTGGCGTGGCGTCGGCGGCGTTCGTGGGGGTGTTGGTAAGCGTCATCAGGATCGTGGTCGCAAGCAGGAGGGTGGTTCGCATCGGATGGCCCGCTGGGAGTGGGTGCGATCCCGCGCCCGGGACGACCCGGGCACGGGGCCAGGTCAATCGCGGCCGAGCTGCTGCCAGAGGAAGGTCAGGTACAGCGCATCCATGTGCGCGGCCTGGCGGTTGTCCGCGGCACCGCCGTGCCCGCCCTCGATGTTCTCGTAGTAGCGCACGTCCTTGCCGGCCTCGGACATCCTGGCGAACATCTTGCGGGCATGACCCGGGTGCACGCGATCGTCCCGGGTCGAAGTCAGCAGGATCGTCGGCGGGTACTCCTTCGCCGGATCGAACAGGTGGTAGGGCGAGAATCCGCGGATGTACTCCCACTCCTCCGCCACGTCCGGATTGCCGTACTCGGCCATCCAGGAAGCTCCCGCCAGCAGCTTGTTGTAACGCCGCATGTCGAGCAGCGGGACCTGGATCACCACCGCGCCGAACAGCTCCGGATACTGGGTGAGCATGTTGCCGGTAAGCAGGCCACCGTTGCTGCCACCGCGGATGCCGAGGTGCTTCGGGGACGTGATCCCACGGTCGATCATGTCCCGGGCGACCGCGGCGAAATCCTCGTAGGCCTTGTGGCGGTTGGCCTTGAGCGCGGCCTGGTGCCAGCGCGGGCCGTACTCGCCACCGCCACGGATGTTGGCCACCGCGTATACGCCGCCCTTCTCCAGCCAGCCCTTGCCGACACCGCCCGAGTAACCCGGGGTCAGCGAGATCTCGAAACCGCCGTAGCCATAGAGCAGGGTGGGATTGGAGCCATCTTCGACCAGGTCCTTCGGCCGCACCAGGAAGTACGGCACCCGGGTGCCGTCCTTCGAGGTGGCGAAGTGCTGCTCCACCACATGCCTGGAGGCATCGAAGAAGGTCGGCATGGTCTTGAGGACTTCCGGCGCGGGCGCAGCCTCGCCGGCGTCGCCGAGCATCAGCGTGGTCGGAGTGAGGTAGTCGGTGACGGTCAACCAGAGCGCGTCGGACTCGTCGCTGTCCACCGCGCTGGCGCCGATGGTGCCGAACTCGGGCACACCGCCGAGCGGGCGGCGCGACCAGCTGTCCTCACCAGGCGTGAGCACGCTCAGGCGGTTCTTCACGTCCTCCAGCACGTTGAGCACGAGATGGTTCCGGGTCCACGCCGAGCCCGCCAGCGAGCTCGTCTCCGTCGGCTCGAACAGCACCTCGAACTCGCGCTTGCCGGCCATGAAGTCGTCGAACTTCGCGGCGAGCAGCGAGCCTGCCTGGTAGGTCAGCCCGCCCACGTCCCAGGGCTCGCGCAGCTCCAGCGTCAGCCACTGCTTGTGCACGCCCTTGTTGGCGGAGTTCGGCGCATCGATCTTCGCCAGCTGGCCGTCCGCCTGGCGCAGGTACAGCTCGTCGTTGTAGAAGGCCAGCGTGCGACTGACGAAGTCGCGTTCGAAGCCGGGCGTGTGGTCCCGGACCGCGGCGATATACATGTCGTCCGCGCGTCCCTCGTAGACGACGGTTGCGGACGAGAGCGGCGTGCCCCGCTTCCATTCCTTGACGACACGCGGGTAGCCGGACTCGGTCATGGTGCCGGGTCCGAAATCGGTATAGACATAGACCGTATCGCGGTCGATCCAGCTCAGCGCACCCTTGGCTTCGTCGCGGAAGAAACCGCCCTCCACCCAGTTCCTGGTCTCCAGGTCGAACTCGCGGGTGACATCAGCATCCGCGCCGCCTCGCGACAGCGCGACCAGGCAGCGGCGGTAATCCGGCCGCAGGCAGTTGGCCCCGTGCCAGACCCAGTTCTCGCCCTCGGCCTTGTTGAGCGCGTCCAGGTCGATCAACACTTCCCATTGCGGCCTGGGCTTGCGGTACTCCTCGAGCGTGGTGCGGCGCCACAGCCCCCGCGGATTCTGCTTGTCGCGCCAGAAGTTGTAGTACCAGTCGCCCTGCTTGTAGACACCGGGAATCTTCTCGTCCGAGTCGTAGATCGCAAGCAGGTCTGCTTCGAGCTGCTTGAACTCCGGCGTGCTCGCCAGTTCCTGCTCGGCCTTGGCATTCTGTGCCTTGACCCAGTCCAAGGCCTTCTGATCCTCGACGCCTTCCAGCCACTGGTAAGGATCGGACACCTTCGCCTCCTCGTTCGCGTGTGCAGCGCCCGCAGCCAGGCCGATCGCCAGCGCGAGCGTCGCCGCGGAAATGGGATTCGCCATCACGAGTTTCCTGTGCAAATGATGGCGCACGCTACCACGGACCGCGCACGAGCCGCAGTGTCGGAAGTCGGCAACGGCCGCCGCGACGCGAGCCCATTCCGGGCTCGTCCGTCGACGCAATAAAAAACCCCCAGCCGTGAGGGCTGGGGGTTCTGGGGTAAAGCCCCTGGCGATGACCTACTCTCGCATGCGGCTGCACACTACCATCGGCGCGTTTGCGTTTCACTTCCGAGTTCGGAATGGGATCGGGAGGTTCCACAAAGCTATTGTCACCAGGGAGAGGGTGGAGGGTCGCCGGCGCATCGGTGGTGATCCACGGATGTGCAGCGCACACGCTCTCGAAGGGGGGAAGTAGCGAACGGTTGGCTTGGCTGCCCGCGACGTTGTCGCAGAGTCCAAGGCCACTTGAGGTTATATGGTCAAGCCACACGGATCATTAGTACTGGTTAGCTCAACGCATTACTGCGCTTACACACCCAGCCTATCAACCACCTGGTCTTGAT
>JAEXLY010000077.1 GCA_023444765.1 Pseudomonadota bacterium | reverse complement strand
CCGGGGGGGGCTGCCCGGCGAGGGCCGCCGATGCCGGCGCCGGCCCGGGGTCACTCGTCCAGGAACGCGCCGCAGCCGCGCAGGATGTCGCTCCCGACCCTGAGTTCGACGGTGGCCGGATACGCCTGGTCGCTCATGCCGTCGCTGCATTCGGCCCGTCCGATCCGCAGCTCGACCTCGCTGCCGTCGTCGGCGATCCCGTGGAAACCCGCGCGCTCCGGCAGGCGGACGGCGCGCGCGACGCGCAGCGGACGCTCGCCCATGTCCAGCGCGAGCTGGATGTCGGGCGCATCGCCACCGCCAACTTCCAGCGACCAGAACGGCTCGGTGCCCAGACCGCGGAATACCGCGCCGCGACCGCGCGCCCCGTCCCAGGGCGAGAGCTCGTCGGTGGTGGTGCAGTCGTGGTGCTGCCCGTCGAGCACCAGGGTGGCCTCGTCGCCCCTGTTCCAGAACTCGTTGCCGGCCGCGTCGGAATAGCGCGCGCCCGAGGCGGACAGCGCCTGCGGCAGCACGATGCGGCGGGTGGCGATGGTCAGGACCAGCTCGCTGCGCACGTTGTCGAAGCGAGCGCCGGCGAGCAGGTCGCCGCAGCGGAAGCCGGCTTCGACGACATCGGGCGGCGGTGGCGCCGCTGCCGGCGATGCATCGGCGCCGGAGGGACCGGGTACGGCCTCGGGCGCGGGCCGGCAGGCGGCGAGCAGCATCAGGGCGAGGCAGGCGGGAACCAGACGCATCGGATCTCTCCGGGCGGGAGGTCCACTGTCGGCAATCGCGGCGTCTGGCGCAAACGGCGGCCGGTCAGTCCGGCGCGCGATCCACCCGCATCACCGGGTACAGGTCCAGGCGTTCGTCCCAGGAGGGGTGGCGGCGATGGAAGAACTCCAGCCGCGCGTTCGGGCTGTCGGCGAACGCCTGGTCCTCGCGCAGGCGCTGCTCGAACGCCGCCCTCAGCGCCGGATCCGCGGCCAGCATCTCGCGCGCCACCGCCTCGGCCACGTAGGCCTCCATGTATTCCTTGCGCTCGAAGGCGTTGTTGAACAGGCCCCATTGCAGCAGCGAATCGGGCGCCTGCGGCTCCAGCAAGGCCATGGCCAGGCGCGCCTTCGGCTGGGCGATCGGGACGAACAGTCCACCCGCGCGCACCTCGCGCGATTCGACCGCCCATCCGCCTTCGACCTCGAGGCGCTGGTGCCCCTCGACCGGCTGCGCGGCGAAGCGCCGGGCGGTGGCGCGGAATACCTGCACCTCCAGCCCTTGCGGGGGCTGGAATCCGCACAGCCTGAAACTGTGCATCCGGCTGCAGTCGATGTGGCGATAGGCGATCCCGTGCGCGTCGAGCCTGGCGGCCACGGAGCCGGCAAAGGCGGCCGGCACGATGTAGCCCGCCCGCGGCGCGTCCACCACGGTGCGTGGTTCGATCACGTCGCGCAGGGGCACCTTCCATACCTGCGGCGTGGCCGGGTCGTAGCGGGTCATCAGCGCGCCGGAGACCTCCGACGGCGTGCGGGTGTAGGCGTAGCCGCGGAACTCGATGAGGCGGCTGTCGGCCGTGGCCGCGTAGTCGAGCGCCACCGGCTGGCCGGCAAGGTCGCGCGCGTCCGCCGCCCGCGCCAGCGCCACCCAGTCCCGGCCACGGCGCGCCACCTGCTCCAGCACCGAGACGATGGTGTTGCGGGTGATGCGCACGCGCACCGGGTACTCCTTCCACGAGTGCGTTTCCACCAGCATCGCCAGGCGGTTGCGCAGCAGGAAGTAGCCGGTGGAGAAGCGCGGCGGCGAGACCCCGTCCTCGAAGCCCGAGGCCGGGTCCTGGTAGTCCTCGAACGACGGGTAGAACGGCAGCGGCAGCGAGCCCTGTGCGGCGAGGTCGGCCATCGTGCGATCGCGCAGCTCGCGGCCGGCCTGGCGCAGCGCTTCGTCGCCGGCGTGCAGCGGCTCGACCTGGATCGAGATGTCGTGCTCGAACTGTGCGCCGTTGGTGGCGTGCAGGTCGATCGTGGCGATGGGGTCCCATTCGTCCACCAGCCGCAGCATGGCCTGCATCTCGGGCGAATCGGCCTTGGCGTAGTCGCGGTTGAGGTTGTAGTTCTGCGCGGTGGTGCGCCAGCCCATTTGTTCGGGGCCATTCTGGTTGGGGCGGTTCCAGGCGCCGAAGCGCTCGTGGCCGTCGACGTTGAACACCGGCACGAACAGCCACACCAGCTGCTCCAGCGCGCCCGGCGCCGCTTCGCCCTCCAGCACCTCGCGCAGGGCCAGGAAGCCGGCGTCCTTGCCGTCGATCTCGCCGGCATGGATGCCGCCCTGGATCAGCACCACCGGGGTGCCGCGCCGGCGTGCCGCGTCGGCGGTCAACGCGCCGCTGCGCGAGATGGCCAGCGCCTTCATGGGCCGGCCCTCGGGGGTGGTGCCGAAATCGAAGCAACGCACCGCGTCGGGATGACGCCGCGCGAAGGCTTCGCACAGGGCGATGGTCTCGTCATAGCGGCCGGTTTTCACGAAACCGCTCTGTTCCGATACGGTCGCCAGCGGTGCCTGGGCAACGGCGGCCAGCGGCGCGGCGAGGGCGAGCAGGGTGGCGAACAGGGCCTGTTTCATCGGGCATCCGGTGCGAGGGCAGGCGGGCATCATGCCAGCGGGCTTGCTGGACGCCCAAGTGTCAAGGGACGGGGTGCATGGGCAGATCCCCCCCGGATCGGATAGCCTGCCCGACTTCGCCCACCGGACCCGACGCCCATGAACCACGGCGCCCCGCCCGCCCCGACCGCCCAGGGCCGCATGCCCGGCCAGATCAAGTACATCATCGGCAACGAAGCCTGCGAACGCTTCAGCTTCTACGGGATGCGCAACATCCTGGTGCCGTTCCTGATCAGTTCGGTCCTGCTGCAGTACCTGCCCGAGGGCGCCGACCGCGAGGCGATGGCCAAGGAGGTGTTCCACTCCTTCGTGATCGGCGTGTACTTCTTCCCGCTGCTGGGCGGCTGGCTGTCCGACCGCTTCTTCGGCAAGTACAACACCGTGCTGTGGTTCTCGCTGATCTACTGCGCCGGCCACGCCTGCCTGGCGCTGTTCGAGGGCAACCGCACGGGCTTCTTCACCGGCCTGTTCCTGATCGCGCTCGGTTCGGGCGGCATCAAGCCCCTCGTGGTGAGCTTCTGCGGGGACCAGTTCGACCAGTCGAACAAGGACAAGGCCAAGGTCGTGTTCGACGCGTTCTACTGGATCATCAACTTCGGCTCGTTCTTCGCTTCGCTGTTCGCGCCGCTGCTGCTGCGGCATTTCGGGCCGGCGGTGGCCTTCGGCGTGCCGGGCGTGCTGATGTTCATCGCCACGGTGATCTTCTGGATGGGGCGGCGCCAGTACGTGAACGTGCCGCCCTCGGGCAAGGATCCCCATTCCTTCCTCAGCGTGGTGCGTACCGCGCTGCGCCAGCGGCGCGCGGGCGAGGGCAACGCCGGGGCGATGGTGGCCTGGACCGGCATCGTGGCGGCCGCGCTGATGCTGGCGCTGTGGGCGCTGGACGCGGTCGGCGCGGGCGTGCCATGGCCGGAGGCCTTCGGTTTCGTCATCACCGCTTGCCTGGCGCTGGGCGTGCTGATCGCCTTCGGTGGCTGGGGCGCGTCGCTGCAGCTCGAGCGCGCGCGCGGCCTGCACCCGGACGCGGCGGTCGACGGCGTCCGCGCCGTGCTGCGCATCCTGATCGTGTTCGCCCTGGTCACGCCGTTCTGGTCGCTGTTCGACCAGAAGGCCTCGACCTGGATCATCCAAGGCAACGCCATGGTGATCCCGCACGATGCCTTCTGGTGGCCGAGCTGGCTCATCCAGGAACCGGCGCAGATGCAGGCGCTCAACCCGCTGCTGGTGATGCTGCTGATCCCGTTCAACAACATCGTGCTGTACCCGCTGCTGCGCAGGATGGGTTTCGTGGTCACCGCCCTGCGGCGCATGGGCTGGGGCATCGCCATCTCGGGCGTGTCGTGGATCGTCGCCGGCGTGCTGCAGCTGTGGATCGACAGCGGCGCCGAGGTGTCGCTGGCCTGGCAGTCGCTGCCCTACCTGCTGCTGACGTTCGGCGAGGTGCTGGTGTCGGCCACGGCGCTGGAGTTCGCCTACAGCCAGGCGCCGCACGCGATGAAGGGCGTGATCATGGCCTTCTGGTACCTGACCAGCACCTTCGGCAGCCTGTGGGTGCTGCTGACCAACGCGGGCGTGCGCAACGACGGCTTCAAGGCGATGATCGCGCAGACCGGGCTGAGCGAGCCGGCGTTCCTGATGTTCTTCTTCGCGGCCTTCGCCTTCGTCGCGGCCGCGGCGTTCGCGCTGTACGCGCGGCGCTACCCGATGCAGGACAACTACCGCGTCGCCACCTGACGCCGCCCGGAGCCGCGCATGTCCATCGTTACCTTCGTCCTGATCGGCGTGACCGTGCTGGTCTCGTGGCAGGCATTCAACAACCGGGCGCTGCTGGAGCGGCTGATCCTGTGGCCGCCGGCGATCGACCGGCACCGGCAGTACGACCGGCTGGTCACCCATGGATTCATCCATGCCGATGGCCAGCACCTGCTGTTCAACATGATCACGCTGTTCTTCTTCGGGCGCGCGATCGAGCCGGTGTTCGTCGAACGCATCGGGCACCTGGGCTTCGCCGCGTTCTATCTCTCGGCGATCGTGATGGCGATCATGCCCACCTATTTCCGCCACCAGAAGGACGCGGGCTACCGCAGCCTGGGTGCCTCGGGCGCGGTGTCGGCGGTGCTCTTCAGCTTCATCCTGTTCGCGCCGTGGAGCCTGATCTTCGTGTTCTTCATCCCGGTCCCGGCGATCGTGTACGCCGTGGCCTACGTCGGCTACTCGATCTGGATGGACCGGCGCGGCGGCGACAACGTGAACCACAGCGCGCACCTGTGGGGCGCGGCCTACGGGATCCTGTTCACGGTGCTGATGGAGCCGCGCGCGGCGACGACGTTCCCGTCGCGGCTGCTGAGCCCGGGCGGGTAGGGCGCGCGCCGGATCGTGCCGGCGCGCGGGCCCTCAGACCGCGCTGGTCTGGATGTGGCGCTGCTCGAGGTCGGCTTCGGTGACCCGGTAGGTCTGTTCCAGCCCGCCGTAGACCAGCGAGTCGAGCTGCGAGAACTCCAGGTTCTCCACTTCCCCGCTGCGCACCAGATCGAACAGGCGGGTGATGGCCTGGTGCTGGGTCATGCTGTCGATCATTGCGGGCCCCCTGTGGCCGACGGTTCCGGTTGAACCGTTCGAAGCAGGTTGCGTGCCAGAATGAAGCGTGACCTTGGTCAAGGAACCGGCTGACGCACAACGTCAGCCGCTGGCCGGCCGCGCGCATACTGAACGCGTGGCGCAGGCGCTTTCCGCGCCTGCCCTTCGTACAGGAGAACGCAATGCACGTCGAACACCGGCCGGGAGAAGGCTTCCACTCGCTGGTCGACGGCCACCGCGCGGTGCTGGACTACAGGCTGGACGGCGACCGCATGCGGATCACCCACACCGGCGTACCCGCGCAGCTGCGCGGCCGCGGCATTGCAGGCGAGCTCGTGCGCGCGGCGTTCGACCACGCCCGGGCGCAGGGACTGCGCGTGGTGCCGCAGTGCGAGTACGCCGCCGCCTGGCTCGAGCGCCACCCGGCCTACGCCGACCTCGCGACGGCCGGCTGAGGCACCGGCCGGGATTCCGGCGGACACCCAGTCCGATCAGCCCCGGGGGCCGGGCACGGGGCGGCCACTCGACGCGCCAGCCCGCGCGTGATCTGCGAGACTGCGCGTCCCTTCGCGCTCCGGCACGCCATGCGGCTCAACCGTTACATCAGCGATACCGGCCACTGTTCCCGGCGCGAGGCCGATCGCCTGATCGGCGAGGGCAGGGTGACGGTCAACGGCATCCGTGCCCGGATCGGCGCCGAGGTGGGCGAGGACGATGCGGTCCTGGTCGACGGCCAGCCGCTGCGCCAGCGCATTGCCGCGCCCGGCAGGCGCCGCCACGTCTACATCGCGCTCAACAAGCCGGTCGGCATCACCTGCACCACCGAATCCTCGGTCAAGGGCAACATCGTCGACTTCGTCGGCCATGAGCAGCGGATCTTCCCGATCGGCCGGCTGGACAAGGATTCCGAGGGGCTGATCCTGCTGACCAGCAATGGAGACATCGTCAACGCCATCCTCCGGGCGGAGAACAGGCTGGAGAAGGAGTACCTGGTGACGGTGAACCATCCGGTGACCCCGGAATTCCTGCGCGGCATGAGCCGCGGGGTCCCGGTCCACGGCCAGACCACGCTGCCCTGCCGGACGGGCAAGCTCGGGCGGTTCGGGTTCCGGATCGTGCTGGTGCAGGGGCTGAACCGCCAGATCCGCCTGATGGCCGCGCATTTCGGCTTCCGGGTCAAGCAGTTGCAGCGCGTCCGGATCGGAAGCGTACGGCTCGGCCACCTCAAGCCCGGGCAGTGGCGCAACCTCTCCGACGCCGAACTGGCGGCACTGCTCCCGGGGCGGGACAACTGGTAACCGGTTGACAAAGGCCGTTCACACTTTCCGCCGGAATTGCGCTATGGTGCGCGGACTGTTCAAGGCCGGGATCACGGTACATCGTGGCTCCGATGCGGTAGATCACCAGAGTTACAGGCCGTCCCCCCCGGCGGTTGCTCCAGACGATCCGCTCCATCGTTCGCGTTACCCCTTGCTCGATACAGTCCAGGCATCCCCCGATGGGGCCTGGTATCCATCCACTGTCTAGTTTCAAGGAGTAGCAACATGTCCGAACGTCAGACCGGTACCGTCAAGTGGTTCAACGACGCCAAGGGCTTCGGCTTCATCACCCCGGAAAGCGGCCAGGACCTCTTCGTCCACTTCCGCTCGATCCAGGGCACCGGCTTCAAGTCGCTGCAGGAAGGCCAGAAGGTCACCTTCAAGGTCGTGCAGGGCCAGAAGGGCCTGCAGGCTGACGAAGTGCAGGCCGTCTAAGCCTCGTCCAGCGCAACGCCAGAAAGCCCCGGGTGGAAACACCCGGGGCTTTTTTTTGGTTCCTCTCCCCATTGCGGGACGGTTGCTGCCCGACGGGCAGTCGCTCAGGGCCTCGGACGGACACCGCACCCGGTCGACCGGGAAACGCTGTTCGCCCGGGCAGGACCGCGACGCGGGCTGACCGGGCCGGGCAACAATCCCAGGAACGGGGGGGCATTCTCCGTCCGCGGGCCTGACAACCCCCAGCCGAGCCGTCCGCCCGGATCCCCTCGGATCGGAGAAGAACCTCTTTCGGGACTTCATCTCCGGTCCCGCGCGCGTCCGCCGGAACTCCGGACGGTTGTTCCGGCCCGGCGCGTGCACAGGTCCGATCCGTCCCTACGGTTGCGGGGACGGAGGCTGTCCGGACCGCGCCGCGGTTGCCCCAGGCGCCGTCCTGCCGGCACCCGGATGGATCAGAAAGAAACCCGTGACCTGCCGTGGCGCGCCGCGGCCGGAATGTGCGGCCGTTCGACAGGTTCTTCCGGGACGGTTGCCTGCCTGCGTTCGTTCCCGCGGGCACGGACGCAGCGGCAATCGCTGGCGCCGGAGAGGTTCGCGGCCGCGACTGGCCTTGACCGGCCGTGCACGCGGGTGACGTTACAAAAGCGTTAGCGCAACTGCCGGCACGTGGGCACGGCGCATGGTGCAGAACAGGGGGTTCAATGAAGCGGTTACTGGTGTCGATCCTGATCGTGTGCGCGCTCGCCGCGTGCCGGCGCGAAGCGCCCGTGCAGGATGCGCCCAGGGGTAGCGCGCCACAGGAAGGAGCGGGCCAGGTCGATACCGCCGACGAACCTGTGGTGCTCGAGGACGTGGTCGAAACCGATCCGCGCTACATCATCGGCATCACCTGGCCGCAGGGTGCCGAGCGCTATCCCGCACTGGCCAGGGAGCTCAAGGCCTATGCCGACGACGCGCGCGCGGAGGTGATGGAGGCGGTCGAGGCGCTCGAACCCGGCGCCACCGCGATGTACGACCTGGCGCTGGAGTTCAAGGTGGTGGCCGATACCCCGGATGTCTTCGCCGTGGCCGCCGATGGCGGCAGCTACACCGGCGGTGCGCACGGCACCCCGTTGATCGCCCGCTTCGTCTGGCTGCCGCGCGAACAGCGCATGCTCTCCCCGCAGGCGCTGGTGCCGGACCCCGCGTCCTGGGGCGAGATCTCCTCCTACGTGCGCGAGCAGCTGCATGCGTCGCTGTCGCAGCGCGTGGATGCCGACGAGCTCGCGCCGGCCGAGCGCGAACGGGTGATGCGGTCGGCCAGCCGCATGATCGAGGAGGGCACGACGCCAGAGCCGGACAACTTCGCCCATTTCGAGCCCGTGAGCGGTGGCAACGGCCGGTTCGAGGCGCTGCGTTTCGTGTTTCCGCCCTATCAGGTGGGGCCGTACTCGGACGGCGTCCAGGCCGTCGAGGTGCCGGCTGCCGTACTGCTGCCGCACGTGGCGCCGGCGTATCGGGGCCTGTTTTCCGCGGCGTCGCCGGCGCAGTAGACTGACCCGCGAAGTGCCGGCGGCGGGAGCGCCGGCGCGGAGCGGAGGCATGGGCGACACGCGTTTCCGGACCCGTCTGCAGGACCTGCTCGCGGAGGCCGACATCCACGTCGATGGCGCGCGGCCGTGGGACCTGCGAATGCACGATGCCGGCCTGCCGGCGCGGCTGCTGGCCGGCGGCTCGCTCGCCCTGGGCGAGTCATACATGGATGGCGGCTGGGACACCGGGTCGCTCGACGGATTCCTGTGGCGGCTGCTGCGTGCCGGCATCGACCGGCGGGTGCACGGTTTCGCCGACCTGCGCCTGGCCGTGCTCGCGCGTCTGTTCAACCTGCAGCGCGGACGCCGCAGTTACGAGGTCGGCGAACGCCATTACGACCTCGGGAACGATCTCTACCGGGCGATGCTCGGCAGCAGGCTGGTCTACAGCTGCGGCTACTGGCGCGACGCGCAGGACCTGGACGCCGCCCAGGAAGCCAAGCTCGACCTGTGCTGCCGCAAGCTCGGGCTGGCGCCGGGCATGCGCCTGCTCGACATCGGCTGCGGCTGGGGCGAACTGCTGCGCTTTGCCGCCGAGCGCCATGGCGTCACCGGCGTCGGCATCACCATCTCCGGCGAGCAGGCGGCCTGCGCGCGCGAGCTGTGCGCGGGACTGCCGGTGGAGATCCGCGTGCAGGACTATCGCGAGCTGGACGAGCGTTTCGACCGTATCGTGTCGGTCGGCATGTTCGAGCACGTGGGCGTGAGGAACTACCCCCATTACTTCGACGTCGCGCGCCGATGCCTGGTCGACGGCGGCCTGTTCCTGCTGCACACCATCGGAGCGAACGTCAGCCGGAACCACACGGATCCCTGGATCGCGAAGTACATCTTCCCCAACTCGATGCTGCCTTCGGCGGCGCAGGTCACCGCCGCGCTGGAGGGGCGTTTCGTGATCGAGGACTGGCACAACTTCGGGGCCGACTACGACCGCACCCTGCAGGCGTGGCGCGACAACATCGAGCGCGCCTGGGACGCGCTGCCCGCGCGGTACGACGAACGTTTCCGACGCATGTGGCGCTACTACCTGGCCGGATCGATGGCGGCGGCGAGGGCGCGCCTGCTCCAGCTCTGGCAACTGGTGCTCTCGCCACACGGCGTACCCGGCGGCTACGTGGCGCCACGCTAGCGCGCAATCGACCCGGTCACTCGCGCGCGGCGTGCGGATAGCGCGCCAACAAGGCGCGCAACACGCCATTGGTCCAGCCGAAACCGTCCTGCAACGGATACTCGCCGCCGCCGGCCTCCGCATCGCCGGTCACGTCGTACTTCTCCACCAGCTTGCGCTGCGTGCGGAAGAGTTCGAGGTTGCGGCGGATCCAGCGGCTGGCGACCTCCCGTGCGAGCGCGTCCTCGCCGTAGCGCGACAGGCCGCGGATCGCGAGCCACTGCAACGGCGCCCAGCCGTTGGGCAGGTCCCACTGCTCGCCGCTGCGCACCGTGGTCGTCGCCAGTCCATGGGGCTGGAGCAGGCGCTCGCGCAGGATCGTCGCGATCCGTCGCGCCTGTGCCGGCTCGGCGATGCCGAAGTACAGCGGGTAGACCGTGGCCAGCGTCACCGCGCCCGTGGATTGCATGTCGTTCCACTGATGGTCGGTGAACACGCCTGCGTCCTCGTCCCAGAGCAGTCGCCGGACGGCGGCGGCGCGGGCCTCGGCCAGAGCGTGGTAGTGCGCGGCGCGGGGTCCATCGCCGGCCGCGGCATGCGCGTCGGCGATGGTGGATTCCAGCGCATGCAGCAGGCTGTTGAGGTCGGGCGGTACGAGTTCGACGGTGCGGATCGTGTGCAGGCTGCGTCCGTCGGCCAGCCAGCGCGAGCTGAAGTCCCAGCCGCTCTCCGCGCCCGCGCGCAGGTTGCGATGGACCTCGGCAGGCGGGCGCGTCGATGCGGCGGCGGTCTCGAGGTCCATGATGTGGCTCTCGTCGCGCGGCGTCTCGCAGTCGTCCCAGTAGCGGTTGAGCACGGTGCCGTCGCGCAGGCGCACGACGCGACGATGCGCGGTGCCGGGCGCCAGGTCCTCGGCGCCATCCATCCAGAAGGCGTACTCGCGTTCGAGCTGCGGCAGGTGGCGCACCAGGACCTGCGCGCCATCGTGCCCGGCCAGCAGGCCGACCATCGACGCGAAGAACGGCGGCTGCGAGCGGCTGAGGTAATAGGTGCGGTTGCCGTTAGGGACGTGGCCGAAGCGGTCGATCATCGCGGCGAAGTTCGCCACCATCGAGCGCACCAGGTCGAGGCGGCCGCTTTCCACCAGACCCAGCATGGTGAAGTAGGAGTCCCAGTAGTAGATCTCGTCGTAGCGGCCGCCGGGCACCACGTACGGTTCGGGCAGGGGCAGCAAGGAGCTGCGTGCATCCCCCGGTTGCGGCTGGCGTTCCAGCTCCGACCACAGGCGGTCGATGTGGGCCGTCGCATCGTGACGGGGATCGGTGCGGTAGCCGCCGCCCGCCGGTTCCGGCAGCGCGAAGCGCTTCTGGACGAAACGCTGCAGGTCGAAGCCCGGGTCCTGTCGTCGCAGCGCGTACTCCGCGGCGATCGCGGCCGGCGCAGCCGCGGGGATCGCGTCGACCATGGCCTTCGGATCGGGCACTGCGCGCTGCGCGTCGGCGAACAGCGCGCCATAGATTTCGGGGAACCCGGCCACGCACTGCTGGGCGGACGCGGCGATCGGAGTGGCCCACAGCAGCACGGCGAACAGGAACCGGCGCGACGCGGTCATCGCAGGGCCTCCAGCAGGGTCGTGGAGATTTCGGCGTCGATGCGCAGGGTCGCCAGCCCGTCGGCGCGCGTGCGGCCCGCGTTGAGGATGGCAACCGGCATGCCGGCGGCCGCGGCCATCCGGACGAACCGGAACCCGGACCACACCATCAACGAGGACCCGGCCACGAGCATGGCATCGGCCTCGTGCAGGGCACGTTGTGCGGCCTCCACCCGTTCGCGCGGCACGTTCTCGCCGAAGAACACCACGTCGGGCTTGAGCAACCCGTGGCAGTGGCGGCACCAGGGCGGTTGGAAATCCGCGACGGCATCATCGCCGAGGTCGGCGTCGCCATCCGGCGCCACGCCCGCCGGTCCGGCCTCCCATCCGGTGTTGATGGCGACGATCTCCTCCTGCACCTCCTCCCGCGGACTGCGTGCCCCGCAGCCCAGGCAGACCACGGCGTCCAGCCGCCCGTGCAGGTCGATGACCCGCTCGCTGCCGGCGCGCTGGTGCAGGCCGTCGACGTTCTGGGTCAGCAGCATTCGCACCAGACCGCGCCGCTCCAGCTCGGCCAGCGCCGCGTGCGAGGCATTCGGGCGGGCGGCGCGGAAGCGTGGCCAGCCGATGCTGCTGCGCGCCCAGTAGCGACGATAGGCCGCCTCGCTGCCGGTCAGGGCCTGCAGGGTGATCGGCGGGGTGCGTTTCCAGTCGCCATTGCGGTCGCGGTAGTCGGGGATGCCCGACCCGGTACTGCAGCCGGCGCCGGTCAGCACGAACACGCGCCCATGGCGGGAAAGCCATGCGCGCAACGCGGTCGCGGTGGACTCGCAGGCGGCCGGGAGGTCGGGCATGGCGGACATGGGGGAATGCTAACCGGACGGCAGGGAGGGAGGCGTCGTGGCGTCACGGGCGCTTCTTCGTGCCGAAGCGCGGCGATCGCCGGTCGAGCGAACGCCGGATCTCCGTCCGCGCCGGAACACGGGATGCTGCCGCGGCCCGTCCGGACGATGTGCTGCCGGCACCAGCCCACGCTTCCGCGGGACTACTGCGCAGGAACGAAAACGCCGCCGGATGGCCGGCGGCGTTCCTGTCCTGCTGCGGCTGGCTGGATCAGTTCGTCGCCGGCACGTCCAGCCCGCGCTTCTTCAGCAGCGGCTCGATCCGCGGCTCGTGGCCGGTGAAATCGAGGAACAACTGCTTGGCATCCTTCGCACCACCGCGCGAGAGCAGGGTGCTGCGCAGTCGGTCGCCGTTCTCTGGCTTCAGGCCGCCGTTGGCCTTGATGTACTCGACGGTGTTGGCGTCCAGCACCTCCGACCAGATATAGGCGTAG
The DNA here is from genome assembly GCA_023444765.1 of Pseudomonadota bacterium. GTDB lineage: Bacteria > Pseudomonadota > Gammaproteobacteria > Xanthomonadales > Xanthomonadaceae > Luteimonas. The sequence continues at coordinate 14,755 of JAEXLY010000077.1, read as the reverse complement.
TACGCCGCCGCATAGCCGCCCATGATGTGGCTGAAGTACGTGGTGCGGTAGCGCGGCGGCACCGGCGCGTAGTCCAGGCCCACCGACTTCAGCGCGGCCGCCTCGGTTGCGATGATCTGGTCGGCGGTGGGCAGCTGGTCCTTCGGCAGCTGGTGCAGGTACTGGTCGAGCATCGCCGCACCGAGATATTCGGTGGTGGCGAAGCCCTCGTTGAAGGTGGCCGAGGCCATCTTCTTGTCGAGCAGCGCCTGCGGCAGCGGTTCGCCGGTCTCATGATGCTTGGCATAGTTGGCCAGGATCGACGGCCAGTCGGCCCACATCTCGTTGACCTGCGACGGGAACTCGACGAAGTCGCGCGGCACGTTCATGAAGAAGTACGGGTACTTCACGTCCGAGAACATGCCGTGCAGGGCATGGCCGAACTCGTGGAACATGGTCGTCACCTCGTCCCAGGTCAGCAGCGTCGGCTCGCCGGCCGGCGGCTTGGGGATGTTCTGGTGGTTGGCCACCACAGGCAGCGTGCCCTCGAGCTCGGACTCGCCCACGTAGGAATTCATCCATGCGCCACCACGCTTGGACGGCCGCGCGTAGGGGTCGAAGATGAAGATCGACAGCGGCTTGCCGTCCTTGTCGAAGACGTCGTAGGTCCAGGTGTCCGGGTGGTACTTGGGCAGGTCGCTGCGTTCCTTGAACGTGATGCCATAGAGCTGGGTGGCGGCGAAGAACACGCCGTTCTCCAGCACGTTCTTCATCTCGAAGTAGGGCTTGAGCTGGTTGTCGTCGAAGTCGTACTCGGCCTGGCGCACCTTCTCCGTGTAGTAGGCCCAGTCCCAGGGCTCGAGCTGGAAGCTCGGCTCGCCCTTGGCGGCCTGTTCGCGATCGATCATCGCCTGGAGCGCCGCGCCCTCGCGGCGGGCATTGGCGACCGCGGCCGGGGCCAGGCGGCCGAGCATCGCGTTCACCGCCTCGATGGTGCCGGCGGTCTCGTCGGCCAGGGTGAAGGCGGCCGGGGTGTCGTAGCCCAGCAGGCGCGCGCGTTCGCCACGCAGCTTGAGCACTTCGGCGACGATGCCGGTGTTGTCCCATTCGTTGCCGCGGCTGCCGCGGGCGACCGACGCCTTGTGCACGCGCTCGCGCAGCGCACGGTTGTCCAGCTGCGGCAGCAGCGGCTGGCCGGTGGTGTTGAGCAGGGTCAGCAGGTACTTGCCTTCGTGGCCCCTGGCTTTCGCCGCCGCAGCCGCTGTGGCGATCTGCGATTCGCTCAGGCCGGCCAGCTCCGCGACATCGTCGACCAGCACGGCCGAGTCGTTGACCTCGTCGAGCACGTTGTTGGAGAACTGGGTGCCCAGCGCGGCCATGCGCGCGTTGATCTCCTTCAGCCGCGCCTTGTCGGCATCGCCGAGCTTGGCGCCCGAACGCACGAAGCCGTCGTAGTACTCCTCGACCAGGCGCAGGCTTTCGGCGTCGAGGCCGAGGTTGCCACGCTGGTTGTAGACCGCCTCCACGCGCGCGAACAGCTGCGGGTTGAGCATGATCGCATCGCGGTGCGCGGCGAACTTCGGCGCGTACTCGTTGTTGATCTTCTTGCGCGTGTCGTTGGTGTCGGTGCCGTTGAGGTTGCCGAAGATGCGGCGCGCGTTGCCCAGCAGCTTGCCTGACTTTTCCAGTGCGACGATGGTGTTCTCGAAGGTCGGCGCCGACTTCTCGCTGGCGATCTTCGCGATCTCCTCCAGGTTGCGCGCCATGCCCGCGTCGAAGGCCTGCGGGAAGTGCTCGTCCTTCAGCTTGTCGAACTGCGGGTAGCGCAGCGGCAGCGGGCTCTGGACGAACAGCGGGTTCGAGGCCTCTGCCCCCGGGCTCGCGGCGGTGGCGGTGTTCATTGGACCGGCTCCGGTGGTCTGGGCGGATGCCGCGGAGGAGACGGCGGCAGTCAGCGCGATGGCGAGGGCGGCGGCGAGCGGGTGCTTCATGGGTGGTCCTCGTGGAACTCGAAAAATCCAAGGGTAGCCCATGGCCGGAGGGGCTGCCCCATGACGAACGGCACATGGCCGGCGGCTGCCCGCGGGCCCGCGCCGGGGATACACTGCCGGCCGCGGGATCCTTCACCACGGCCGCGGAGCGGCATCGGAGGTTGCGTGAGGCAGTCCGGGTTCCTGTCCATCCTGATGGGGCTGGCGCTGGCCGGGACCGCCGGCGCGGCGGAAACGCTGCACTACGTGGTGCTTGTGCAGGGCGGCAAGCAGGCCGGTGCGCAGACGGTCGTCCACGGAGACGACGGCGTGGTCCGCACCGAGTTTATCTTCAAGGACAACGGCCGCGGCCCCGAGCTGAAGGAGGAGTTCACGCTCGGCGACGACGGGACCTTCCGCCGGTACCGGGTCACGGGCACCTCCACCTTTGGTGCGCCGGTGGACGAGCGGTTCGAGTTGGCCGACGGCCTGGCGCGCTGGAAGTCCACGTCCGACCAGGGCGAGCAGCGTGTCGGGCCGGGCGCGCAGTACTCGCCGCTGGGCGGCACGCCGGCGGTGGCGTCGGTATCGCTCGCCGCACTGGCCGCGCGCGGCGACGGACGGCTCCCGCTGATCCCCAGCGGCACCCTGAGCGCGCGCAAGGTCTCCGAAGCCGAGGTGCGCAAAGGAGACGAACGCCGCACGGTGCAGCTGCTGGCCATCACCGGCATCGGCTTCACCCCGAGCTTCGCCTGGGCCACCGACGACGCCCGGCCCCGCCTGTTCGCCTACATTTTCCCCGGCTTCCTGCAGATGGTGGAGGCGGGCTGGGAAGGTAACGCCGATGCGCTGGAGGCGGTGCAGAAGGAGGCCGAAGCGCAGGCCCTGGTCGCGCTGCAGCAGCGCCTGGCGCAGCGGCTGCATGGCAGCACGCTGATCCGCAACGCGCGGGTGTTCGACAGCGAGCGGGCGCGGCTGGGACCGCCGTCGGACGTGCGGCTGGCGCAGGGGCGGATCGTGTCCGTCGTGGCCGCCGGTGCCGATGCTGGGGAGGCCGACCATGTGGTCGATGCCGGCGGGCGGGTGATGTTGCCCGGCCTGTTCGACATGCATGCCCATGTCGACCGCTGGAGCGGCGGCCTGCAGTTGGCGGCCGGCGTCACATCGGTGCGCGACATGGGCAACGACAACGCGACCGTGCAGCAGATGATGGCCGAAGAGCGCGCCGGGACCCTGCTGATGCCGCGCATCGTGCCGGCGGGGTTCCTGGAGGGCGAGAGCGGGGAGTCCGCACGCCACGGCTTCGTGGTCGGCGACCTGGACGGCGCCCGCAAGGCGGTCGACTGGTATGCCGACAACGGCTATCCGCAGCTGAAGGTCTACAACTCGTTTCCGAAGGACCTCCTGCCCGAGACCGTCGCCCATGCGCACGCGCGCGGCATGCGTGTGAGTGGCCACGTGCCGGTCTTCCTGCGCGCCCAGGACACGGTGGACGCGGGCTTCGACGAACTCAACCACATCAACCAGGTGGTGCTGAACTTCCTGGTCGAGCCCGATACCGACACGCGCACCCTCGAACGCTTCTACCTGCCTGCGCGCGAGGCTGCCGGCCTGGACCTGGATTCGGCCCCGGTGCGGGAGTTCATCGCCACGCTGGCCGAACGGCAGGTCGTGCTCGACCCGACGCTGGCCACCTTCGAGTTCCTGCACCAGCGCAACGGCCAGATCACGCCCATCTTCGCCGGGATCGAGGACCACCTGCCGCCCGACGTGCAGCGTGGGCGGCGCGCCGCGGAGATGGACATCCCCGACGATGCGACGGGGGTGCTGTATCGCAAGTCGTTCGAGCGCATGGTCCAGTTCGTGGGACGCGCATACCGGGCCGGCGTGCCGCTGGTGGCCGGCACCGACGAGGTGCCCGGGTTCACCCTCCAGCACGAACTGGCGCTCTACGTCCGCGCGGGGCTCACCCCGGCGCAGGCGCTGCAGGTGGCGACCTGGAACGGGGCGAAGTATTCGGGCGTGCTTGCCGACCTGGGCAGCATCGAACCCGGCAAGCGGGCCGACCTGGTGCTGGTGGACGGCGACCCGGTCCGCGACATCGCCGACATCCGCAAGGTCGCCACCGTCATCAAGGGCGACACCGCCTACTACCCGGCCGACATCCACGCCGAACTCGGTATCCGGCCGTTCGCCGACGCGCTGCGCGTCCGTGCGGTGGAGGGCGGGCCGTGACCACCGCGCACGCTTTCTCGGCACGGGACATCGACGGGAACGAGGTGGACCTGTCCACCTATGCGGGCAAGGTGCTGCTGATCGTCAACGTGGCGTCGCAGTGCGGCTTCACCCCCCAGTACGCCGGGCTGCAGCATCTGTGGCGGGACTATCGGGATCGTGGGCTGGTGGTACTGGGCTTCCCCTGCGACCAGTTCGGTCACCAGGAACCCGGCGACGAGGCCGAGATCCGGCGCTTCTGCACGCTCGACTACGGCGTCGATTTCCCGATGTTCGCCAAGGTCGAGGTCAACGGCGCCGGGGCCCATCCGCTGTGGGCCTGGCTCAAGCGCGAGAAAGGCGGCCTGCTGGGCATCGACGCGTTCAAGTGGAACTTCACCAAGTTCCTGGTGGGCCGCGACGGGCAGGTCCTGAAGCGCTACGCGCCGACCGAGGCCCCCGACAGCCTGCGCCGCGACATCGAGGGGGCACTGGCCTGAGCGCAGGCGTCCCGCGTCAATGGACGATGGTCACCGGCACCTGGGTGCCTGCCAGCACCTTCATCGACACCGAGCCGAGCAGGGTGCCCTTGATCGCGCCGCTGCCGCGCGAGCCCATCACCACGAGGTCGACCTTGTGCCTGGCGGCCGTCGCGAGGATGCCATTGGCCACGGCGTCCACCACTTCGACGAATTCCACCGCCACCTTGCTGCGCGCCAGCGCCTTGCGCGCGGGCGCAAACATGCGTTCGAAGTTCTCGGCATGGTGCCTGTGCGCGGCCTCGGCGCCGATCTTGCGTTCCACGCCCGGGAACAGGGCGTCGTCCACCGCCACCACGAACACCTTGCCGGGCTTGGCGAAGGACTTGGCCAGCGCCAGCGCGTGCCTGAGGGCGCGGGTGCTCGTCTCGCTGCCGTCGACCGGAACCAGGATCTTCATGCGATGTCCTCCGAATGATGCGTGGATTCTACGACGAGTCCCGGCAGCGGCGCGGCGGCGGACACCGGGCCATCACTTCTCGACGAAGGCGCGCTCGAAGACGTAGTCGCCGGGGGTGCCGATACGCGGAGCGGCGACGAAGCCGCGCCGGTCGAGCAGGGCACGGAAGTCGGCCAGCATCTGCGGACTGCCGCAGATCATGGCGCGGTCGCGGGCCGGGTCGAGGGGGGCGAGGCCGAGGTCGCCGGCCATGCGGCCGCTGTCGAGCAGATCCGTCAGCCGGCCGCGCTGGTCGCGGCCCTGCCACTGGAAGGTTTCGCGGCTGACTGCCGGGTAGTAGAGCAGCTGGCGGGAAATCTGCTCGCCCAGGAACTCGTGTCGCGGCAGTTCGTTGAGGATGTAGTCGCGGTAGGCCAGGTCGCCCACCCCGCGCACGCCGTGGGCCACGATCACCCGCTCGAAGCGCTCGTAGGTTTCCGGATCCTTGATCACCGACAGCCACGGCGCCAGGCCGGTGCCGGTGCCCAGCAGGTACAGGTTGCGGCCCGGGTGCAGGTCGTGGATCAGCAGGGTGCCGGTCGGCTTGCGGCCGACCAGGAGCTGGTCGCCCGGCTGGATGTGCTGCAGGCGCGAGGTGAGCGGGCCGTCGGGCACCTTGATGCTGAAGAACTCCAGCTGCTCCTCCCAGTTCGCGCTCGCGATCGAATAGGCGCGCAGCAGCGGCTTGCCGTCGACCTGCAGGCCGATCATCACGAACTGTCCGTTCTCGAAACGGAAACCGTCGTCGCGGGTGGTGGTGAAGCTGAAGTAGCTGTCGGTCCAGTGACGGACGTCCAGCACCGTCTCGGTGCCGAAGGCGGAGGACATGGGGGAGGAGTCAGCGGAACGTCAACCGTGAATTATAGCGGCGCGACCCGCGGTGCCCGTGTCCGGCGACGGGGCATTTTGTCCGCCGTCACGCAACCCTGCGGCCGGTGGGCCTAGCGGTAGCCCGCCGCCTGCAGTTCGAACAGCTCCGCGTAACGCCCGCCCTGGGCCATCAACTGCGCGTGGGTGCCGCTGGCCTCGACCCGGCCATCGGCCAGCACCAGGATCCGGTCGGCCATGCGCACGCTGGAGAAACGGTGCGAGATGAGCACGGCGGTACGTCCTGCGGACAGCTCCTTGAAGCGCTGGAACACCTCGAACTCGCTGCGGGCGTCGAGCGCGGCCGTGGGTTCGTCCAGGATCATGACCTGGGCGTCGCGCATGTAGGCGCGGGCGATGGCGATCTTCTGCCACTGGCCGCCGGACAGGTCGACGCCCGTCTTGAAGCGGCGTCCGATCAGCTGATCGTACCCCAGCGGCAGGGCCTCGATCACCTCGTCGGCCATCGCCCGGCGCGCCGCGTCCTCGATCCGGGCGCGGTCGTCCATGCGTTCGATCCGGCCCACGCCGATGTTCTCGCCGGCGGTGAGGTGGTAGCGCACGAAGTCCTGGAAGATCACGCCGATGTTGGCGCGAAGCGCGTCGATGTCGTACTCGCGCAGGTCGCGGCCGTCGAGCAGGATGCGGCCCTCGTCCGGGTCGTACAGGCGCGCGAGCAGCTTGACCAGGGTGGTCTTGCCGGCGCCGTTCTCGCCCACCAGGGCCAGCACCTCGCCGGCGCGCAGCTCGAAGTCCAGGTGGCGCACCGCCCAGCGTTCGGCCCCCGGATAGCGGAAACCGACGTTCTCGAACACGAAGCCCTGGCGGATCGGCGCGGGGAATGCGGCGGGATCGGGCGGGGAGGTGATCTCGGGCTCGATCTCGAAGAACGAGAACAGATCGTCCAGGTACAGCGCCTGCCCGGCCACCTGCGAGAAGCCGATCAGCAGGCCCTCGAGCAGCTGGCGCAGGCGGCGGAAGCTGCCGGCCAGGAAGGTCAGGTCGCCGATGGTGAAATCGCCGCGCACCGTGCGCCAGGCGATGTAGGCGTAGGCCACGTAGTAGCCCAGGGTGCCCAGCGCCGCGAGCAGGGTGCCCCAGAACGCGCGCCGCCTGGCCAGCGCCCGGTTGGCCAGGAAGAACTTCTGCGCCAGCGTCCGGTAGCGGTCCACCAGGAAGCGGTGCAGGTTGAAGATCTTCACTTCCTTGGCGGTCTCGACGCTGGCGCCGGTCTGGCGCACGTACTCGAGCTGCCGGCGCTCGGGCGTCCACTGGAAGTTGAGCGAATAACCCAGCGCGCTGAAGTGCGCCTCGCCGAGGAAGGCCGGCACCAGGGCCACCGCCAGCAACAGGATCAGCCAGGGCGCGTACACCAGCAGGCCGATGGCGAAACTGACCACCGTGATCATGTCCTGCACCTGGCCGAACAGCTGGCCCATCAGGTTCATGCGGCCCATGGTCTGGCGGCGCGCGCGGTCGAGCTTGTCCTGCAGGTCCGGGTCCTCGAAGTCCTCGAGGTCGAGCGTGGCGGCATGCTCCATCAGCCGCACGCTGGTGGCATTGGTGAACAGCTCCGACAGCAGGGAGTCGGCATAGCTCACGATCCGCCCCAGCAGGTCGGAGGCGATCGCCAGGCCGAACTCGACCGCCAGCAGCCACAGCAGCTGGTCGAGCTGGCCACTGCGCCAGGCCTCTCCGACCGAGTCGAATGCCAGGCCCAGGCCGACCAGGCGGATGGCCTCGTCGATGATCAGCTTGCCGACATAGAGCGTGAGGATCGGCAGGAACGCGCGGACCACGCGCAGGCCGATGCTGATGAGAGCCAAGGCCGGACTGGTCGCCCAGATCTGCCGCAGGAACGGCGGCAGGTTGCGCATGGCGTCGAAGCGCTCGCGCAGGCTGGGGCGCGAGTCGGCGCGGCTGGGTTTGGGGGCGGTTTCGCTGCCGCGTCGGCTCATGCCTGCATTGTGCATCGGGCGCGCGCGCGTGTCGCGAAGGATGCGCGCGCCAGAATGTCGCCCCGAACGGACGGGCTCCCGTCCTCATGCCCGGCTCGGGGAAACCCCGCGCGTCGGCCCTGGAGCCGTGGTGGATCCCGCTTCGACGCGGGTACCGATGCCTGTTGCGGCGGCGCGGCGGCTCCGGTCCGGCAATGCAGCCGTCGCACCGGGCGCCCGCGACCGCCCGGGCGCGGCGGCAGGATGCGCAGCCGCCTACAGCACCTCGGACGCGTAGTCCGCCAGCCGCGAACGTTCGCCGCGACGCAGTGTGACGTGCGCGCTGTGCGCCCAGTTCTTGAACCGGTCCACGGCGTAGGTCAGTCCCGAGGTGGTCTCGGTGAGGTAGGGCGTGTCGATCTGCTCGACATTGCCCAGGCACACGATCTTGGTACCCGGGCCGGCGCGGGTGATCAGGGTCTTCATCTGCTTGGGCGTGAGGTTCTGTGCCTCGTCCAGGATCAGCCAGCGGCTGAGGAAGGTACGCCCGCGCATGAAGTTGAGCGAGCGGATCTTGATCCGCGAGGCCAGCAGGTCGTTGGTGGCCGCGCGACCCCAGCTGCCGCCTTCCTGGTTGTGGGTGAGCACTTCCAGGTTGTCGGTGAGCGCGCCCATCCACGGCGTCATCTTCTCTTCCTCCGTGCCCGGCAGGAAGCCGATGTCCTCGCCCACGCTCACCGTGGCGCGGGTCATGATGATCTCGCGGTAGCGCTGCTGGTCCATGGTCTGGGCCAGGCCCGCGGCCAGCGCCAGCAGGGTCTTGCCGGTGCCGGCGGTGCCGAGCAGGGTGACGAAGTCGATCTCCGGGTCCATCAGCGCGTTGAGCGCGAAGTTCTGCTCGCGGTTGCGCGCGTTGATGCCCCAGACCGCGTGCTGGCTGCGGCGGTAGTCGTCGACGATCTGCAGCACCGCCTTGTCGCCCTCGACCTTCGCGACCCGGAACTCGGCATCGTCGTCGCCGGGGAGGTACAGGTACTGGTTTGGGTACCAGTCGTTGTCCCCATCCACCGCGACCTCGTAGAACGTGCGGCCACGGTCGGTCCACGAACGCAGGTCCTTGCCGTGGCGGCTCCAGAAGTCCTCGGGCAGCGAATTGGCGCCGGTGTAGAGCAGGCTGAAGTCATCGAGCGCGCGGTCGTTTTCGTAGTCCTCGCTGACCAGCCCCGCGATCGCGGCCTTGATCCGCAGGTTGATGTCCTTGGACACGAACACCACCGGCAACTCCGGCTCCTCGCGTCGTAGTTGCAGGATGGCGCCGAGGATGCGGTTGTCGGGCGCCACCGCCCCGAAGGACGTCTTGTCCTCGGTCGGCACCGTCGTCTGGAACCGCAGCTTGCCGATGCTCGCCGGCCCACGCAGCTGCAGCGCGTTCGGCCGGTCGAGCACCAGGCCGCTCTCGATCTTGTCGGTGCCCTGGGCCTCGATCAGCTCATTGATGAAGCGGCTGACCTGGCGCGCGTTGCGGCTGGCCTCGGACGTGCCCTTCTTGCCGTTGTCGAGTTCCTCGATGACCTGCATCGGCAGGAACACGTCGTGCTCCTCGAAGCGGAACAGCGCGGTGGGGTCGTGCATCAGGACGTTGGTGTCGAGCACGTAGATGCGCTTGCCGTGGGTCATCATCGGGACGTTCGCCTCCTGGCGGGAAAACGGGCGCGGCCGCGCGCTGCCGCGGCCTGCAGGGCAGGGCGGCGGTGGCGACGGTCCGGGGGTCGGGTCACGTGTGTTGCGCGGCCTTCAGCGCGTCGAGCACGGCCTGGGCATGGCCGGCCACCTTCACGCCGCGCCATTCGCGCACCAGGCGCTGGTCGGGCGAGATCAGGAAGGTGCTGCGCACCACGCCCATGACCTTGCGGCCGTACATGTTCTTCTCATGGATCACGTCGAAGGCGCGGCAGAGCGCCTCGTCCGGATCGCTGACGAGGGGAAAGCGGAAGCCCTGCTTCGCGCAGAAGTTGTCGTGCGACTTCACCGAATCGCGCGACACGCCCAGCACGTCCGCGCCGAGCGCGTGGAACCCGGGCAGCAGCGCGTCGAAGTCCAGGCCCTCGGTGGTGCAGCCGGGCGTGGAGTCCTTGGGATAGAAGTACAGCACCAGCCAGCGCCCGGCATGGTCGGCGAGCGTGGCGTGCGCGCCGCCGGACAGCGCCAGCGGCAGCTTCAGGGTGGACTTGGGCAGGGGTTTTCCGGTCGCGATCATTCCACCGTCGTCCGTGGGATCAGAACTTCATCGGGTCCATGATCGCATCGAGGTTCAGGTGGTCGCAGAACTCGAGGAAGTCGTCGCGCAGCGCGGCGATGTGCATGTTCGCCGGTACGCCGATGGTCACCTGTGCCGAGAACATGTCCGCGCCGGTCTGCATGGCGCGGTAGCGCGAGCAGTGCAGGCTCTCGATGGTGATGCCCTGTCGGTCGAAGAAATCGGCCAGCTGGAACAGGATGCCGGGCTTGTCCGCCGCCACCACCTCCACGATGTAGGGCAGCAGGTTGGACTGCACGGGCTTGGGGCCGGTGCGGTACCACACCAGCTTGAGGTCCTCCTCGCGCTCCAGGCGCGTGAGCATGGCCTCGAGCTTGGCCACCGAATCCCAGGAGCCGGTGGCCAGCGCGGTCACCGACACGTCGCGGCCGACGGTGGACAGCCGCGTATCCACGAGGTTGCAGCCGCTGTCGGCGATCCGCCGCGACACGGCCAGCAGCGGCGATGCCGGATGCGTCGTGTAGGCGTTGATCAGCAGGTGGTTCTCGTTCGGCGAGGGCCGGGATGCGGTGTCAGGATCGGTCAAGGCGGCGTCCGCGGCGGGGTCCGTGTGGATCGGTGATGAACGGTGTCCCGGGCAGGGCCGGAACCCGCAGCCAGCATACTTGCCCGTGCTTCCGGGCCGCAAGTAACATGCCGGCATCCGCGACATCCATTCATGCGCCCGGTTCCAGGCGCTTTCGCACGAGACCTGGCCCTTGCGACTTTCCGGCAGCATCACCGCGCTGGCGACGCCGTTCACGACGACGGGCGAGCTCGATCTCGACGCGTGGCGGCGCCTGCTGCAGGCGCAATGCGACGCGGGGACCCAGGCGGTGGTGGTCGCCGGGTCCACCGGTGAGGCCGCCGCGCTGCTGGACATCGAGTTCGACGCCCTGCTGCGGACCGCGGTCGAGACGGTGGCAGGACGCATTCCGGTGCTGGCCGGCACGGGCCAGTCGGCGACCGCCCGGACCATCGAGCAGACGCGGCGTGCGGCGGCGCTCGGCGCCGATGCGGCGCTGGTCGTCACGCCGCCCTACGTGCGGCCGACGCAGGCGGGCCTGCTGGCGCACTACCGGGCGGTCGCCGATGACGGCGCGCTGCCGGTCGTGCTCTACAACGTGCCCGCCCGCACCGGCTGCGACCTGCAGCCGGCAAGCGTGGCGAGCCTGGTCGACCATCCGCGCGTCATCGGCGTGAAGGAAGCGGTGGCGGAGCCGGCGCGCCTGGCCGAGTGGCTGGCGCTGCGCACCGGTGGCTTCGCCATTCTCGGCGGCGACGATGCGGCCGCCGCCGAAGCCATGCTGGCCGGGGCCGATGGTGTGGTCTCGGTGGTCTCGAACCTGGTGCCCGCGTCGATGCGCCGCCTGTGCGACCTCGCGCGCGGTGGACGGCGTGCCGAGGCGCTGGATTGGAACGCCGCGCTGGCGCAGTTCCACCAGTTCGCTTCGGTCGAACCCAATCCGGTCCCGGTCAAGGCCGTGCTGGCCCGGATGGGCATCGGCCATGGTCTGCGCCTGCCGCTGACCACGCTGTCCGACGCGCACCAGCCCACGGCCACGCGCATTGCCGCCGCCGCCGTCGCCATCGAACACAGCCTCCGCGATCCGATCGCGGCCTGATCCCTTTTCCGCAGGAGATTTCCACGATGCGTCATTCCCGCCCCCTGTTCCGTGTGCTCGCGATCGGCCTGGTGGCCGTGGCCGTGCTCGGCACCAGCGGCTGCAAGTGGTTCCGCAAGGGCAGCGAGCTGTACGCCGGCAGCCCCGAGAGCCGGCCGCTGGAAGTCCCGCCGGACCTCGACCGCCCCGACACCTCGAGCGCGATGGCACTGCCCGAGACCGGCTCGGTGACGCGTTCGGCAACCGCCGCCGCCGGTAGCCCGCAGCCCAACGGTTTCGCCGTCGCCGGCGACCGCGACCAGGTGTTCGTGCGCGTGGGCGAGGTGCTGGCCGCGACCGACGGCCTGACGGTGGTCAACCGTGCCCAGCTGCTCGGCACCTACGACGTCGACTATGCCGACGCCAAGTTCCTGATCCGCGTGACCAAGACGGATACCGGGGCTTACGTGGCCGCAGTGGACCCGCGCGGCCTGCCCGCCGCTGGCGATGCGCCGCAGCGCCTGATCGCGGCACTGAGGGCGGCGCTCGCCGGAGGCTGATGCCGGCTGGGCGGCCGGAGCAGGGCGCCCCGTGGGGCGCCCTTTTCGGTTGTAGACCGGCGGCATCGGCCGTCGCGGCGCCGGCCGGAACGGCAGAAGGCGCCCGGTGGGCGCCTTCTTCGCATCGAGCCTGCCTCAGCGTTCCAGCAGGCGCAGCTTGTCGGGCTTGCCGTCCCACTCCTGGGCATCGGGCAGGGGATCCTTGCGCGTGGTGATCACCGGCCATTCCTTCGAAAGCTCCGCGTTCAGCGCGACGTACTGCTCCTGGCCGGCGGGTACGTCGTCCTCGGGGTAGATCGCGTTGATCGGGCACTCGGGCTCGCACAAAGTGCAGTCGATGCACTCGTCCGGATCGATCACGAGGAAGTTCGGACCTTCATGGAAACAGTCCACCGGGCACACTTCGACGCAGTCGGTGTACTTGCACTTGATGCAGTTCTCGGTGACGACGAAGGGCATGTCGCGAAGGGTCCGTTGTTCGGCGGGACAGCACGCGATTTTAGAGCACGCGCGCACATTGCGGTGGGAAGCGTTCGCATTCAAGGAGAAACCCGGTCGCTGCACCCCTGCGAACGCGGGGTCGTCGGTGCGGCGAACGCCTGCACCGGCGGCTTGCGACGGGGCCGGGAAGATCCCGGATGCGTGGCTTGACCTGGCCTGCCGGCGGGTGCGGCGGTGCCCGCGTCGGGTGCAGCCGGGGCGGATCCGATAAAAGAGAAGGCCCGCTTGCGCGGGCCTTCTCGAAGATGGCGCTCCCTACGGGATTCGAACCCGTGTTTTAGCCTTGAGAGGGCCACGTCCTAGGCCTCTAGACGAAGGGAGCGGGGTGCTGCGAGGGCAGCGCCGGAGGGACGTTCCGGCTGCATCGGCGGGGCGGGTAGGCCAAGGTGCCGGTGCAGCTTGCTAGTATATCAGGGATACACGGTTGCCGAACAACAGTCTGTCGGCCCGATCCGGAACCACCTGGCCCGATGCCGACCAACAGAACCGTCACCCCCGAGCTGCGGATCATCCCGCGCGACCAGCATCCCATCTCGCGCCGGGGGATCAGTCCCAACGCGCTGCGCGTGCTCTACCGGTTGCACGAAGCCGGACACCGCGCCTGCCTGGTAGGCGGTGCGGTGCGCGACCTGCTGGCCGGCCTGGATCCCAAGGATTTCGACGTCGCCACCGACGCCACGCCCGAGGAGGTGCGACACCTGTTCCGCAACTGCCGGCTGATCGGGCGCCGTTTCCGGCTGGCCCACGTGGTGTTCGGGCGCGAGATCATCGAGGTCGCGACCTTCCGTGCAAACATCGACGACGGCAGCGGCGACCGACAGGTCCACGACGACGGTCGCCTGCTGCGCGACAACGTCTACGGCACCATCGAGGACGACGCGGTCCGGCGCGACTTCACCGCCAACGCGCTGTACTACGACATCGCCGACTTCTCGGTGCGCGACTACGTCGGCGGTTTCGAGGACGTCACCCACCGCGTCCTGCGCCTGATCGGCGATCCGGAAACGCGCTATCGCGAGGATCCGGTACGGATGCTGCGCGCGATCCGGCTCGCGGCCAAGTTGCGCTTCGAGATCGCTCCCGACACCGCCGCGCCGCTGCGTCCGCTGGCGTCTCTGCTGGCCGAAGCGGCGCCGGCGCGCCTGTTCGAGGAATGCCTGAAGATGTTCCTGGCCGGCCACGCGGTCGCCAGTTTCGAAGGACTTGAACGCCATGGCCTGCTGGCAGCGCTGTTCCCCGAGAGCGCGGCGGCGCTGGCGGCAAACCGCAGCGGTGCGCTGCGCAGGATGGTGGTCGAGGGGCTCCGCGGAACCGACCAGCGGGTAGCCGCGGATGAACCGGTCTCACCAGCCTTCCTGTTCGCCGTGCTGCTGTGGCCGGCCTACTGCCGCGCGCTGATGGCGTTGCAGGCGCAGGGGCTGAACACTGCCGAAGCCGAGCGCCGCGCGGCCGACCGCGTCACCCTGCACCAGCTGTCCACCATCGCCCTGCCGCGCCGCTTCTCGCTGCCGATGCAGGAGATCTGGCTGATGCAGGGGCGCTTCGCCCTGCGCCAGCGCAAGCGCGTGGTGCGCACGCTCTCGCATCCGCGTTTCCGCGCCGCGTTCGACTTCCTGGTGCTGCGCCGCGCCGCGTCGCCGGCCCACGAGGAGGACATCGCCTTCTGGCAGGAGGCGCAGCGCAACCCCGACGCCGCCATCGCCCACCATCCACCCGGCGAGGCGGAGGCGGAGGCGGGTGCGCCGCGCAAGCGCCGGCGCCGGCGCCGCCGCAGCGCAGCCGCCGGCGAATGAGCCAGGTCGCCTGCGTCGGCCTCGGCGGCAACGTCGGCGACGTGGCGCGCACGCTG
>JAEXLY010000073.1 GCA_023444765.1 Pseudomonadota bacterium | reverse complement strand
GCAGCACCCCACCACCGCGCAAGGTCAGCGCGCGCATGCCGGCAGGTCCAGCGCGGCGGCGATGTCGCGCCAGTCGAACGCGGCCACGGCCTCGTCCAGGTGCGAGGCGTAGAACACGCCCTCCGGGAAGCGCGCATCGCCGCGTGCATCGAGCCACACGCCGTCGGTCAGTCCGGTCACCTCGCCGGCGAACGAGCCCACGTGCGTCAGGCGCTCGCGGTCGAACAGGTGGAACACGGTGCGATCGGCGAACTGGTCGCTGGCCACCCACCAGCCGCTGCCGTCGCGGCATGGCATCAGCGCGATGCCCTCGGCCTGGGCCACGTACTGGCCGGCGCCGACGTCGCGTCCGCGATAGCGTCCCTGCAGGTCGTATTCGCGCAGGCGGGTGCCGGTGGGTACGTCCTCTTCGGCGACCAGCAGGCGGTCGTTCCCGACGTCCCCGAACAGCGATTCGGGCACGCGGACCGCGCCGGCCGCGGTGGTGTCGCCGAAGGTCCCGGTCTCGCGCGCGGTCCAGCCGCCGCCGCGCTCGTCCACCTGGTAGCGGCGGAAGCGCTGGTCGAGGTGCGCCAGCGGCGGCACGACGTCCTCGCCCTGCGCATCCTCCCCGTCCATGTAGGCATCGCTCACCAGCACCTCATAGCCACCGGCGTGAGGACGCACCCACAGGCCGTAGGGCTGCCGCAGCCCGTCCTGCCCGAACGAGAGCAGCGGTTCCATCCCCGGCAGCGAGAATGCCTGCACGCGCCGGTTGTCGCGCTCGACCACGAACAGCACGCGATCGTCCACGGTGGCCACGCCGTTGGGGCGCCGCAGCTGGCCGGGGCCCTCGCCGCTGCCTCCGATGGCGCGCAGCCGTTCGCCGGTGGCGCCGTCGTAGACCACCAGCTGGTCGGTCGCCTTGGCAGTGGCCACCAGCATGCGCCGGCCGCCCTCCATCCAGCTGGCGGGCGAGTCGATGTTGTCGTCCGGCGTGGATGCGGTCACGAAGGCCTCGCCCACGACCACGTGCGGCACGTCGTGGTCGCGCAGCAGGACGTCGTCCTCCTCGTACTCGTCCGGCTCGCGATCGTCCGCGGCCGGCGGGTCCAGCACGGCGGCGGCAGGCGCGGAGGCAGGCGGCGCGATCGTGCACGCGGCCAGGGACAGGAGCGCGAGCATCAGCGGCACGCTGCGGAAGTCGACGGTCATGGATGCCTTCGAAACGGTCTGCGGGTGGCTGTGGATCGTATGAAGCAAATGTGACATTCCCGCGACGCGTCTGCGTTCGCAACCCGAGCGCCACGAGGCGCAAGCGGCGGACTGTCATCGCGCCGACATGTCGCACGGTGAAAGTTCCGTTCATTCCCACCCCGCAGACCCCACACATGACACGTCACTCGCTGGCCATCGGCCTGTCACGCGCACTCGCCTGCGCCCTGCTGCTGCCGGCCGCCGGCGTGATCGCAGCGCCGGACACCACGGCCGACGCCGCCGCCACGATCGCAGGAGATCCCAAGGACCTCGATGCGGTCGTGGTGCAGGGCGGGATCGCCTACCGCAACCGCACCAACGACACCGCGCCGGTGCTCAGCTACGACCTGGAGTACTTCCAGCGCTTCGAGCCCAACACCGTCGGCGACATGGTCAAGCGCCTGCCCGGCGCGGCGTTCGTCGGCGCCGACATCGGCGAGTACGACGGCGTGCAGCTTCGCGGCCTGGGCGGCGGCTACACCCAGGTGCTGATCAACGGCAAGCAGGTGCCGGGCGCCGGCGACGACCGTTCGTTCTGGGTCGACCGCATCCCGGCCGAGATGGTCGACCGCATCGAGATCCTGCGCAGCAACAGCGCCAACCGCTCGGGCGATGCGATGGCCGGCGCGATCAACATCATCCTGCGCGATGCCTACGCCTTCGACGGCAGCTACCTGCGGCTGGGCGTGAACCGCGCCTTCGACGGCGAGGTGAACCCGACCTTCGGCGCCGTGAGCAGCGGCGAAGCCCTGGGCGGGCGCGTGCTCGCCGGCATCAACGTGCAGGACCGGTACCGCGCCAAGCTCAAGCGCTCGGACCGCTACGCCGATCCTTCGATGGACGAACTGGTGAGCTGGGAGGACCAGCACGAGGTCAAGGACGGCCGGGACTACTCCGGTAACGTCTCGTACACCGTGGAAGTGGGCGAGACCGGCCGCCTCGGCCTCGACGGCTTCTTCGTCAGGACCGACCGCGACATCACCGAAGTCTCGTTCGAGGAGGAATACGACGACGGCGAGGTGGTCACCGCCGACGTGCCCGGACGCTCCACCGTCGACCAGGAGAACTGGGGCCTGGGCATCGCGTACCGCTTCGACATGGCCGGCGGCACGACCGAACTGGGCCTGGACCACGCGCGATTCGAGGACGACAGCATGGAGCGCGAGGAGGAACACGCCCATGTCGACGGGACCTGGGACGAGTCGGAAGGCGAGGCGCTGGCGATCGACGCCAAGGATGCGGAAACCCGCTTCGGAATCTCGCACAAGCGTACCGTCGGCGCGGCCGCGATGGAGTTCGGCGTCGACTACCGCCGCAAGAAGCGGGACATCGTCCACACCTTCTACGAGTGGGAAGCGGAGGCGGAAGGCGAGCCGGTCGCCTATGCGGTCGACGGCACGGTCGCGAGCGTGATCGAGGAGACCCGGCTCGATCCCTACCTGATGTTCTCCGGACAGGCCGGCATGCTGGCGTGGGAAGCGGGCCTGCGCATGGAAACCACCGAGTCGGAGATCCGTTACCTGGAGGACGGGGAAAGCGGGGGCGGGTCGCGCAAGGACCACGACCAGTTGCTGCCCTCCCTGCACCTGAAGTGGGACCTCACCGATGCCGACCGCCTCGGCCTGTCGCTGGCCCGCAGCGTGAAGCGACCCGATTTCGACGCACTGGTGCCCGCGCTGCTCGACGGCGAGTTCGGCGACAACGACTACGTCGGCAACCCGCAACTCGATGCAGAGACCGCCACCGGCGTGGATCTCGGTTACGAGCGCCGCCTGGGGCGCCGGGGCGTGTTCGGCATCAATCTCTTCTACCGGGACGTCCGCGACCTGATCGAACTGGTCAACACCGGCGAGCCGAGCGAGGAGGCGATCGCGGCCTGGGAGGAACTGGTCGAGGACGGCGACTACGCCACGATCGATGAGGCCAGGGCCGCCGAACCGGCCGAGAGCTGGGTGTTCTCCTCGGACAATGTCGGCGACGGCAGGGTCTACGGCGTGGAGCTGGACCTGTCCACGCCCCTGACCGTCTTCGGCCTGGAGCACACCGGCATCTTCATGAACTACGCCTGGGTGAAGTCGAAGGTCGACGATCTCCTCGGCGAACGCCGTTTCAACGACCAGGCGCGCTCGACCTTCAACGTCGGCTTCATCCACGACCTGCCGGCAGTGGGCGCGAGCTTTGGCCTGTCGTACCGCAAGCAGGGCGATGCCTACACGCGCCTGCTCGCCGAGGAAGTCACGATCCGCTACGGCGCCGACCTGGAGGCCTTCGTGGAGAAGCGCTTCGGCGACAGCGTGTCGGTGCGCCTGTCGGCGTCCAACCTGCTCGACGCGTCCAAGGACGAGGTCTTCCACAAGTTCGACACCCTCGGCGACCAGGTCGGGCGCGACTACGACGAGTACGAACTGGAGACCGAGGAAGCCGGCCCCGGCTACCAGCTGGTCATGCGCTGGGCGTTCTGAGGCGATCGGCGGGCGTATCCAAGGGCCGGGTCCATCCGGCCCCGTCGTCTCCTGCGGCGGAACCGGTGGCGGGCAGTCCGTCGGGCGACGCCCGGAACCGCTGCCGGCGCCCTGCTCCCGGATCGGCGAAGCGCATCGCGGGGTCGCGTCCACGTCGCTGTGCCGGCACATCACCGGCGCGCAATGCCGTTGCCCGGCGCAAGTCCCGCGCGCCAGGCGGCGCAAGCCCGATGGGAGCGTGGTCCGTTCCCGGCGCGTCGAACGGCGGCTGGTGCAGACTATCCGCTCGCCCCCCGCGACCACACGCTCATGAAGACCATCGAAGTCCGCCACCCGCTCGTCCAGCACAAGATCGGCCTGCTGCGCGATGCCTCGCTGAGCACCAAGGGCTTCCGCGAACTGGTCACCGAACTGGGGACCCTGCTCGCCTACGAGGCCACGGCCGACCTGGAGACCGAACCGGCGACCATGCCGGGCTGGGCGGGCGCGGTGGCGGTGCGGCGCATCGCGGGCGCCAAGGTCACCCTAGTGCCGATCCTGCGGGCGGGCCTTGGCATGCTGCCCGGCGTGCTGGCGCTGATCCCGGCGGCGAAGGTCAGCGTGGTCGGCCTGCAGCGCGACGAGGAAACCCTGCAGCCAGTGCCCTACTTCGAGCGGCTGACCGGCCGGCTGGACGAGCGCGACGCGCTGATCCTCGATCCGATGCTGGCGACCGGCGGCACGCTCATCGCCACGATCGACATGCTCAAGCGTGCCGGCGCAAGGCGCATCAAGGGCATCTTCCTGGTGGCGGCGCCCGAGGGTCTGCGCGCGCTCGAGGCGGCTCATCCGGACGTGGCGGTGTATACCGCATCGATCGACGAGCGGCTCAACGACAAGGGCTACATCCTGCCCGGCCTGGGCGATGCCGGCGACCGGATCTTCGGCACGCGCCTGGGTTGAAACGCAGCTGCGCGCAGGTCAGCGCCGACAAGGCACGCGCCGGCCGCCCGCTGGCTTCAGGCCCGGTGGTAGGGATGGTTGGCGAGCATCGCGGCGGCCCGGTACAACTGCTCGGCCAGCACCAGCCGCACCAGCATGTGCGGCAGGGTCAGTGGGCCGAGCGACCAGGACTCGCCCGCGCGTTGCAGCACGTCGGGCGCATGGCCTTCCGGGCCGCCGATGAGGAAGGCCAGGTCGCGGCCCTGCCCACGCCAGTGTTCCAGCCGCTGCGCGAGCTGTTCCGAAGACCAGGTGCGTCCGCGCCCGTCCAGGGCGACCACCAGCGTGTTGCGCGGGACCGCTGCCAGCACGCGGGCACCTTCGTCGTGCATCGCCCGCACCGCGTCGCGGCCTTTTCCGCGCAGGCCAGGCTCGACCTCCACCAGCTCCAGCGGCAACCAGTGCGAAAGCCGCTTGCGGTATTCGGCGAAACCCTCCGCCACCCAGCCGGGCGCGCGCTCGCCGACGGCGATCACGCGTGCCTTCATCGCGCCGCTCCGGCGCCGCTCCGGATGTCGGCGTGGCTGCACATTGCACCAGTATCCCATCGCCGACAGGCGCGGGTCCCGGGCAGTCGCGCGTGACGAGCCCGTCTGCCAGCGCGCGGCGTGCCCGCGATCGCCAATCGGCGCGCGCGGGCGCCGTGCGGCGCCAGGGCTGCGGTAGAGTCCCCGGCATGCGTCCCTCCCCAGCCTTCCTGCTCCTGCTGTGCCTGTCCGCCTGCTCCGGCGCCGCCCATGCCTGGAACGCCTATGGCCACCGGCTGGTGGCCGACCTGGCCGAACCCGGACTCGATCCGGCGGCGCGGGCGGAAGTCCAGCGCCTGCTGGCGCTGGAAGGCGCGGCATCCATGGCCGAGGTCGCCAGCTGGGCCGACGACCTGCGCGGCACCGGTTCGGACCTCGGGCGACGCTCCGGCAGCTGGCACTTCGTCAACATGGCCCAGGATGGCTGCGCGTACGATGCCGCGCGCCACTGTCCGGACGAGGGATGCGTGGTCGCCGCGATCCGCGACCAGGCCCGGATCCTCGGCGATCGCGACCTGCCCGACGACGAGCGCCTGCAGGCGCTGAAATTCGTCATCCACTTCGTCGGCGACGCCCACCAGCCGATGCACGCCGGCTACCTTCACGATCGCGGTGGCAACCGCGTGCAGGTGCGCGTGCACGGCAAGGGCAGCAACCTGCACGCGCTGTGGGACGGCGACCTGCTCGCATCGGCGGGACTGGACGGGGCCGCCTACGCCGACCGGCTGCGGCAGGCGCCAAGGCAGCCGGAATCCGACACGGGCCCCTACACGCCCTCCGCCCCCGCCGTCTGGGTCGAGCAGTCCTGCCGGATCGTGACCAAGCCGGGCGTGTATCCGCCCAAGGCAAAGCTCGACCCGGCCTACCTGGAGGCGCACCGCCCCACGGCCGAACGCCAGGTCCAGTTGGCCGGCGCAAGACTCGCGCGCCTGCTCAACGAGGTCCTGCCGCCAACCGGCCCCGTCGACCCGCGCTGAGGGCGCGCGGCGACACCGCCGCGACGGCAGGACCCCGTCTGCGGAAGATCGCCGGACCAGTGCGGTGGAGGCGGGAGACGCGTCCCTCCATGGGCGGCTGGCGCCCGGGCAGACCCGCCCCGGAAGCGCCCGTCGTGGTCGATACCGCAGCGGCCCCGATACGGCGCCCCGGGGCTGCGCGCGCGATTCCTGGCCACGTCCGCGGGTGTCGGTCCGGCGCGATCGCGCGGCGCCGGCTCCGGCACAGTCGCGCTCCGGCCGACCGGAGCGCCCGCACTGTCCCGTGCGCAGCCGTCAGGCAAGCTGCCCGTGGCAGTGCTTGTACTTCTTGCCACTCCCGCAGGGACAGGGATCGTTGCGGCCGATCTTGGCGCCGTCGCGGACGATGGGCGCCTGCTGGCCGTGCTGGTAGTCGGGCTGCGCGGCTTCCTCGTCGGCACCGTAGCCACCCGCGTCGGCATGCTGGAACTGCGCCTGGCGCAGGCGCGCCTCGATCTGCGCACGCTCCTGCGCTTCGATCGCGGCCATCTCGTCCTCGGTGCGCACCCGCACCCGCGCCAGCATGGTCACCACTTCGCGCTTGACCTTGTCCAGCATCTCGCTGAACAGCTCGAACGCTTCCTTCTTGTACTCCTGCTTCGGCTGCTTCTGCGCATAGCCGCGCAGGTGGATGCCCTGGCGCAGGTAGTCCATGCGTCCGAGATGCTGCTTCCAGTTGTCGTCGAGCACGTTGAGCATGATGTGCTTCTCGAGCGCGCGCATCGTCTCGCCCCCGACCTGCGCCTCCTTCTCGGCGAAGATCCGGTCGAGCGATTCGCGCACGTGATCCTGGATGCCGTCGGCGTCGAGTTCCTTGCGCGCGCGCGCCATGCCCTGCAGGTCGAGCCGCAGGCCGAACTCCTGCTCCAGGGTGGCCTCCAGCCCGGGCAGGTCCCACTGGTCGTCGATGGAATCGGGCGGCACGAAGCGCTCGACCGTCTCGGCCACCACGTCGCCGCGGATGCCGTCGATGTTGTCCTTGACGCTGTCGGCGTCCAGCAGCTCGTCGCGCTGGCCGTAGATCACCTTGCGCTGGTCGTTGTTGACGTCGTCGAAGTCGAGCAGGTTCTTGCGGATGTCGAAGTTGTGTGCCTCGACCTTGCGCTGCGCATTGGCGATCTGCTTGGACACCAGCGGACTTTCGATGATGTCGTCTTCCTTCAGGCCCATGCGCGCCATCACCTTCTGCACCCAGTCGGCGGCGAAGATGCGCATCAGGTTGTCTTCGAGCGACAGGTAGAAACGGCTCGAACCCGGGTCGCCCTGGCGGCCCGAACGGCCGCGCAGCTGGTTGTCGATGCGGCGCGATTCGTGGCGTTCGGTACCCAGGATGTGCAGGCCGCCGAGCGCGACCACCTCGTCATGGCGCTTCTGCCACTCCTCGCGCACGCGCGCCTTCTCGGCCTCGCCCGCCTCTTCGCCCAGCGCGTGCAACTCGGCCTCCAGTGATCCGCCGAGCACGATGTCGGTACCGCGGCCGGCCATGTTGGTGGCGATGGTCACGGCCTTGGGGCGGCCGGCGTTGGCGATGATGTGGGCCTCGCGCTCGTGCTGCTTGGCGTTGAGCACCTCGTGCGGGATGTTCTCGCCGCGCAGGAACTGCGACAGCAGTTCGGAGACCTCGATCGAGGTCGTGCCGACCAGCACCGGCTGGCCACGCTCGTAGCAGTCCTTGATCTCGTTGCACACCGCGCGGTACTTGCCGTTGCGGTTGAGGAACACCGCGTCGGGGTGGTCGACGCGGATCATCGGCCGGTGGGTGGGGATCACCACCACTTCCAGGTTGTAGATGCTGTTGAACTCGAAGGCTTCGGTGTCCGCGGTGCCGGTCATGCCCGACAGCTTGGCGTACATGCGGAACAGGTTCTGGAAGGTGATGCTGGCCAGCGTCTGGTTCTCGCGCTGCACCGGCACCCCCTCCTTGGCCTCGACCGCCTGGTGCAGGCCGTCGGACCAGCGGCGTCCGGTCAGGGTACGACCGGTGAACTCGTCGACGATCACCACCTCGCCGTCGCGCACGATGTAGTCCACGTCGCGCTGGTACAGCGCATGCGCGCGCATCGCGGCATTGAGGTGGTGCACCACGTGGATGTTGTGTGGCGCGTACAGGTCGTCGCCCTCGGCCAGGATGCCGGCGCGGTGCAGCAGTTCCTCGGCATGCTCCTGCCCGGCTTCGGACAGGTGCACCTGCTTGCCCTTCTCGTCCACCCAGTAGTCGCCCACGCCGTCCTCGACTTCCTGGCGCTTGAGCGAGGGCACGATGCGGTTGACCTTGATGTACAGCTCGGGCGATTCGTCGGCCGGGCCGGAGATGATCAGCGGGGTGCGCGCCTCGTCGATCAGGATCGAGTCGACCTCGTCGACGATGGCGTAGTGCAGGCCTCGCTGGAATCGGTCGCCCTTCGACATCGCCATGTTGTCGCGCAGGTAGTCGAAGCCGAACTCGTTGTTGGTGCCGTAGGTGATGTCGGCGCGGTACGCGGCGTGCTTGTCGCCGTGGTTCATGCCCGGGTACACCACGCCCACGCTCAGGCCCAGCCAGTTGTAGAGCCTGCCCATCTGCGCGGCGTCGCGACGGGCCAGGTAATCGTTGACCGTCACCACGTGCACGCCCTTGCCCTCGAGCGCGTTGAGATAGCACGGCAGGGTCGCGACCAGGGTCTTGCCCTCGCCGGTGCGCATCTCGGCGATCTTGCCCATGTGCAGGACCATGCCGCCGATCAGCTGCACGTCGTAGTGGCGCATGCCCAGCACGCGCACGCTCGCCTCGCGGCAGACGGCAAAGGCTTCGGGGAGCACCTTGTCGAGCGACTCGCCGTTGGCCACGCGTTCGCGCAGCTCGGGGGTCTTGGCCTGGAGTTCGGCGTCGGAGAGCGCCTGCATCTGCGGTTCGAGTGCGTTGATCTTCCTGACGATGCCGCCGAGCTGCTTGACGAGACGGTCGTTGCGGCTGCCGAAGACGCTGGTGAGCAGGCGATTGAGCATGGGTTTACCGGAAGCTGTGGCGGGGCCGGCTGCTGCGCCGGATGGGCGCGCCGGCAATGAAAAAGGGCGCAGTGGCGCCCTTTTCGATGGCAACGCGCATTGTACCGTGGTGGCGGGCCGGCGCGTTTGCAAGGGGCGCCAGACGTCCCCCATGCGCCCCGCGATGCCGAACGCGTCGCCCCGCGCGACACGGATGAACTATCCGTCGTGGACGCTCGACGCCCCCTGGTGCTGGCTCGAGCACGGCGCCTGGAGCGGCTTGCCGGGCCCCAGCCGGGTGCCGGCGCTGCCTCCCTTCCGGGAACAGCGCGTCCCGCGCAAGGCAGTCGGCTCGGCCCGGACGCGGACGGGCGAAGCCCTCAGCCGCGCCTGGCGCCCACCTCGCCCAGGAACTTGCGCGGGTTGTGCACGCGGCCGTTCTCCCAGACCTCGAAATGCACATGCGCGCCGGTGGAGCGACCGGTGGAACCGGCCTTGGCGATCTCCTGCCCCACGCGGACCAAGTCACCCACCTTCACCGTGTTGCGCGAGTTGTGCGCGTAGCGGGTGACGAAGCCGTTGCCGTGGTCCACTTCGACCACGTTGCCGTAGCCGCTGCGCACGCCGGAGAAGCTGACCACGCCGTCGGCCACGGTCATCACCGGATCGCCGGTCCTGGCATCGAAGTCGATCCCCTTGTGGAACTGGCTGCCGCCTCCGAACGGATCGGCGCGACCACCGTAACCGGAGGTGATGTAGCTGCTGGCGACCGGCGAGCGCGACGGCACCGCGTTGCGCTCCAGTTCCTGGTCGAACAGCAGCGCCTCGAGCACGGACAGCTGCCGGCCGGCGCTGCCGAACTGCGCACCCACTTCGTCCAGGCCACCGACCAGCTGGCGTGCCGGCATGTCCTGGCTGGGCTCGGCGCCACCGACGCCCACCGGCCGCTCGAAGTCGAACTCGCCATCGCCGAGCTTGGCGATGCGGGTCAGGCGGTCGCCGAGCGCGTTGAGCCGGTTGGCCTGCGCCTGCAGTTCGCCGAGCCGTGCGGCCAGCGCGTTGAGTTCACGTTGCGCCTCGCGGCGGGTGTCGACCAGCGTCTGATCCTGCGCGGCCACCTGGCGCTGCAGCTGCGCCATGCCCGAGGCGTTGAGCCCGCCACCGAGGATCACGCCGGTCCCGAGCAGCACCAGGGCCGCGGCCAGCGGCCGATCCTGCAGTCGCTTGCGCGCACGCTCGCCCAGGTTCCTGAGCGTCGACAGCGCCTGCACGGAGATTGTGTGTAAAGTCATAGCGTATGTCTGAGTTCCGATCGCGGCGGTCCAGTTCGCCAAAGGTGCCGCCCGCTGCGGATCGCTCCGCGACCATGCAGACGGCGCTCGATGCACTGCTGTCCGGTACGGCCCGCGACCCCGTGCGCCATGCACTCGGGCTCGACGCGCTGGACCGCCAACTGCGTCCCCTCCTGCCGCCGGGGCTGGCCGCGCATGTGCGGCTGGCCAACGTCGTCGACGGCAGGCTGGTGTTCCTCGCCGATTCCCCCGTCTGGCACGCCAGGCTGCGCCTGGCCTCCGACGAACTTCTCGACGCCGCCCGGTCCGTCGGGCTGGATGTCCGGGAAGTCGCCATCCGGGCGACCTCGCAACCGATCCGGCCTGCTCCGCAGCCTCCCCCCCAGGCCGCATCCCGTTCCGCCGGCCCGGGCCCTGCCGCGCAGGAAGCATTCCGCGCCGCGCTGGAGACCCTGGCCGATCCCGCTCCGACAGACCCTGAAACCGGTCGCTGAGCCGGGACTCCGGCGTCCGCAGGACGGTTGCCCGGCATCCAGGCCGGCCCACGCGGACAACGCATCCTAGCGGCCACCCTCCGTCGGGACGTTAAGCCTTCGCTTCACAAAAGCTTAAATTTCGTTAAATTTCCGTAACGAATCCGCATTTTCGACCGTGGCATGGGCACTCCGGACGTGAAGGCGCCGTGGAGGTGGTTCAGCCAGGAGGGCGCCTTGTGAAGGCGCCAAGGGATGGCGGACACGGATTTCGCCGGCTGAGCGCAGCGCCGCGCAAGTTCGCCTCGCCGGAACGGCAGGCACGGACAGCGCCCCGGGGCGCCAGGCAGGACTGCCCGCCAGCGGCGGGCGGCAGGCCGTCAGGCAGCGGCGAGCTCGCCGTACACGAGCGGCGGCGGCGCGGCCTTCGGGAAGGTGACTTCCTCCCAGGCGTCCCGGTCGGCGAGCAGCGCGCGCACCAGCTTGTTGTTGAGCGCGTGGCCCGACTTGTAGCCCTCGAAGGCGCCGAGGATGGGGCGGCCGGCGAGGTAGAGGTCGCCAACGGCATCGAGGATCTTGTGGCGCACGAACTCGTTGGCGTAGCGCAGGCCGTCGTCGTTCAGCACGCGGAACTCGTCGAGCACGATCGCATTGTCCATCGACCCGCCAAGGCCGAGGTTGCGCTCGCGCATGTATTCCAGGTCCCGCATGAAGCCGAAGGTGCGCGCACGGCTCACCTCGCGGATGTAGTTGCCGGTGGAAAACTCCACCTCGGCGCGCGATTGCGAATGGGGGATCGCCGGATGGTCGAACTGCACGGTGAAGCCGAGGCGGAAGCCGTCGTGGGGCTCGAAACGCGCGATCTTGTCGCCCTCGCGCACTTCGACCGGACGCCTGATGCGGATGAAGCGCTTGGGCGCGTCCTGCTCGACGATGCCGGCCGACTGCAGCAGGAAGACGAACGGCCCGGAGGAGCCGTCCATGATCGGCACCTCGGGTGCGGACAGTTCCACGTACAGGTTGTCGATGCCCAGGCCCGCGAGCGCGGACATCAGGTGCTCGACGGTCTGCACCTTGGCGCCCTCGCGGGACAGCCCGGTGCACAGCGTGGTCTCGCTGACCAGTTCGCCCGACGCGGGAATCTCCACCACCGGATCCAGGTCGACGCGCCGGAACACGATGCCGGTATCGGGTGCGGCCGGACGCAGCGTCAGGAATACCTTGTTGCCGCTGTGCAGGCCCACGCCGGTGGCGCGGATCACGTTCTTGATGGTGCGTTGCTGCGACATCTGGTCGGCCCGTTGACGTCCGTGGCACCCCGGGGGCGGGGCAACGGCGCAGATTATCACCCGATACGCTGAACTGGACGGGAGCGGTGGCCCGCGTCGTGGCACGCGGGCAGGCCCGCCCCTGCCGTGCGCCCCTGTCCCGGACGCGGTGCGACACGTCACGGTTCGACCCGCGCCGCGCCGCCCTGCCCTCCCCCTGAAGGGACG
>JAEXLY010000058.1 GCA_023444765.1 Pseudomonadota bacterium | reverse complement strand
GCGGGGGGGGGGGGGGCCGGGGGGGGGCGGCGCCGCCCCCCGCGCACCTAGTCGACGAACTCGAGCTCCGCGCCGAACCGGCGCGCGTAGTCGCGCTCGTCGCTGATCCGCCTCACCTCGCTGCGGTCGAAGTCGGGCGCGCCGTACACCACGCAGGCGATCCCTCCGTCGCCACGTCCCACCGCCTGCAGCCGGTAGCGCGACTGGCCGCTGCCGGTCTCCGGCGGGTAGTGGACCGGCGGGTCGTTGCCGTCGAGATCGAGCTCGCCGTTGTCGATCACGCCGCCGACGAACAGTGCACGCATGGCGCCTCCAGTGTCATGGACCAGCCTGCAGACTGCGGGGCCGGATGTTCGGCCGCGGTCAAGACCTCGTATCGCGGGCGTTGGCGGGCGCCGCCGCCCGGACTTGCCGCGGCGGCCGCTAGAATTGTGCGCCCCGCCGCGCTGCAGCCCGCATGTCCGATCCCGCCCTCGACGCCCTGATGCTGCCGTTCGCCAGCGGCCAGCTGGCCTGGCCGGCGGCCGGGGCGCTGTTCCTGCGCGCGCGCCCTGGCGTCGCCCTGCATACGCATGCGCCGCGCAGCCTGGCCTGCGAGCAGTCGTTCCGTCCCGAGCACGACGCCCTGCAGCGCGCCAGCTTCTCCGCGCGGCCATCGGGTACCGATCGCTTTCCCCTGGTCCTGCTGCTGCCGCCGCGCCAGCGCGACGAGGCGCGCGCGCTGATGGCGCAGGCGCTGGCGCGCACCCTCCCGGGCGGACGCATCGTGGCGGCCATGCCCAACGACGCCGGCGCGCGCAGCGGGCAGGCCGATTTCGAAGCGCTGCTGGGCAGTGCGACGGTGCAGAGCAAGCACAAGTGCCGGGTGTTCCACGCGGGCGTGGACGGTGCTGATCCGGCGCTGGCCGCGGCCTGGGCGGCACTCGATGCGCCGCGACGGATCCTGGACGGGCGCTACGCCAGCCGCCCGGGCGTGTTCGCCTGGGACCGGGTCGATCCGGCATCGGCCCTGCTGGCGCGGCACCTGCCGGCGTCGCTGGCCGGGCATGGCGCCGACCTGGGTGCGGGCTGGGGCTACCTGTCGATTCAGGTGCTGGAGCGTTGCCCGCGGGTGACCGCGCTCGACCTGGTCGAGGCCGAACTGCGGGCGCTGGACTGCGCGCGCGACAACCTCGCCACGTACGCGCCGCGCGTGGCGCTGGAGTTCCTCTGGCACGACGTCACCGCGGGCCTGCCGCGCCGCTACGACTTCATCGTCAGCAACCCGCCGTTCCATGCGCTGCGTGGCGAGCCACGGCCGGAGATCGGCCGCGCCTTCATCGCAGCGGCGGCCGACGCGCTGCGGCCCGGCGGCGAGCTGTGGCTGGTGGCCAACCGCCAGTTGCCCTACGAGGAGGCGCTGGCTTCGCGCTTCGGCCAGCTGCGCGAAGTGGCGCAGGCCGGCGGCTTCAAGGTGGTGCATGCGGTGAAAGGCCGATGAAGCTGCTGCGGCATATCGCCAACCTCGGCTACGGCAGCCGCCGCGAGGTGCAGTGGATGTTCCGCGAAGGGCGCATCACCGATGCCGCCGGCGAGGTGCTCTATGCCGACGACCGCGTCCCGCACGAGGCGGTGCGCATCGACGGCGAGCCGCTGGACCCGGCGCCGGGCATGGTGCTGATCCTGCACAAGCCGGTCGGCGTCACCTGCTCGACGAAGGATGCCGGGCGCCTGGTCCACGACCTGCTGCCCCCGCGCTTCCGCCTGCGCCAGCCGGCGCTGTCCACGGTGGGCCGGCTCGATCGCGACACCAGCGGCCTGCTGCTGCTGACCGACGACGGCCAGCTGCTGCACAGGATCATCTCGCCCAGATCCAACCTGCCCAAGACCTATGAAGCCAGCCTGGCGCAGCCCCTGCGCGGCGACGAGTCGGCGTTGTTCGCCAGCGGCACCCTGATGCTGGAGTCGGAGACCACGCCTTTGCGTCCAGCCCTGCTCGAGCCGATCGATCCCACGCACGCGCGGCTGACCATCACCGAAGGCCGCTACCACCAGGTCCGGCGCATGTTCGCCGCCGCCGGCAACCATGTGCAGGCGCTGCACCGCACGCGCATCGGCGGGCTGGAGCTGGAGGGGCTGGGGCCCGGGCAATGGCGGCAGCTCGATGCGGCCGACCTCGACCGCCTGTTCGACGCGGGGGGCGCGCGGTGAGCCAGGTGGAGCCGCTGCCCTTCCTGCCCGAGGCGGTGGTGTTCGACATGGACGGGCTGATGCTCGACAGCGAGCGCGCCATCACCGACTGCATGGCACGCGCCGCGGCGGCCGCCGGCCACGACCTGCCGCACTCGCTCTGGGTCGGGCTGGTGGGGACCGGCGACGACGCCTGCCGCGAAGTTCTCGCGCAGCGCCTGGGGGGCGATGCGGCCGACGCGATGCTGGTCCATGCCGACACGCTGTACGAAGAGGTGGTGGAGGCGGGCGTACCGCATCGCCCCGGCATCGGCGCCCTGCTCGACTGGCTGCAGCACCACGGCCTGCCGCGGGCCGTGGCGACCTCGACCCGGCGGCCGCTGGCCCTGCGCAAACTGGCGCGCGCCGGCCTGCTCGACCGCTTCGATGCGGTCTGCACCAGCAGCGACGTGCCACGCCCCAAGCCCGCGCCGGATGTCTACCTGCTCGCCGCCTCGACGCTGCAGGTCGCGCCTGCGCGCTGCCTGGTGCTGGAGGATTCGCCCACCGGCGTGCGTGCCGCGCTGGCGGCGGGCATGTTGCCGGTACAGGTGCCCGACATGCTGGCCCCGGACGCGGCGATGCACGCGCTGGGCCATCGCATCGTGGCCTCGCTCGGGCATGCGCAGCGGTTGCTGGAGGCGGCCGCGGGTGCGCGCGCGCCCCAGGGGGGCTGAGGACAGGCGCGGGCCGTGCCGATGCGCCGCCCGGGCCTGCCCGGCTCGCAGGGCGCGTGGAGTCAGGC
>JAEXLY010000054.1 GCA_023444765.1 Pseudomonadota bacterium | reverse complement strand
CGTCAGGCGCCGGCGTCGTCTCCGGGCAGGCGCAGGGCGTCAGCGGCCGCCGCGGGGGCGGCGCCATGACCCAGCACGCCGAGGCAGGGCGCCGGCAGCGCCGCGCCCAGCAGACGCAGGTAATCGTCCACCCGTTCGAACTCCGGGTCGACGCGGTTGCCGATCCAGCCGGCCAGCCGGCAGCCGTCGGCTTCGATCGCACGCGCGGTCAGGCGCGCATGGCTGAGGCAACCCAGCCGCAGCCCGACCACCAGCAGCACCTCGCCGCCGGCCGCACGCGCCATCGCCGACTGCTCGAGTCCATCGCCCATCGGCGCCAGCCAGCCGCCCGCGCCCTCGACCACCACCGCGTCCGCCGTTTCCGCCAGCCGTCCGAAGGCGGCGACCAGCGGCGGCAGCGCGACCGCGATGTCCGCCTCGCGCGCGGCAAGTTGCGGCGCGGTGGCCGCAGGCAGCGCGAACGGATTCACATCGCGGTACGCCGGTGGCGGATCGCTTGCCGCCTGCAGCGCCAGTGCATCCTCGTTACGCCAGCCTGCGGGCGTGCGGTCGCAGCCGCTGGCGACCGGCTTCATCCCCACTGCGCGCAGCCCACGGGCGCGCAACGCGTGCAGCAGGGCCACCGACGCGAAGGTCTTGCCTACGCCGGTGTCGGTGCCGGTGACGAACCAGGCACGGCTCATGCGCCGCCTCCGCCCCCGGCGGGCATCCTTGCCGCCGGCGCGCTGCATGCGGCCGCCTGCGGCTGTCGGTCGTGGTCCATCCATCCTCCGGGGCGCGCGCCACGCGCTGCTACACTGGCCGCATGTTCACTGCAGCCAGTCTAAGCGGCGACAAGCCGGAGCAGTACGCCCAGCTCGCGGAACAGGCGCGCGCACTGCTGCATGGAGAGCGCGACCGCATCGCCAACGCCGCCAACCTCTCCGCGCTGGTCTACCACGCGCTGCCGCGCCTGAACTGGGCCGGGTTCTATTTCTTCGACGGCACAGAGCTGGTGGTCGGCCCCTTCCAGGGCCTGCCGGCCTGCGTGCGCATTCCGCTCGACCGCGGTGTCTGCGGCGCCGCGGCCAGCAGCCGCCAGACCCAGCGCATCGAGGATGTGCACGCCTTCCCGGGGCACATCGCCTGCGACGCCGCCTCGCGTTCGGAACTGGTGGTGCCGCTGGTGAAGGACGGCGCGCTGGTCGGCGTGTTCGACCTCGACAGTCCGGACCCGGCGCGTTTCGACGTTCAAGACCAGGAGGGGCTGGAAGCCATCGCCCGCATCTACGTCGAATCCCTGACATGAATGCTCCGCTGAAGATGCGCAACATCGGGCCGAAGTCGGCCGCCTGGCTCCGCCAGGTGGGCCTGCGGACCAACGAGGACCTGGTGGCCGCAGGGCCGGTGGACGCGTTCATGCGGGTCAGGCGCGCCGGCTTCAAGCCCAGCCTGAACATGCTCTACGCGCTGGAAGGCGCGATGCAGGACTGCCACTGGCAGGAGGTACCCGAGGCCCGCCGCGCCGAGCTGGTGGCCGCGGTGGAAGCGGCGACCGCGGACCTGCCGGCGCCACGGGGGCGTCCGGCCGCGGCGCCGGTCACCACCACGCACCACCAGGAAGAGGGTTCCGCGGCGCCGTTCGGCTTCCTCGACGAGCCAGACCGCGACTGACCGGCGCGGCGCGGCGCGCGCGCACCGCCCGCAGCCGGCGCGTCCGCCGATCCCGTACAATGCCGCCTGCTCCAGGGTGGCCCGCGGACGTTCGTCCAAGGGCTGAAACGGGAAGCCGGTGACGCCGGCGTCGCAGCGCGACGCGGCCATTCCGGCACTGCCCCCGCAACGGTAAGCGAGGATGACCGCCGCATCCGCCACTGTGCATCCGCACGGGAAGGCGCGGCGGTCGAGGCACATGCCTCGGCTCGCGAGTCCGGAGACCGGCCCGGGAGTCCACTGGTTGCGATGCGGAGGGCGTCGCGGCGTGCCGTGCGCCGTCGTGCGCCTGTCCGCCGCTCCTCCCGCGCAACTCCACGCCATGCAAGGCGCGCGGGGCGCGCGATGGAGCCGATGTGAAGTTGAACCGCTGTTCCCTGTCCTTTTCCGTTTCACTGCTCGCCGCGTCCGTCGCGGCGGCGCTGCCGGCCGCGGCCTCGGGCGAGTCGATCGCCATCGACCTCGACCAGGTCGTGGTCACCGGCACCCGGACCGAGGTGGCGCTGGCCGAGAGCCTCGTACCCGCTCAGGTGATCGACCGCGCCCAGATCGAACGCAGCCAGGCGCGCGACCTGATCGGCCTGCTGCGCGGCCGCGCCGGGATCGACGTCGGCAACACCGGCGGCCGCGGCAAGCTCAGCAGCCTGTACCTGCGTGGCGCCGAGTCCGACCACGTGCTGGTGCTGGTGGACGGAGTCAAGATGAACTCGGCCACCGCCGGCATGGCGGCGATCCAGGACCTGCCGCTGGCGCAGATTGACCGGATCGAGATCATCCGCGGGCCGCGCTCGAGCCTGTACGGCTCCGAGGCGATCGGCGGGGTGGTTCAGGTGTTCACCCGGCGCGCGACGGAACCCGGCCTGTCGCCGCAGCTCAGCCTCGGCGGCGGCAGCCACGACAGCCGCGAGGTCGCGGCCGGCTTCGACCTGCGCGGTTCGCGCGGCTGGCTGGGCGTCCACGGCGCCTACGATTCGACCGGGGGGTTCAACGCCTGCCGCGGCTCCGGCGCCCTGTTCCAGGGCTGCTTCGCCGACGAGCCGGACGACGACGGCTACCGCAACGTCTCGCTGGGGCTGCGCGGCGGCGTCCGCCTCGGGGAATCGGTGGAGGTCGAGGGCAACTTCATGCAGGCCGATGGCGATACCGAGTTCGACGGTTCCTGGACCAATCGCTCCGAGATCCGCCAGCAGGTCGCCGGCCTGCGCCTGCGCCACGCTCCGAAGGGCGGACGGCTCGAACTCGGCGCCGCGCTCGCGCGCAACCAGGACCGCTCCGACGACTACCAGGGCGAGCAACTGCGCAGCGCGTTCACCACCCGCCGCGACAGCGCCTCGGTCCAGGCCGACCTGCAACTGCGGCAGGGCCACCTGCTCAGTGCCGGCATCGACCATCTGCGCGATCGCGTCGACAGCCTCGTCCCCTATACGGTGGACGCGCGCGACAACACCGGCGTGTTCCTCGCCTACGACGCGCGCCTGGGCAGCCAGCGCCTGCAGGCGAGCCTGCGCAACGACGACAACCAGCAGTTCGGCAGCCACCTCACCGGCAGCCTCGGCTGGGGCGCGACCCTGGACCACGGCCTGCGCCTGAGCGCGAACGCGGCCACCGGCTTCAAGGCGCCGACCTTCAACGACCTCTACTACCCCGGCTCGGAAAGCCCGTGGCTGCAGCCGGAAACCTCGCGCAGCCTCAACCTCGGACTCTCGCGCACCGTCTCGAGCCATCGCTGGTCGCTGGACGTGTTCGAGAGCCGGATCGACGACCTGATCGTGTTCGTGTACCCGCCGCCGGATTTCCTCGGCGTGGGCGACAACATCGACCAGGCGCGCATCCGTGGCGCGGAATTCACCGTGGACACGGTGCTGGCCGGCTTCGACCTGTCGCTGCAGCTCAGCCACGCCGATCCGCGCGATCGCAGCGGCGGCCCCAACCACGACCGCGTGCTGGCGCGGCGTGCGCGCAACAGCGGGCGGATCGACCTGGACCGCGAGTTCGGCCCGCTGCGCGCCGGGCTCAGCGTGCAGGGCGCCGGCGCGCGTTACGACAATGCCGCCAACAGCGTCCGCCTCGGCGGCTACGCCACCGCCGACCTGCGCCTGGAGTACGCGCTGGGCCGCGAGTGGAGCCTGGCCGCGCGCGCCAGCAACCTGTTCGACCGCCAGTACGAGACCGTGGCCTGGTACTACCAGCCCGGCCGCGAGTACCACCTGTCCCTGCGCTGGCGCCCACTGCCACGCTGACGGCCACGGCCGGCCACCGCGTGCGGTGGCCGGTCAGTGCTGCGCGGCGCCGAACGGTGCCGGGCGCAGCGCGCGCACGCCCTGCAGCGCCACCACCAGCTCCCGGTAGCTCGCGGCCAGCCGCGCGAACAGCCCGGCGTAGGCATCGCGCCCGGCGTCGGCCACGCCCTGGTAGGCGCCGCGTCCGAGTTCGACGAAGTAGTCCACGCTCACCCGGCGCCTGTCCGCAAGAGCCGGGAACAGGCCGGCCACCAGCAGGCACCGGTCGCCGACGTCGCGCAGCGCGTCGGCGCGCACGCTGCCGGTCTGCTGCTGCGCATCGAGCCACTCCAGCGCCTGGATCCTCGCCAGCAGGCGCTCGTCGCGCTGGTGCCGGAGCAGGACGAACACCAGATAGCTCTCCTGCGTCTCGTCCAGCACCGGCCCCTGCCCCCCGCAGGCCTCCCGGATCGCCGCCTGCCACAGCTCGGCTGCGGCCCCCTGTCGAATCGTGCCCATGCCCTTCCTCCGGTGACACCGACCCGAGCCTAGCGCCGTCCGGGCGACGGGTGTTGTCAGCAGACGGGCGGTCCTGCTGCCAGCGGCGCGGCGGCAGCGTCCGGCAGCAGCTGGCGCAGGTCCCCGAGCACACGCCAGGCGCCGGCCGCATCGACATCGAAATCGCGGCGGTAGCCGTAGTCGACCAGGGCCAGCGGCATCGCGGCCGCGACGGCAGCCTCGGCATCGGTGCGCGAGTCGCCCACCATCAGGCACTGCCCGGGATCGAGTCCGAAGCCCTCGGCGATGTGCAGCAGCGGACGGGCGTCAGGTTTGCGCTCGGGCAGGCTGTCGCCGCCGACGATGGCCTCGAATCGGCCGTGCCATCCCAGCGTGTCGAGCAACGGGGCGATGAAGCGCGCCGGCTTGTTGGTGCACAGCGCCACGCGCACGCCACGCGCCTGCAGCCCGAGCAGCGTGGCGGCCGCGCCCGGATAGGCCACCGCCTGGCGCGGCAGCGACTCGCCGTAGTGCCGCATCAGCAGCGCGAAAGCGGCATCGAAGTCGCCGGCGTCGCGCGGGCCGGCGGCGTGCGCGAGCGCGCGCTGCAGCAGCA
>JAEXLY010000017.1 GCA_023444765.1 Pseudomonadota bacterium | reverse complement strand
GGTGGGCAACGACCAGAACGAACAGACCGGGCTCTACGGCGCTACCGGCGCGATGCGCATCTGGTCGGGCCTGTTCAAGCACCTGCCCAGCGCGGCGCTGCGGGTGGGCGACGCGGGCCTGGACTGGCAGTGGGTGCTGCAGTCCAACGCCACCGATGCCGAATGTCCGGGCGCACGCCGCTTCGCCTTCGTGGAAGGGTTCGCGCCCCCCTACCAGTCGTGCGCCGCGCTCCTGCCTCCCGACCCCTACGCCGACCCGTCGTCGGGCGAGGGCGGGGATGCCGCGCGCCGCGGCTGGCGTGAATGGTTCGGCCTCGGCAGGCGCGACCCGCAGCCGGTCCCCGTGCCTGCCGAACCGACCCCTGCGCAGCCGCTTCCCCCGCCCAGCGAGCAGTTCTGAGATGACATCCCGCCATGCCCTTGCGGCGCTCGCCGCCGCCCTCCTGGCCGCCTGCGCAACCGCGCCCCCCGGATCGCCGGTCGCGCCCCTGACCAGCGCCACGCCCGAAGACATGGTCGCGCTCATCGACGCGGCCGCGGGCAGCGGCGAGGACGAACTGGCGGTGCAGCCGCTGCGCGATCCGATGGTGGAAGACCTGCGTGCGCTGGCCCGGCACGCGCACGCGCAGGGCCGGCACGACGAGGCGGCAACCGCACTCGACCGTGCGCTGGAACTGGTGGCCGACGATCCGGCGCTGCTCCAGGAGCGGGCTGAGGCGGCGTTGCTGCAGCACGATTTCGCCCGCGCTGGGCAACTGGCCGAACGTGCATTCGCCCTGGGGGCGCAGGTCGGGCCGCTGTGCCGCCGCCACTGGGCGACCATCGAGCAGGTGCGACTGGTCCAGGGCGACGCCGAAGGTGCGGCTTCGGCGCGCGCCCAGGTCGGCGGCTGCAAGGTCGAGGGGCCGAGCCGTTTCTGAGATGTCCGCGACGGCAGGCGTGGCGCCCGGCAGCGCCCTGGCCAGGCGCAGCGTAGAGGCGCTGGCCGAGGGTGGGTTGCTGGCGCAGCAGATCCCGGCCTTCGCACCGCGCGAGGCGCAGCAGCGCCTGGCCGGCGCAGTGGCGCATGCGCTGGACGACCGCTCGACGCTGCTGGCCGAGGCCGGCACCGGCACCGGCAAGACCTTCGCCTACCTCGTGCCACTGCTGCTGTCGGGGCTCAAAGGGATCGTCTCCACCGGCACCCGCGCGCTGCAGGACCAGCTCTACCACCGCGACCTGCCGCGCGTGCGCGACGCGCTGGGCACCGGCCTGAAGACCGCGCTGCTCAAGGGACGCGCCAACTACCTGTGCCGTTACCGGCTCGACCGCGCCAAGGGCGAGCCGCGGTTCAGCACCCGCGAGCAGATCGGCCAGTTCCAGCGCATCGTGTCCTGGAGCGGGCGTACGCGCATGGGCGACCTGGCCGAACTGGAGGCGCTGCCGGAAGACTCGCCGCTGCTGCCGATGGTCACTTCGACCGCGGACAATTGCCTGGGCAGCGAGTGCCCGATGTGGAGCGAGTGTTTCGTGATGCAGGCGCGACAGCGCGCGCAGTCGGCCGACCTGGTCGTGGTCAACCATCACCTGCTGCTCGCCGACCTGGCACTCAAGCAGGAGGGCTTCGGCGAGATCCTGCCCGGCGCGCAGGCCTTCGTGGTCGACGAGGCGCACCAGCTGCCGGAACTGGCCGCGCAGTTCTTCGGCGAAAGCCTGTCGGCGCGGCCGCTGGTGGAGCTGGCGCGAGACGCGCTTGCCGAATGCAAGGACGTGCCGGGCGCCATGGCCGTCCTGCAGCAGCCCGCGCGCGAGCTCGAGCATGCCACGCGCGCACTGCGGGCCACCATGGAAGGGCTGCCGTCGCGCGGCACCCGCGACCGCGCCCTGCACTGGCCGGCCTTCGACAGCGGCCTGGACGCCGTCGCGCACGCGGTGGCGGCGCTGCGCGACGCGCTCGCGCCGTTGCGCGAATCTTCGCCGGGCTTCGACGCCTGCCACGCGCGGGCGCAGGAGAATGCCTCGCGGCTGGCGCGCTGGGTGGGCAGGGCGGGGGCGGAGCCTGATGTCCCCGCGGAAGAAGCGGAGTGCGGGGGATCCAGCGGAACATTCGATGCCGACTCCGGTGCGCCCCGCCCGGCGTCGTCCGGAGACGACGTGCGCTGGTACGAGCTTTCCCCGCGCGGTTTCCGCCTGCAGCGAACGCCGCTGGACGTGTCCGGGCCGCTGCGCACCCATCGCGAGCAGTCGCGCGCGGCATGGGTGTTCACCTCGGCGACGCTCGCGGTGGACGGCAGCTTCGACCACCTGTCCACGCGCCTGGGCCTGGACGATCCGGACACGCTGCTGGTCCCCAGTCCGTTCGACTGGCCGGCGCAGGCGCTGTGCTATCTGCCCACCCGCATGCCGCAGCCGGCGGACCGCGACTACAGCTGGGCCGTGATCGATGCGGTCCGCCCGGTGCTGCGGGCTTCCGGCGGCCGCGCCTTCGTCCTGTTCGCCTCCCATCGCGCGCTGCGCGAGGCCGCCGACCTGCTGCGCGAGGAGGCCGAGTGGCCGCTGTTCGTGCAGGGCGAAGCGCCGCGCCACGTGCTGTTGCAGCGCTTCCGCGAATCGGGCAACGGCGTCCTGCTGGGCGCGGCCAGCTTCCGCGAGGGCGTGGACGTGGCCGGCGAGGCGCTGAGCGTGGTGGTGATCGACAAACTGCCGTTCGCCGCGCCCGACGATCCGGTGTTCGAGGCCCGGCTGCAGGCCATCCGCCGCGCCGGCGGCAACCCGTTCCGCGACGAGCAACTGCCGCAGGCGGTGATCGCGCTCAAGCAGGGCGTCGGCCGCCTGATCCGGACCGAGCGCGACCGTGGCGTGCTGGTGCTGTGCGATCCACGGCTTACGCAGAAGTCCTACGGCCAGACCTTCCTCGACTCGCTGCCGCCGTTCGCCACCACCCGCAGCATCGAGGACGTGGCGACGTTCTTCGCCGACCGGCCGGTGGCGGTCGAGGCACAGGGTCAGCCCTAGCTGTCGCCGGCCCGTCGTCTCGCGCAGGCTGCACGCAGGATCCCAGACCGACGCGGAGCGCCGCATGAGTCCGACCCCAGGCCCGGTGTCCACCCGGTTCGACCTGCCGCCACCCGATGCCTGCCCGGCCGGCCTGCCGCCGGCGGGCAGCGCCCGCGAGAACGCACAGTGGTGGGGCGAGTTGTCGCCGCAGGAGCAGGCCAACCACCTGGCGACCCACGGCGACCTGATCGGCAACCTCGATGGCCTGCCGTCCGGGGTGCGGCACGAGGCCAACATGGCGGCATTGCGCCAGGACGCCGCCGGCGGCAACGACCGCCAGGCATCGCAGGCGCTGCTCGACAGGATCGAGGCATCGCAGGCGGGTCCGGCCAGCGATCGCCTGCTGCTGCTCGGGTTCGCGCCCGCAACCCCGGGCACCGACGCGCGGGCGATCGTGGCGATCGGCAATCCCGACACCGCCGACAACGTGGCCGTGTTCGTGCCCGGCACCGGTTCGGACGTGGCAGGCATCGGGGGCAACATCGACCGGATGGCCGACCTCCAGGCCCAGGCCGCCACCATCCCGGGCACCGGCGACACGTCCACCATCGTCTGGCTCGGCTACGACGCACCCGACGCAATCTTCCCTGACGCGCTGGCCGCCGGCTACGCGAAGGACGGTGCGCAGGACCTGCGCGACTTCACCCTGGGGCTGCGCGAGTCGCACCAGGGCCCGGACGCGCGCGTGACCGTGATCGGGCACTCCTACGGTTCCACGGTGGTCGGCACCGCCGATGCGCTGGCGGGCCAGGGTCTGGCGGTCGACGACATCATCGCCATGGGCAGCCCGGGCATGGGTTACGAGTCCGCCGGGCGGCGGGGCTGGTTCGACAGCCCGCTGGTGGACGATGTCAGCGACATGCACATCGATGCCGACCACTTCTGGGCTGGCGCGGCCCGCGACGACGTGGTGACCTATACCGAGGCGCACGGCAACAGCCCGGTCGACTGGAGCTTCGGCGGCCAGCGCATCACCACCGACGGCGCTGCCGGACACAGCGACTACTGGAATCCGGGAACCGAGTCGCTGCGCAACCAGGCCTACATCGTCACCGGAAACTACGACCAGGTGGATACGCTCGGCCGCCGCCCCGGCTGACGCGCGCGGTAGCGTTATGCTGGGGCGCATGGAGACCGGACCCGACCGCCGCGCGCCGCGTCTCCCCATCGCGGGCGCGCTCGCGTGCCTGCTGGTCACAGCCTGCGCCGGCGCCGAGGACACCGACCGCATGCAGCACAGGACCCCGCAACAGGCCGCCGCCGAATTCCTGCCCCAGGTCGAGCAGGTGCTCGCGCCACTGTCGATCCGGCGCGAGTCGATGGAGGTGCGCGCCAACCGCTGCGAGGGCCCGCGCGGGGAGACCCGCGACGACATGTTCTATATCTGGGTGGGCCTGCGCGGACTGGCCCCGGACAGCGACATCGCTGCCCAGATCGAGGCGGCCCACGCGCGCTGGGTGGACCGTGGCTGGGACATCACGCGCTACCGCCACCTCGACAGCGGCGGGGTGAACCTCACCGCCACCGATCCGGCCACCGGCAATACCTACACCCTCGATTCGGGGTTCAAGCCCGCGCCGGGGGCGTACCTCGCCGCGTTCTTCAACACCCCGTGCTTCCAGTCGCCCGAAGGACAGGTCGCGTTCGGGGCACTGCCGCCGCCCTGAGCGGGACGCCGTTTCCGGATCCGGATTTCCGCGCAGATCCTCGCGTCTGCCCTGTCCCGGGGCCCGTCGCACTGGCCTCCGCCCTGTCGCGCGCCGCCGATCGCACGCCGATCCGCCGGACAGATGCCGCGTGCCGCGTTTCGGCCCGCCGCACCGCTACCATGGCGCGATGAAACTGCTCGCGTTCGAGACCGCCACCGAAGCCTGCTCCGTCGCCGTGTACGTGGACGGCGAAGTGCGGGAGCGCCATGAGCTCGCGCCGCGCCGCCACGCCGAACTGGCGTTGCCCTGGGCGGAGGCGCTGCTCGCCGAGGCGGGGGTGGCGCGATCGCAGCTGGACGGCATCGCCGTCGGACGCGGTCCCGGCGCGTTCACCGGAGTCCGCCTGGCCGTGGCGGTCGCACAGGGCATCGCGCTGGCGCTGGACCGGCCGGTGCTGCCGGTGTCGACACTGGCGGCGCTGGCGGCGGACGCCGCGGGTACGCGGATCGTCGCGGCGATCGACGCGCGCATGGGGGAGGTGTACCTGGGCACGTTCGAGCGCGGCGAAGATGGGCCGCGCGCCCTGACCGGCGAGATGGTCCTGGACCCGGCGCTGGTCCCTCTGCCGCCCGGCACGGACTGGCAGGGCGTGGGCACCGGATTCGACGCGGCAGGCGGCGCGCTGCGCGGGCGGCTCGCTACCGTGCTCGCGACCGTGGATGCCTCCGCGCTGCCGCACGCCGGTGCCGTGGCCCGGCTGGGCGCGCTGGCGCTCGCGCGTGGCGAGGGGGTCGCGCCCGAGCGGCTGGAGCCGGCCTACCTGCGCGACAACGTCGCGCTGACCAGCCGGGAACAGCAGGCCCTGCGCGACGCGCGTCGCTGAGCCGGGAACCTGCGGCCCGCGCGCCGGTCTGCATGACGGGCCAGCCAGGAGAACGCCATGCATCCACAGACCGCGGACGCCACCCCGAGCGGCCGGCTGCGACGCTGGCTGCGCCGCGAACTGCCGCCGCTGGCGCTCACCCTCGCCCTGCTGGTGTTCGCGCGCTCGTCCTTCGCCAACCACTACCAGGTGCCGAGCGGGTCGATGCAGCCGACGCTGGTGCCCGGCGATCGGGTGGTCGTGGACATGAGCGCCTACGGGCTGCGCGTGCCGTTCACCGGCATCGCCGTGCTCGAACGCGATCGTCCCGCGCCGGGCGACGTGGTGGTGTTCAAGTCGCCGGCCGACGGCACCCGGCTGAT
Source organism: Pseudomonadota bacterium (assembly GCA_023444765.1). Taxonomy (GTDB): domain Bacteria; phylum Pseudomonadota; class Gammaproteobacteria; order Xanthomonadales; family Xanthomonadaceae; genus Luteimonas. The sequence goes on along the minus strand of JAEXLY010000017.1, from coordinate 9,039 downwards.
CAAGCGCGTGGTGGCGGTGGGCGGGCAATCCGTGGCCCTGGTGGATGGCCGGCTGGCGGTGGACGGACGACCGCTGGCGGTCGCCGGCCAGATGGCGTCCGAACGCATCGGCGACCGGGTCGTCGGACTCGACTTGGCCGACGGCGGCGGGCCCGACATCGCGCCTGCGACCATCCCGCCGGGGATGGCGCTGGTGCTGGGCGACCATCGCGGCGCCAGCGCCGACGGGCGCTATTTCGGCCTGGTGCCGGAACAGGCATTCTACGGCCGTGCCCTGGGGGTGTACTGGCGGCGCGGGGAAGGCCCGGTCTGGAAGCGGTTGTAGCGCTTCGACGCGTCGTGTCGCCGCCGCCGCGCCGGGCGGGAGGGCTCGAAGGCGGGACGGCTCCGGCTTGCGGCCGGCCCAGGCGGGTCGCTCAATCGTCGACCAGGGTGCCGCCGGGCAGGAACTGCCAGGTCCGGGTGACGTGGAGGATGTCGATCTCCTCGTCTGTGCGTGGCAGCGGCGGATAGGGCTCGGCCAGGCGCGCGATGCGCAGGGCGGCATCGTCCAGCAGCCGGGTGCCGCTGGAACGCAGGATGTCGGCGCGCTCGACCGAGCCATCGCGCCGGATCGCCACGCTGATCACCAGTTCGCCCGACAGCTGCCGGCGCCGGGCCTCGTCCGGATAGTTGAGGTTGCCCACGCGCTGCACGCGGTCCACCCAGTCGCGCAAGTAGCTGGCATAGGCCCACTCCTGGGTGCTGGCGGACACGAACTTGCGCTTGGGGCGCTTGGCGTAGCGCTCGGAGCGCAGGTGGATCTCCGCGGCCAGGCGCGCCATGGACAGGTCCCGTTCGATCCTCTCACGGCCGCGCGGCAGGGCGCTGTCGTCGGCCTGGGGGCGCGCGTCGGCGGTCGGCATCGGCGCCTGGCCGCGCTGGCTGGCGACCACGCGCGCCTGCGGAGGCGGTTGCGCGGACGGCGACTGCGCGCGCATCTCGATTGGCGCCACGCCCGATTCGGCCTGCGCGACCAGGCCCGCCTGGTCGTCCCGCGGCCGGTTGCTGCGGTCGTGCTCGCCGCCGCCCTCGTTGCTGGCCTGCGCCAGGAAATCGGCCTGCGCGCGGGTGAGCGGGCTGGTCGTCTCGGTGATGATCACGTCCAGCGTCGGCAGCACGGGCGCTGCGTCGTCGAGGGCGAAACCCACCCCCAGCACCAGCATCCCGTGCAGCAGCAGCGACAGCACCATCGTCGCGCTCAGGCGTTCGCGTTCGCCGATGACGGGGGGCGGTGGAAGGGCGAGGGCAGACATGGGCGGAACGGCGGCGGGGAACCGGGCTGGGGCGGTCACCCTACGCGAGCGTCGCCTCCCGTGCAGTGCGACCAGTCCCGCTCCAGCGCATCGAACAGCGTCCCGGCGATGTTCAGCCCGAACTGCGCATCGAGTTCGCGGATGCAGGTCGGACTGGTGACGTTGACCTCGGTGAGCCAGTCGCCGATCACGTCCAGCCCGACGAAGCGCATGCCGCGGCGCCTGACCTCGGGACCGACCTGGGCGGCGATCCAGCGGTCGCGCCCGGTCAGCGGCCGGCCCACGCCGCGGCCGCCGGCAGCGAGGTTGCCGCGGAACTCGTCGCCCTGCGGGATGCGCGCCAGGCAGTAGTCCACCGGCTCGCCGTCGATCAGCAGGATGCGCTTGTCGCCGTCCACGATCTCGGGCAGGTAGCGCTGGGCCATGGCCAGGTGGCGACCCCCCTGGGTCAGGGTTTCCAGGATGACGTTGAGGTTGGCCTCGCCGGCCCGGGCGCGGAAGATCGAGCGTCCGCCCATGCCGTCCAGCGGCTTGAGCACGGCATCGCCGTGTTCGGCCACGAACGCCTTGAGCATCGCCGCTTCGCGGCTGACCACGGTGGGCGGACAGCACTGGGGGAACTCGAGCGCGGCCAGCTTCTCGTTCATGTCGCGCAGGCCGCGTGGATCGTTCACCACGCGCGCGCCCTGGCGCTGGGCCATGCCCAGGATCTGGGTGTCGTGCATGTAGTCCGCGTCGACCGGCGGGTCGGTGCGCATCAGCACCAGGTCCCCCTCGCCGAGGGCGCGATGTGACGAACGTCCCAGTTCGTGCCAGCCGGCCGGGTCGTCGCGCACGGTCAGCGGCGCGAGGTTCGCATGAGCACGACCATCGACCATGCCCAGGCTGCCCGGCTCCACGTAGAGCAGCCGATGGCCGCGGCGCTGGGCCTCCAGCAGCATGGCGAAGGTGGAATCCTTTGCGATGTTGATCGACCCGATCGGATCCATCACCACCACGACGTTCAGCTGCATATGACCCACCAGTGGCAGTTTCTGACAAATGTTAGCAGTCGCCGCGCGCCGGTTTCGCCCGTGGGAGCGCCGACTTGCGCAATCTTCTTCATCGCCGCTTGACAGTCTGGCGCGAGGCTGGAATATACGGCGATCGCGGCAATGCGGGCAGTGGCCCGTGATTGCGCGCCGGGGGAAGGACGAATGACGGAACACGAAAGCCGCGCCGGCAGCCTCCAAGGCCTGCGGGTGATGGTCATCGACGATTCGAAGACGATCCGGCGCACGGCCGAGACGCTGCTCAAGCGCGAAGGCGCGGACGTGGTGACGGCTGTCGACGGTTTCGAGGCGCTGGCCAAGATCGCCGACCAGAAGCCGCAGATCATCTTCGTCGACATCATGATGCCGCGGCTGGACGGCTACCAGACCTGCGCGCTGATCAAGAACAACCAGATGTTCAAGAACACGCCGGTGATCATGCTGTCCTCCAAGGATGGCCTGTTCGACAAGGCGCGGGGCCGCATCGTCGGCTCCGAGCAGTACGTCACCAAGCCATTCACGCGCGAGGAGCTCCTCGACGCGATCCGTACCCATGTCAAGGCGTGAAAGGGGGAACCGCCATGGCTCGAATCCTGTTGATCGAAGACTCGCCGACCGACACGGCGGTGCTGACCCAGCTGCTTGAGCGCAACGGCCACCAGGTGCTGGCCGCGTCCAGCGCCGAGGACGGCATCGAAACCTGCAAGCGCGAGCAGCCCGACCTGGTGCTGATGGACGTCGTGCTGCCGGGCATGAACGGCTTCCAGGCCACGCGCGCGCTGGGGCGCGACGGCGGCACCAAGGAGATCCCGGTGCTGATCGTGAGCACCAAGGGCATGGAGACCGACCAGGCCTGGGGCATGCGCCAGGGGGCCAAGGGATACCTGGTCAAGCCGGTGAAGGAAGACGTGCTGATCAGCGAGGTCAACCGGCTGCTGGGGGCGGCGGGATGAACCCGCATCGCGACCCGTTCGCGATGCTGCTCGACTACGAGCAGCGCAGCCTGGCGCATGTCGCGGGCCTGCCGGAGCAGTTCGACGCGCCGGGCCTGTGGCGCGGCGTGGGCTACCGGGTCGGCGAGCGCAGGCTCGCGTCCGGGTTCGACGAGGTGGTGGAGATCCTGCCGCTGCCGCAGATCACGCCGGTGCCGGGCGCGCAGCCGTGGATGCTGGGCGTGGGCAACGTGCGCGGCAACCTGCTGCCCATCGTCGACCTGCGCCAGTTCCTCGAAGGCGAGCGCACCGTGCTGCACGAGTCGCAGCGGGTGCTGATCGTGCGCCAGCCCGACGGCAACGTCGCGGTCACAATCGACGAACTGTACGGCCAGCGCGGCTTCCAGGACGAGCAGCGGATCGACACCGAGCCGGTCGCGCAGGGTCGCTACGCGCATTTCATCGAGCGCGCCTACCGCAACGCGGACCAGGAGTGGGGTGTGTTCAGCCTGGCCAGGCTGGCGCGCACGCCGGAGTTCAGACAAGCCGCGGCCTGAAGGTCGCGTCCAGCAAGACAGAGCAGGGGCAGGGGTAGGACCATGAGCACAGTAGTCGACACGGTCGCCGGCAAGGGGCGCGGGCTGGGAAGCAACTTCTGGATCGCGGCGCTGGTCACGACGCTGGTGATCTTCGGCGCCAACACCGGCTACGCGGGCTGGAAGGCGGCGCGGCTGGGCGGCGCGAGCACGGCGGCCTCGAGCCTGCAGGTGAATTCGCAGCGGCTGGCCAACCAGGGCCGGGAAGCGGTGGCGGGCGACACCGCGTCGTTCGCGGCGTTCAAGGACACCAAGGCCCAGATCGACCGCGACGTACAGCAGCTGAATTCGAACTTCGGCACGACCACCGGCGTGGCCGGTCCGATCCAGACGGTGACCGCCACCTGGACGCCGCTGGCCGCCAGCGCCGAGCAGATCGCCGCCAGCGAGCAGGCGGTGAGCGGCTTTGCCGCCAACGCCACCAACTTCAGCCAGGCGGTGCCGCAGCTGCAGGCACAGCTCGACGAACTGGTGCGCGCGATGTCCTCGAGCGGTTCGCCCGCCTCGCAGGTCTACATCGCGCTGCGCCAGAACGTGCTGGCCGGCAACATGGCCCGCCGCGTGGCCGAGATCCAGGCCGGCGGCGCCGGCGCCTCGATTGCCGGCGACGCGCTGGCACGCGACGTGGGAGTCTTCGAACAGGTGCTCGAAGGCCTGCGCCAGGGCGACCAGGCGATGAACGTGCAGGCGCTGAGCAACGGCGGCGCGGTCGCCGCGCTCAACCAGGCGTCCGAGCGCTGGGCCGCGATGAAGCAGGACCTGGACGCGATCATCGGCAACGCGCCGGCGCTGTTCCAGGCGCAGGCCGCGTCGGCCGCGCTTACCGGCGGTTCCGACAAGCTGCTGTCCGACAGCCAGGACCTGTTCGCCGCGTTCACCGCCTTCGGTTCGCTCAACGACAAGAGCGTGCTGGGCAACGTGTGGATCAGCATCGTCTCCGGCCTGCTCGCGATCCTGTCGCTGGGCGGCCTGCTCTGGTCGCTGAACCGCGCGCAGCGCAAGCGCTACGAAGACACGATGGAGCTCAACAACCGCAACCAGGAGGCGATCATGCGCCTGCTGGACGAGATCGGCGCGCTCGCGGAGAACGACCTGACGGTGAAGGCCACGGTCACCGAGGACATGACCGGCGCGATCGCGGACTCGATCAACTTCGCGGTCGAGAACCTCCGCGACCTGGTGGGCACGATCAACGACACCTCGGCGCAGGTGGCATCGAGCGCACAGGAGACGCAGGCCACCGCCATGCACCTGGCAGAGGCCGCCGAACACCAGGCGCAGGAGATCAACTCCGCCTCCAGCCGCATCACCGAGATCGCCTCGAGCATCGACCAGGTGTCGAAGAACTCGGCCGAATCGGCCGACGTGGCGCAGCGCTCGGTACAGATCGCAACCAAGGGCGCGGGCGTGGTGCGCGAGACGATCGCCGGCATGGACTCGATCCGCGACCAGATCCAGGAGACCTCCAAGCGCATCAAGCGGCTGGGCGAGAGCTCGCAGGAGATCGGCTCGATCGTGGAACTGATCAACGACATCTCCGAGCAGACCAACATCCTGGCGCTGAACGCGGCCATCCAGGCGGCCTCCGCCGGCGAGGCGGGCCGTGGCTTCGCGGTGGTGGCCGACGAAGTGCAGCGACTGGCCGAACGCGCGTCCAACGCGACCAAGCGCATCGAGACGCTGGTGCAGACGATCCAGAGCGACACCAACGAGGCCGTCAGCTCGATGGAGCAGACGACCTCCGAGGTGGTCGCCGGTGCGCGCCTGGCCGAGGACGCCGGCACCGCGCTGGGCGAGATCGAAAGCGTGTCGAGCAACCTCGCCAACCTGATTCTCGGGATCTCGACCGCCGCCAGGCAGCAGTCCGCCGCGGCGAGCAACATCACCGAAACCATGAACACGATCCAGTCGATCACCGCGCAGACCTCGCAGGGCGCGAACCAGACGGCGCAGTCGATCGGCAACCTCGCGCAGCTGGCCGCCAACCTGCGTCGCTCGGTCGCCGACTTCAAGCTGCCGGCCTGAGCACGGAGCCAGGACACGGGATGAACGCGACGACGACCGGTCGCAGGCCGATGCACGCCGGCAGGCGCGGGGGAATGCGATGACTGCGCTGCGCGAGGCCCTCGAACACACCGCGCTGGGGTGGATCAAGCCCGAGCTGGACGAAACGCTGCGCCTGGCCAAGGCCGAGCTCGAGGACTATGTCGAGGATCCTGCCGATGTCGGCAGGATGCGGCTGTGCGCCGGCTACCTGCACCAGGTGCAGGGCACGTTGCGCATGGTCGAACTGTATGCGCCGGCCATGGTCGCCGAGGAGATGGAGCAGGTCGCGCTGGGCCTGCACACGGGCGCCGTCACCGACCGTGACGGCGCCTGCGCCGCGCTCCTGCGCGGCATCGTGCTGCTGCCCGACTACCTGGAGCGCCTCCAGGGTGGGCATCGCGACATCCCGATCGTGCTGCTGCCCCTGCTCAACGAGCTGCGCGCCGCGCGTGGCGAGAGCCTGCTGAGCGAAAGCGTGCTGTTCGCGCCCGACCTCGAGCGGCCGCTGCCGGGCGATGTCGCGGCCGCCCGCGCCGCGTCCAACGACGACATGCAGCCGCTGCTGGAGTCGCTCCGGCTCGAACTCGCGCAGTGGCACGAACAGACCCCGCCGACCTCGCTGGCGAACCTCGCGCCGGTCCTGGACCGGCTGCTGGGGCATGTGCGGCAGGTCCCGGTCCAGCGCATGCTGTGGGTGGCCTCGGGCGTGGCCCGTGCGGTCGCCGAAGGTGCGCTGCCGGCGTCTGCCGGGCTGCGCAAGGTATTCAGCGGCGTCGAGCGCGAGGCGCGCCGCGTGCTGCTCGACGACAACGGGTACGCCGAAGCCAGCGGCGAGGCGGCCCAGGAGCCGACGCGGCAGTTGCTTTACCACGTCGCCCATCACCCCGGCGACAGCCATCCCGCGCTGCGCGAACTGCGGCGGGTGTTCGACCTGGAGTCGGCGCTGCCCACCGAATCCGAACTCGAGCACGCCCAGGGCAGCATCAGCGGCCGCAACCGTGCGCTGCTCGACACGGTCTCGGCTGCCGTCAAGGACGACCTGCTGCACGTCAAGGACGCGCTCGACCTGCACCTTCGCACCGGCTCGAACGACCTGAGCACCCTGCGGCCCCATGCCGAGACACTCGGCCGCGTGGCCGATACGCTGGGCATGCTCGGCCTTGGCGCAGCGCGCAAGGTCGTGCAGCAGCAGCGCGACGCGATGCAGGCCATCCTCGACGGTGCTGTCGCCGCGAACGAGGATGCGTTGCTGGACGTGGCCGGTGCGCTGCTCTACGTGGACGCCACGCTCGACGACCAGGTGGCGCGACTGGGGGCGGCCGAACCGGCCGACGCGGGCGCGGGCAGCGAGCTGTTCGCCGGCGAGGCGCGCCAGGTGGTCGATACCATCGTGCGCGAGGCGATCGCCAACTTCGTGCAGGCGCGCCAGGCGCTGGTCGCATTCGTCGAGACCAGCTGGCAGCACGACCAGCTGACCGACGTGCCGCGCCTCCTCGACGAGGTGGCCGGTGCGCTGCGCATGATGGAGTTGCCCCAGCCGGCTGATTACCTGGTCGCGGTGAGCCGCTACACCGAGCAGGAACTGATCGCACGCCAGCGCGTGCCCAATGGCCGCCAGCTCGACACGCTGGCCGACGCGCTGGCGAGCCTGGAGTACTACCTCGAAGCGCTGCGCGAGCAGCGCGGCAACCGCGACGAGATCCTCGACATTGCACGAGGCAGCCTCGAAGCGCTCGGCTACTGGCCGCTGCCCGAGCCGGTGAAGCCCGCTCCCGAAGCACCGCAGGCGGTGGTCGAGCCGGCCGCCGCGGAACTGCCCGAGGCCCCGCAGACGCCCCCGGTTGCCGGGATTCCGGCCGAAGCAGCGTCGCCGGCCAGGCCCCCGGTCGAGGCGGTGTCGCAACCGCCGGCCGTGCCGGCCGAGCCGCTGGTGGGCGGTTTCGAGACGGTGGGCGAGGAGATCGACGAGGAGATCCGCGAGGTCTTCCTGGAAGAGTTCGCCGAGGAGATCGACAACCTCGACACACTGCTGCCGCAGTGGCGCGCCGCGCCCGACGACATGGAGCGGCTGCGCCCGATCCGGCGCGTGTTCCACACCCTGAAGGGCAGTGGCCGGCTGGTCGGCGCACGCGCGCTCGGGGAGTTCAGCTGGAAGGTCGAGAACATGCTCAACCGCGTGCTCGACCGTTCGCGTCCGCCGAGCGCGGCGGTGATCGCGATGGTCGACCGTGCCTTCTACACCCTGCCGGAGTTGCAGGCCGCCCTGCGCGGCGAGCGCAGCCTCGGCACGGACCTCGTGCCGTTGCAGGATGCCGCCGACCGCATCGCAGCGGGCGACGAGACGATGCCGCCCGAGGCGAGCGTCGCGCCCGCCGTGCCTGCGGCGGCCGCGGCACTGGAGCCGGCGCAGCCGGTCCCGGCGGTCGATGCAGCGCCTGCCGAGCCTGCCCCGGAGCAGGCTCCGGAGCCGGTGCCGGCCAGCATCGATGCGTTGCTGCTGGAAATCCTCGATGTCGAGGTGCAGGGGCACCTGCAGACGGTCGATGCCTGGGTGTCGCAGGCGCGTGCCGGCGACACGCGTGGCAGCGATGCGCTGCTGCGCGCGCTGCATACCATGAACGGCGCGTTCGCGATGACCGAGGTGCCGGTCGTCAACAGCGTGCTTGGCCCGGCAGAGCATTACGCGCGGCGGCTCCTGGCCTCGCAGGCCGAGGCCGTCCCCGACGGGATCGAGGCGATCGCCACGCTGGCTACGACGGTGCGCGAGACGGTCGAGATCCTCAAGGGTCCGTCGCCTGCCCTGGTGCCCCGGGACGCACTGGCGGCGCAGCTGGTCGCGTTGCGCGACAGCTTGCCGGAGGCCTCGAGTGGGCTGGCGGCGCTGGTCGACGCACAAGGGATGGAAGAGGCTGCCGAGGCCGGGGAGCCGGTGCTTGGCACCGAGGACCTGAGTGCCTACGGCGCGTTCATCGAGGGCGGCCTGCACATCGGGCCGGAAGTTCCGGAGCCGGTTTCCGTAGGCGGCGGGCTGGAGTACGCCGGTGCCGAACAGGGCGCGGCGGACGCCGAGCGTCGCGAAGCCGAGCGCCTCGAAGCCGAACGTCTCGAAGCCGAACGTCTCGAAGCCGAACGTCTCGAA
>JAEXLY010000301.1 GCA_023444765.1 Pseudomonadota bacterium | reverse complement strand
GCATCCGCCACTGGCGCAGCGCGTCGCCGGCCTCGTCGAGCGCGGCGATGCGTTGCGCGTCCTCGCCGACCAGGACCGTGGCCAGCGCGGTGCGCAGGCGGCCATCGTCGGCGCCATGCAGCAGCGCCTGCAGCAGGGCGTACAGCTCGTGCGCCTCGGCGGTGGCGAACAGGCTCTGCTTGCCGGCCGCGACCGCGGGAATGCCGACCGCCGCCAGCGCCTCGCGGATGCGCGTGGCCTCGTGGTGCTTGCGCACCAGCACCGCGATGTCGCCCGGACGCACCGGACAGCCGTCAACCAGCGCCCTGCCGGCGCGCGCATCGACCAGGACCGCGTGGATGGCGGCGACGCAGGCGTCGGTGGCGAGCTCGCGCGAACGCGTCGCGCTCCATGGCTTCTGCCTGCCGTTGCGATCGGGCGGCGGCGCCGGTGCGCGCCACAGGACCAGCGCCGGCGCGGGGACGCCGTCGCGCAGGTAGTCGGCGTCGTCTCGCTTCCCGCCCGGCGCAACGCGATGGAAGGCGATGCGGCGATCGACGAAGGCCGCCTCGCCGGCATTGGCGTAGAGCGCGTCGATCGCGCGCAGCACCGAGGGCCGCGAACGGAAGTTCTGCGAGAGCGGCGGCCCGGCCTCGGCCGTGGCGCGCGCGACGAGATAGGTCTCGACATCGCCGCCGCGGAAACCGTAGATCGCCTGCTTGGGATCTCCGATCACGAACAGCGCCGGATCGCCGCTGCCGGCGCCGAAGACCCGGTCGAAGATCCGCCACTGGCGCGGATCGGTGTCCTGGAACTCGTCGACCAGGGCGATACGGTACTGCGCGCGCAGGCGCTGCACCAGGGCGTCGGCCTGGTCGCCTTCGAGCGCGTCGGCGACGCGGTCGATCAGGTCGTCGTAGGTCTGCACCCGCAGCTCGCGCTTGTGCAGGGCGAGGCGGCGGCGCGCGTCCCCGCGCAGACGGTGCAGCAGGGCGACCTGCTGCGCCTCGCGGTAGTCGCCCATCGCCGCCAGCGCGCCGGCGTATTCCTCGACCGCGCCGCACAGCGGCGAATCGGGCGTGCGGCCCTGGCCGGACTTGCTGGTGCGCGCGCGCAGGGTCTCGCGATGCAGCTGCGCGAGCTTCTGGTGCGAGAAGGGCTGCTGCGTATCGCCCGACGCGCACCAGGCCTTGAGCGCCTCGAACAGGTCCGCGATCCACTCCGCCTTGTAGCTGCCGCCATGCAGCACCTTGCCCTCGACCGCGCGCAGCAGTTCGTCGCGGAAGCTGTCGCCATGCATGCGGCCGGCGTCGACCAGGCCCTGCGCCGCGGCCTGCAGCATGGGCGTGGGATCGGGGAGCGCCGGTGCGGGCTCGGGCAGCAGCACGCTTTCGCGCACCAGCGGCGGCAGGTCGCGCGCCAGGGCTTCCGGCCCATCGGGCCAGAGCCCGGCCAGCGCATCGACCGCGGCGGCATCGGTGGCATGCGCACGCCAGAGGTCGGCGGCGATGGCTTCGCGCAGCGCGCCATCGTTGGCCAGCAGTTCGGGGGCGTCGAAGCCCTGGCCGCTTTCCAGCGCGTGCTCGCGCAGCACCCGCGCGCAGAAGCCGTGGATGGTGAAGATCGCGGCGAGGTCGATGCCGTCGGCCGCCGCACGCAGGCGGCGCTGCAGCGCGGGACGCGCTTCGCCGCCGCTGGACAGATGCGCTTCGATCAGCCCGCGCGTGAGCGCCGCTTCCGGCGATTCGTCCTCCGCGCCGGGCACCGCGGTTTCGGCCGCGATCTCCGCTGCCAGCAGCAGGCGACGGCGGACGCGCGCGCGCAGTTCCTGGGTGGCCGCCTCGGTGAAGGTGACCGCCAGGATCTGGCCGATGCTGATGTTCCGCTCCAGCACCAGGCGCACGACCAGGGTGGCGAGGGTGAAGGTCTTGCCGGTGCCGGCCGAGGCCTCGATCGCGCGCACGCCCTCGAGCGGCAGCGACAGGTAGGCGTCCTGCGCCGTGCTCATGCGCCGCCCTCCGCATCGACGGCAGCGGCCAGGCCGGCCAGCGCACCGGCATCGACGCCGTCGTAGACCTTGCCGAGCTGCAGGGCGGAGAACACGGTGAGCGCGACGTCGGCGAAGCGCAGCAGGGCCTCGTCGTCGGCGAAGGGGTCGCGGCCGCGCAGCGCCAGGCGCAGGGCCGGCGCCTCGGCCTCGGCGAAACCGCGGCCGTTTCCGCGCCATTTCTCCGCGGCCAGGCGCACCGCGCGATCGAAGGTGTCGCCGTGCAGGAACAGCTCCCAGCTGCTGTAGGGCGCGAACGGCAGCGGCTCGCGCAGGCCGCGCGCGCGCAGCTGCAGCAGCTGCCGCAGCGCGCGCTGCGCGTCTTCGGGCGACAGCACCGGACGCGCGTGCGGGCCCAACCGGTCGTCGTCGCCCTGGTGGAATTCCGCCATGGGCAGGTCGAGGCCAGCCGCACGCGCCAGCAGCCAGTCGAGGCCGTTGCGGATCGCGGCCGGGCCGTTGGGCTTGCCGAAGCGCAGGCGCGCAAGGCCATGCGGATAGGCGTCGTCGAGCTTGCCGTACACGCGCACGCCGTCGATCAGCGCTTCCGCAGGCAGCGAGGTCGGCGCGGCATCACTGCGCCAGCCGGAGAACGCGACGACATAGGGCGCCAGCTGCGCCTGATGTGCCGCCAGCACGCGATGGCCCAGCGGTCCGGACGGCAGCAGCCCGCGCGCGCGCAGGTCGGCATGGATGGCGGCGGGCCGCTCGCCGCGCAGCAGCGCGTCGAACACCGCGCGCTGCAGGCGGGCGCGCTCCAGCCCGCCGGCGGGTGCGGCCAAGGGCTCGATGTCCTCGCCCCGCGCCTCGACCTCGGGCAGGCGCAGGCCCATCCGGGCCAGCAGCTGCTCGGCCGGGCGCAGCAGGAAGCGGCGCAGCGCGTCGATCGACAGCGCAGGCTCTTCCTCCGGCGGATCCAGTGCCTCGCCGTCGAACCAGGGCGGCAGCGCCACGCGCTTCGCGGTGGAACCGGCGGCGGCGACGCGCCAGTGCTCGCGGTAGGAGAAGCGGCGCGGCTCGCCGCCGGCGCCGAAGGCCGCGGGCGAGAACGGCTGCAGCGGATGCTGGACCACGAGGTCCGAGGCTGCGACGCCCGCGACATGCTGCGCACGCGCCACGTCGAGCAGTTCGGAGACCAGCACCGAGGGTTCGCGCGCGCTGCCGTCGCGCGGATCCGCGCCCTGCCAGCTGAGGTAGAACACGTCCTGCGCCGCGGCCAGCAGCTGCAGGAACAGGAAGCGGTCGTCCTCGCGGGTGGAGCGGTCGCCGATGCGGCGCGCATCGCTGCCGAGTTCGGCGCTCAGGCGGTTGAGTCCGGCGGCCGGATCGCGGCGCGGGAAGTCGCCATCGTTCATGCCCAGCACGCAAATCACCCGGAACGGCAGCAGGCGCATCGGCACCATGCGCCCGATGCTGACGCCGCCGGTGAGCAGCGGCGCACGCGTGTCGGCCTCGCCGAGCACGGCGGCGAAGTGCGCGCGCACCGCCTCGGCCGGGACCGGCGCGTCGAAACCGGCGCGAGTGGCGCCGCTGGCGAAGTCGTCGACCAGCGAACGCAGCCGGTCGAGCGCGCGCCCGGTGGCGGGATTCGACGGCAGGCGCGGCAGCAGCGCATCGAGCAGGCCGAGCAGGCGCTCGCGCCAGGCGGACGGCGGCAGCGCCTCGCCCAGCGCACGCGCGTTGTGGGCCAGCACCCGCAGCAGGCGCACGAGGGTGTCGAGCGCGTCGAGCGCCCCGCCTTCGAGTTCCGGCATCGGCGCGACCAGCACGCCCGAGGCGGTCGGGATCGGCGCGTCGCTGCCGCTGGCGTGGCCGAGCAGCAGGCGGTCGAGCGCGAAGGCCCAGGTATAGGCATCGTCCTCCGGCGCATCGAAGCGGCGTCGATGCGCGGCATCGATGCCCCAGCGCGCGCCGGCCGCGGAGAGCCACAGCTGCAGGCGGTCGATATCGGCCGCCTCGAGGCGGTTGGCCTCGGCCAGCGGCGGGCTGGCGAGCAGGTCCAGCGTCTCGTGCAGGCCGAAGCGCGAGACCGGCAGCGCCAGCAGGCGCAGGAACACTTCGGCCAGCGGTTCGCCGGCCAGCGGGCTGGCGTCGGCGAGCGCATAGGGAATCGCGTCCTCCTGCCCGCGGCTGCCGAACACCGCTTCGAGGTAGGGCAGGTAGGGATCGATGTCCGGCGCCAGCACCGCGACCTCGCGCGGCTGCAGCGGCGGATCGAAACGCGGGTCGTCGAACAGGCCGCGCAGCTGGTCGTGCAGCACCTGCAGTTCGCGCAGGCGGGTGTGGCAGGCATGCAGCTGCAGGCTGGGATCGGCGGGGTCGACCGCCTCGCGCAGCGGCCAGCCCGGCGCGCCGCGACGATGGTAGAGGTCGGACTGCAGGCGGCGCAGCAGGCTGCCGTGCAGCGCGCCGCCACCTTCGCCCGGATCGGCATGCACCTCGAACTCGGCCGAGGCATGGACCACCTCGTAGCCGCCGATCATGCGCATGAAGTCGACGCCGGCCGCGCCCCAGCGCTGCAGCAGCGGGTTCTCCGCCTCGAGCGCGGTGGACGCCCCGGTGCCGCCCTGGCGCCAGCGCTGCAGGTCGCCCCAGTAGTCGCGGGCCGGCGAGGGCACGAAGAAATGCAGGGTGCCGACCCGCGCCTGGGTGGCGATCACGCGCAGCACGTCCGGCGAGACGTTGAGCGTGGCGAAGGCCGAGAGCCGCGCCGGCAGGCCGGCGGGCAGCGGGCCGTCGGCCGCGCCGTGGGGGTCGAGGTACTGCTGGATGCGGCGCGCGCGGTGCAGCCGGCCCTGGGCGACACGGCGCCAGAGGGTGGCCTGCGGATCGGCAGGATCGGCCCCGGCCTCCCAGCGCAGCAGCCAGTCGCGGCGCCAGGCCTGGTACTTCTCGAAC
>JAEXLY010000290.1 GCA_023444765.1 Pseudomonadota bacterium | reverse complement strand
ACCCAGCGCCGCCAGCGCCACGGGAAGGACGGTGGAAGCCACGTCGCCCGCGGCCCCCGCGGCCGCCGTTCCGGGATCGCGCGCGCAGGCGCAGGACGTGCGGATCACACCGCCGGCCGTGGCGCTCTGGCATCGCTGGGTGCGGTGGCTGGCGTCCGATCCTTTCGGGCTGCAGGCCGCGCGCCGCTGATCCCGCAGGGCAGGCTTCGCGCGGGGCGGTGTCAGTCCTCGCGCCTGGCCAGGAACAGCGGGTAGGGGGCGGGCTCCACCAGCCCGAGCGCGGCCCCCGCGGCCTCGAAGACGCCGTTGGCCAGGTCCACCGCGTTGCGACGGGCTTCGAACGGCGGGTCGTAGAAGGCCCTGCGCCGGAGGATGCCGAAGCCGTGGCGCTGCAGCAGCGCCGCGGCGTCGCCCGCATCGTGGTGGCGGATGCCCGGCGACGGGTTGCGGTCGCGCGCGCGCTGGCCGCTCAGGCGCTTCCACATCCGCGGCAGGAACTGCGAGGTCTTGGTGGCGATGATCAGGTGGCCGCCGGGCCGCAGCACGCGGCGCAGCTCGGCCACGTAGGCCTCGTCGTCGGGCACGAAGGGCAGCACCACGATCGACAGCACGATGTCGAAGCTGGCGTCGGCGAAGTCCACGCCGTCGGGCCTGCACTGGTCGAAGGGAATCGGCGCGTACTGCCGGCGCGCGAACTCGACCCGGCGCTGTTCGACGTCCACGGCATGGATGTCGGGATGGGTCCTGGACGCGGCCCAGGCGATGTCCCCCCAGCCGAAGCCGTAGTCCAGCACCCGACCGGGCGGCAGGTCGTGCAGCAGCGAGAGGACTGCCCGGTGTCGCCGGCGCTGGTGTGGATCCTGCGGCGCATCACGATAGAAGTGCCTTGGAATGTCGCTGGACGCGGGTGCGGACGCGGACTCGATCACTGCTTCCATCTGGGCTCGGTCGATTGGCTGGGCGGACGGGTGCTTCCCGGATGCGCCGGGACACCCACCTGATACGCCCTGAGCGTCCGCAAGGGGACAGCGTGGCGGCAGACGGGCCTGCCGGTGCCGCCCATGCCCTGCTGCGGCCCCGACCTGTCGAATGGCCGACCTGCGGGCCGTCCGCCGTTTCAGCTTCTGTCCGCCGCCAGCGCCAGCGCCAGCCGCTGCTGCCCTGCCGGCGCCATCTCTCAGGGGCATGTCGAATGCGCGTCGCTGCTGCAGTTCCCACTGGCCCAACGGATCCCGCCAGGTGAGCGTCGATGGATCCGACCGGGCGTGACTCGGAGGCCGTGTTGCGTGCGGCCGCAGCGATGGAGCCGGAGGCGGACGGCGCCCACCCCGTCACGCGATACGCGCGGACACCGGCGAAGCGTCGCCCGCAGGCGCGCAGCGGGACGACGCGCGCCGCAGGCGTCGCGCATCCGGATGCCACCGCACCGATGAAGGTCCTGCATCTCACCCTGTCCTACAGCCACGGCGGGCGGCGGGAAGCGATCGCCGCGCTGGCGTTGGGACTGCGCGAGCTCGGGGTCGGCAGCCATCTCGGCTGCCTCGACGCATTCGGGTCCGAGCCCGGTGAACGCGCGCTGTTCGAAGAGACTTTCAGCCTCGGGCGCCACGGCCTGTTCGACGGCACGGCCCTGCGCCGGCTGCGCGACCATTGCCGCAGGCACGCCATCGATGTGGTCCATGCGCACGACGCCGCCAGCGAGGCCATGGCGGCGCTGGCCATGCCCAAGCGCGGGCCTGCGCTGCTGATGAGTTTCCACCGCACGCGGGGGCTGGAAACCGCGCGCTTCCGCGACCGCCTGCGCAACGCCCTCGTCGGCCTGCGGGTGGGCGCTGTCGTGACCGCGTCGCAGGAACGGCTGCGCCATTACGTGGCGCACAACTTCGTTTCCCCGTCGAAGGTTTCGTGCATTCCGCTGGGCATCGACCTGGAGCGATTCCGCCCCGATCCGGGCGCGCGCGCGCGGGCGCGCGCGAGCATCGGGGCGTCCGAGGACACACTGGTGGTCGGCACCGTCGGGCACTTCGGTCCGGAGAAGGGCGTGGACCTGGCCATCGCGGCGTTCCAGGACTTCATGCGCCGCCAGCCCGGTCGCGATGCGCGGCTGATGGTGCTGGGGCGCGGCGATTCCCCGCTGGAAGCCAGGATGCGCGCGCTCGCCGCCGCCGAGGCGGGAGACCGCATCCACTTCTGCGGGTTCCGGCCCGACCCCGAACACTGGTTCCCCGGCTTCGACGTGCTGTTGCATGGCGCCCGCGACGAGGCTTTCGGCCTTGTCCTGGCCGAGGCGCAGGCTTGCGGGGTGCCGGTGGTGGCGGCGCGGGTGGGCGGCATCCCCGAGGTGGTGCTGGACCGCCAGACGGGCCGCCTGGCGCCGGTGCCCGAGGCAGACGCGCTGGCCGATGCGTTGCGGCAGCTTGGCGACAGCAGTGCCTATCGCGGCGAGCTCGCGCGCCAGGCGATCGAGCACGCGCGCCACCAGTTCAGCACGCGTCGCTACGCAGGCGACTACCTGGAGGTCTACCGCCGCCTGCTGGGCTGACCGCTGCGCGGATCAGACCAGCGCTTCGACCACGTCCGGGTGGCCGAGGAACTGGCGCGGGCTTGCCGACCGTCCATAGGCGCCCGACTGGAACACCGCCACCAGGTCGCCTGGCGCGGCGCGGCGAAGTTCGACGTCGTCGCCGAGCAGGTCCAGCGGCGTGCACAGCGGGCCGACGACAGTGGCCTTCTCCCGCTCCTCGCCCGCGCCGTTGATCGCGATGGGGTAGTTGCGGCGCATCACCTGGCCGAAATTGCCCGAGGCGGCCAGGTGCTGGTGCATGCCGCCGTCGGTGACCAGGAACACCTTGCCGCGCGAGATCTTGCGGTCGAGCACCCGGCATACGTACAGTCCCGCCTCGCCGACGAGATAGCGTCCCAGTTCCAGCACCAGCCGCGCCTGCGGGCCGAAGTCGGCTGCGGTGCGCGCGGCGAGCGCGTGCAGCGATGCGGCCACGGGCGCGGGATCGAGGGGCTGGTCGCGATCGCTGTAGGGAATACCGAAGCCGCCCCCGAGGTTGAGCCAGCGCAGCGGCGCAGGGAACAGGTCGAGCCAGGTCCGGACCAGTTCGTAGCTGCGCTGCTGCGCCTCGATGATCGCCTCGGCGCGCAGGTTCTGCGAGCCGGCGAAACAGTGGAAGCCCTCGAATGCCAGTCCGGCATCGGCGATGCGCTGCATCAGCGCGGGCACCTGGTCGTCGTCGACGCCGAACTGCCTGGCGCCGCCGCTCATCTTCATGCCCGACGCCTTGAGCTCGAACGGCAGGTTGACGCGGACGGCCACGCGCGCCGGGATGCCGTCGCGCTCGCAGGCGCGCGCGAGGATGTCGACCTCGCGGAACGATTCGATGTTGACGAGGACGCCGGCGGCCTGCGCGCTGTACAGCTCGGACTCCCGCTTGCCCGGCCCGGCGAAGCTCACGTGCTCGCGCGCCATGCCGGCGTCCAGCGCGACCCGCAGCTCGCCGGCGGAGGCGACGTCGAAGCCATCCACATGCGCGCGCAGGAAGCCGGCGAGCGCCGGCATGGGATTGGCCTTGATCGCGTAGTGCAGCAGCAGCTGCGGTGGCAGCGCCGCGCGCAGGCTGCGCGCGCGTTCGGCGAGGCGGCTGCGGTCGTACAGGTAACAGGGCGTTCCGCCGACCTCGGCCACCACCCGCGACAGCGGCCTGCCGGACACCAGCAGCTCGCCTGCGTCGCTCCGCGGCCAGCGCGCGGCCGGACCTGCGTCACTTTTCGCCGGAATCTGCGACTTCGGGCCGGGATTCGTCATGCCTTCAACAAACTATTGATTTGCAATAGGATACGCCGATTCCGGAGTGGCAGGACCGCCGCCGGCATGCGCCACCCTGTCGGTCGGATGACCGCACGATGTGACGCGATGCCCAGTGCTGTCCGCCGCCACAGGGGGCCGGGAACGCGACCCTATACTCCAGCCCGCCGAATCGGGCCCCCGGCCCGTGGCTGGACGACAGGGTGCTGACGATGCCCTGCCGGAGACGCTTCCCATGCCTGCGATCGCTGCTGTCCGTCGCTGTATGCCCCTGCTGCAACTGCTGGCGCTGTGCGCGCTGCCGGCCCTGGCCGCGTGTGCGCAGAACGCGCCCGCGGCGGCTACGACCGCCCAGGTCCCCACCGGGGCGGCTCCCGCCTTGCCGCCCACGACCATCGCCCTGACTGCGAATGGCGAGGTTCGCGACAGCGAACTGGTGACCCTCGGCATTCCCTTCCCGGAAGGGGCGCTCACCGATGCCTCGCGGTTGCGCATCCTCGACGCCAGCGGCGCCGAGGTGCCCGCGTTCGTCAGGCCCACCCTGCGCTGGCACTGGAAGGACGACAGCATCCGCGCGGTAAAGGTCCAGTTCGTCGCCGACCCCCGCGGCAAATACCGCTTCGACACCACGCAACCGCGCACGCGGTCGGTCGACGAGCAGCCGTACGACGCGGGGACGCGGCCGGGCAGGATGGACGCGCCGGTGCCACGCGTGCTCGCCACGCTCGATCCCGGCTGGCTGGTGGCCTCGGGCATCGCCGGCCGCCAGCTGGTCCACGATCGCAAGCGCGACTACGACCGCTACATCGATGCGCAATGGGACTGGGCCAGGGATGTGCCGTACTCGGGCGTGCACGCGTTCCTGTTCGACCGCGCCTCCGTGATCGGCCTGCAGTACGTGCGCAGCGGCGACCCGGACCGTTTCGCCGAGTTCTACAACGCCGCCACGTTCTACCTCTCCAGGATCAAGCGCGGCGGCAGCGGCGGCGGCTGGCCGGACTGCACCGGCGGCTGGGAATTCGACGGCGTCAACGCCTGCGATCCCAAGTACAGCTACGTCACGCCGCACCTGCTGCTGGTGGCGCTGGCCGGCGACGACACGCGCCTGGACGCGGCGACCGTGGTGCAGATGGCGGACAACCAGTTCAAGGGCGGCTGGAGTGTGCCGATGGGCCCGTACAAGGGTGCCGGCCAGCTCTGGACCGAACGCCAGGTGGGGCTCGCACTCGAACACCTGGTGTCGTCCTACGAGCTGACCGGATCGCCGCAGACGCGGCGGCAGGTGCTCGACATCGTCGGCTGGCTGCACGACCACCAGCAGGCGCCGCCCGGTGGCGACCCGGTCACGGGCGCCTGGACCCATTCCTGGCAGACCCATGAGGGCGCCGAGTACGACCCCGCGACCGACGTGCGCGGGGCATCGCCGTGGATGAGCGCCAACATCGTCGGCGGCCTGTGGCGGGCCTGGCTGGTGACCGGGGACGAGCGCATCCCGGTGATGCTGCGCGATTTCGGTCGCTACCTCGAGACCTACGGCTTCGTGCCGGACGACCTTGCCGGCAAATGGCGTTCGCCCTGCAACACCGGCGGCACCATCGGCTGGTACTTCTCCTCCGCGATCGCTCCGCTCGAGCGGGTCGTGGAGATCCAGGACAGCGAAGGCTGGGGCTCGGACGCCCACAACCCGGAACTGCTCATGGCGGTCGCCGCGGCGCGCCACTTCGAGACCGATCCGGACTGGCGGGAGAAATTCTCGCGGCGTGCCGACAGGCTCGCCAGGTACCTCAATCGCGAATGCGCGGTGGTGTCGCATACCCCGCGCGCATTCAACTGGCAGAACCGCAACCCGGAGATGACATGGCTTCTCGCGCAATGAACCGTCGCCGCGCCCTCGCGCTCGCCCTGCTGTGCGCCTGTACCGGCGCAGGCTTCGCCGACCAGGGCGTCGCGCCAGGCGTGCGAGCGGCCGCGGCGGCGCCCGCGAAGGCGGCGGGCCCCCTGACCTTCGTCAACGAGGCCGCGCAGCGCGTGGACTCGATCCCCGACTCGCAGTACCGCTTCGACGCGCTGTTCGTGGACTTCAACAGCGATGGCTGCCCCGATGCGTTCATCGTCTCGCACAGCGACTGGGGCGCGACCACACGCTTGTGGAACAACCGTTGCGACGGCAGCGGCACCTTCCAGCACGCGCCCAGCAGCCAGACCAACCACTACATCGCGGGCAACCCGCTGATCTCCGGATGGGTCACGCGGCTGGACTTCAACGGCGACGGCAAGCAGGATTTCTGGGGCCGCCACGGCGGGGCGATGAGCGCGCGCTACCGCAACGGATCCAGCAATGGCGCCGCCATGCCGCGCTTTGCCGCCAAGGAGAACGGCTGCGAAGGCTATTGCGCCTTCGGCGACATCACCGGTAGCGGCAACCTGGAGATCGTCACCGACACCCGGCAGGTGCTGGGCATGTCCGGGCAGCAGCTGCGCCCGGCCTCGGGAAGCAGCGCGTACCAGGTGGTGGGCGACGTCACCGGCGATGGCTGGCCCGACATCGTCCAGCCGGCGCGCGGTGGCTACTGGCGTAACGATCGCGGCACCCTGGCCTGGGTGGCGGTGCCGGCGTTCTCCGGCGGCGGCTTCATGCAGATGCTGCTGGCCGACTTCGACAACGACGGCGACCTCGACCTGTTCTACCTCGACGGCAACCAGTTCAGCGCCAGCAACCGCGGGCTGCTCTACCGCAACAACGGATCGGGAGGCTTCTCCGACGTCTCGTCCGCGTCCGGGCTGTCGGGTATCGCCGCCAGCGACTACGGCAACATCATCGCCGCGGACTTCGACAACGACGGTTGGCAGGACCTGATGGTGGCCGGCGTCAACGATTCGGTGCGGATCTACCGCAACAACGGCAACATGACCTTCACCGCGTCCACCGCGACCAACTTCGGCCAGGCATCGGGGTCCGGGTCCGGCGGCTGGCAGTCGGGCAAGCCGCGCGCCGACGTGGCCGATTTCGACAACGACGGGCGCCTGGACATCGTCAAGACCCAGTTCCAGACCAACCTCGGCCTGTGGCGCAACACCACCAACACCGACGGCAACCGCTGGATGAAGGTGCGCGTGCGCGGCACGGCCGGCAACAGCGACGGCGTGGGCGCCAGCGTGCGCTGGTACCGCCCCGGCACCAGCCAGCTGATCGCACACATGCCGGTGCTGGTGGGCGAGCAGCATCCGCAGACGCACCTGCATACGGGGCTGGGCAACAACGCCACGGTGGACCTGGAAGTGCGGTTTCCGAACGGAGGGCCGACGCACCGCTTCGCCAATGTCGCCAGCAACCAGGAAGTCATCGTCTACCGCAATGGCTGCAAGCTCGACAACTGGCGCCCGGGCAACGGCTGGCCGCTGGCGGCGCCCACGAACTGTTCGTTCGCCAGTGCGCCGATCCGTCGCAACGGCGGCGCGCCACTGACGGCATCCGGCAGCGGCGCCGCAGGCGCGAGCCAGGCCGCCGCCCCCGCCGCGCCGCGCACTGCCGCGATGGAAGGAGCGC
>JAEXLY010000263.1 GCA_023444765.1 Pseudomonadota bacterium | reverse complement strand
TGCGCTCCCACTCGGCGACGCGGTCGGCCTTCGCCGCCAGCACCGCCTCCGCGTCGCCCTCGATCTTCACCGACTTGATGCCGTCGCCCTGCTTCACCGCGTCCACCACGTCCAGGCCCTGGGTGACCTTGCCGAACACGGTGTGCTTGCCGTCCAGCCAGTCGGTCCTGATGTGGGTGATGAAGAACTGGCTGCCGTTGGTGTTGGGGCCGGCGTTGGCCATCGACAGGACGCCGCGCTCGTGCTTCACGCCATTGTTGGTCTCGTCCTCGAACTTGTAGCCCGGGCCGCCGGTGCCGGTGCCCTTGGGGCAGCCGCCCTGGATCATGAAGTCGGGGATCACCCGGTGGAAATTGAGCCCGTCGTAGAAGCCGCGCCGGGCCAGGTTGACGAAGTTGGCGACGGTCAGCGGCGCCTTGTCGGCGAACAGCTCGACCCTGATCTCGCCCCGGTCGGTGTCGAAAACGGCGGAAAGGCTCATGTATTCAGCTCCAGTGGCCCGGATAGGGCGGTTGACCCGATATAATAGCCCGCTTCCCTTCCACCCTCCCCCGCGCCCTGCCCCTTCACGGCAGCGTGTGCGGATGACCCGACCTCCGAATCCATGTCCATCCAACGCCTGCGCAACATCGCCATCGTCGCCCACGTCGACCACGGCAAGACCACCCTCGTCGACCAGTTGCTCAAGCAGTCGGGCACCCTGAACGAACGCACCGTCCTCGCCGAGCGGGTGATGGACAGCAACGACCAGGAGAAGGAACGCGGCATCACCATCCTGGCTAAGAACACCGCCATCACCTGGCAGGGCAACCGCATCAACATCGTCGACACCCCCGGGCACGCCGACTTCGGCGGCGAGGTGGAGCGCGTGCTGTCGATGGTGGATTCGGTGCTGCTGCTGGTCGACGCGATGGACGGCCCGATGCCGCAGACGCGCTTCGTCACCCAGAAGGCCTTCGCGATGGGCTTCAAGCCGATCGTGGTGATCAACAAGGTCGACCGCCCCGGTGCGCGCCCCGAATGGGTCGTCGAGCAGGTCTGGGACCTGTTCGACCGCCTCGGCGCCACCCCGGAACAGATGGATTTCCCGATCATCTACGCCTCGGGCCTGAACGGCTACGCGGGCCTGACCGACGACGTGCGCGAGGGCGACATGACCCCGCTGTACGAAGCGATCATGCAGCACGTCCCCGCGCCGCCGGTGGACCTGGACGGCCCGTTCCAGATGCGCATCAGCCAGCTGGACTACAACAACTTCGTCGGCGTGATCGGCATCGGCCGCGTGCAGCGCGGCACGGTGAAGAAGAACATGCCGGTGGCGGTGATCGACCGCAACGGCAACAAGCGCCAGGGCAAGGTACTGCAGGTGCTGGGCTTCATGGGTCTGGAGCG
Organism: Pseudomonadota bacterium; assembly: GCA_023444765.1. Taxonomy (GTDB): domain Bacteria; phylum Pseudomonadota; class Gammaproteobacteria; order Xanthomonadales; family Xanthomonadaceae; genus Luteimonas. The sequence goes on along the minus strand of JAEXLY010000263.1, from coordinate 4,998 downwards.
CATCGAGCAGGAGACCGCGCAGGCCGGCGACATCGTCGCCATCTCGGGCATCGCCGAACTCACCATCTCCGATACCGTCTGCGCGCTCGACGCGCCCGAGGCGCTGCCGCCGCTGACGGTCGACGAGCCCACCATCTCGATGACCTTCCAGGTCAACAACTCGCCGTTCGCCGGCAGCAAGGAGCTGTCCGGCGGCAAGTTCCTCACCAGCCGCCAGATCAAGGACCGGCTCGAGCGCGAGGCCGTGCACAACGTCGCGCTGCGCGTGGAACAGCTCGAGGACGCCGACAAGTTCCTGGTCTCCGGCCGCGGCGAGCTGCACCTCTCGGTGCTGATCGAGAACATGCGCCGCGAGGGCTTCGAGCTCGCCGTGTCGCGGCCGGAAGTGATCATCAAGGAGATCGACGGCCAGCTGATGGAGCCGATCGAACAGCTGGTGGTCGACGTGGAGGAGATCCACCAGGGCGCGGTGATGGAAAAGCTGGGCATGCGCAAGGCGCAGCTCAAGAACATGGAGCCCGACGGCAAGGGCCGCGTGCGCCTGGACTACATGATTCCCGCGCGCGGGCTGATCGGCTTCCAGAACGAGTTCAAGACCCTGACCTCGGGCAGCGGCCTGCTGTTCCACGTGTTCGACCACTACGGTCCCAAGGAGCAGGGCGCGATCGCCAAGCGCCAGAACGGCGTGATGATCGCCAACGCGCCCGGCACCACGCCGGCGTATTCGCTCGGGCCGCTGCAGGATCGCGGCAAGCTGTTCGCAGCCGAAGGCGACAACGTCTACGAAGGCCAGCTGGTCGGCATCCACTCCAAGGACAACGACCTCACCGTCAACGTCATCAAGGCCAAGCCGCTGACCAACATGCGCGCCTCGGGCAAGGACGATGCGATCCAGCTCTCGCCGGCGATCAAGTTCTCGCTCGAGCAGGCGCTGGACTTCATCGACGACGACGAGCTGGTCGAGATCACGCCGAAGGAAATCCGCCTGCGCAAGAAGCTGCTGACCGAAAGCGACCGCAAGCGCGCCAGCCGCGCGGCGTGAGCCGCACGCTGTTCACCGGCTGGAGGCCGGACGTCGCCGGACAGGCGACGCTGGCCATCCTGCGCGATCGCGTCCTCGCCGCGCGCCCGGACGATGCGCCACGGCTTTCGCTGCGTCGCCCCGATCAATGGCACGTCACCCTGTGCTTCGTCGCGCGCGACTTCGACGACGCCATCGTGGCGGCAACGCGCGACGCGCTCGGGGTTGCGGCTGAGGCAGTGACGCCCCACGAGTTCAGCATCGAGCGCCTCGCGTTCTGGCGCCATGCCGGTGTACTGGTCGCGCTGCCCCGGCGCAACGTTCTGCTGCAGGCCCTGTGCGACGCCAATCGCGATGCGCTGCGCCATGCCGGCATCCGCCCGCAGGAGGCGACCAAGCAACCGCACGTGACCCTGGCCTACCTGGAGCGCGGCGCGCCGCCGCAACCCTGGATAGACGAGGTCGACTGCACCGGTGAATCGCTCCGGGTCGAAGGGTTCGAGCTGCTGTTCAACGCCGGCGGGCGCTACCGGGCACTGGGCGAGTGGACGCTGAGCGGCGCCGCGCCGCCCGCGCAGCAGCAGCCGGCGCTGTTCTGACCGCCGCCATGCGCGCGCCCTCGGACATCGCCGTTGCTGCGGCGGCTCCTACGGCCGCCGATCCTGCGCTACGCGCCGTGGCGCTTTTCGAAGGCCTCAAGGGCATCGTGTCGCTGGCCGCCGCTGCCGGGCTCGCGCTGGCCGGTGCCGCCCTGCTGCAGCGAGGGGCCGCGATGCTGCTCTCGCGGTTCCAGGCCCAGGCTCCCGGGACCGGCTGGCTGCAGCGCGCGATCAGCGCCGAATCGCTGCGCCTGGCCGTGCTCGCGGTCGCCGCCTACGGCCTGCTGCGCCTGGTCGAAGCCTGGGGGCTGTGGCGCGCCCGCGCCTGGGCGTCGTGGCTGGGCTGCGTCTCCGCGGCCATCTACCTGCCGTTCGAACTGCACGCCCTCATCCGCCACCCGGGCTGGATCGCGCTGTCCGTGCTCGCGGTGAACCTGGCCGTGGTCGCGGTGCTGGCCCGCGACCTGCTGCGTCGCCGCGCTTGAGCCCGGCGCGGTGGCGACCGCGCCAGTCGTCGGTCAGGCGCTGACCGGCGGATTGAGCTGGGCGTGCTTGCGCACGATCAGCATCGCGGTCTCCAGCGCCTGCTCGTAGTTCAGGCGAGGATCGACCGTGGACCGGTAGGCGCGCTCAAGGTCCACCTCGGTGAGCGCACGCGCGCCGCCGGTGCACTCGGTGACGTCCTCGCCGGTGAGTTCCAGGTGCACGCCGCCAAGGCGCGTGCCGGCCGCTGCGTGGATGTCGAAGGACTGCTCGATCTCGCTGCGGATGTTGTCGAAGCGGCGGGTCTTGTAGCCGTTGCTGGTCGACTCGGTATTGCCGTGCATCGCGTCGCAGATCCACAGCACGCGGCGGCCTTCGCGCTTCACCGCATCCAGCAGCGGAGGCAGCTTCGCCGCGACCTCGGCCGCGCCCATGCGGTGGATCAGGCCCAGCCGGCCCGGCTCGTCGTCCGGGTTGAGCACGTCGATCAGGCGCAGCAGCTGGTCGGGCGTCGCGCTCGGCCCGACCTTGACCGCGATCGGGTTGCGGATGCCGCGGAAGTACTCGGTATGCGCGCCGTCGAGCGCGGCGGTACGCATGCCCACCCACGGGAAATGCGTGCTGAGGTTGAACCAGCCCCACTGGCGCGGAACCTGCCGCGTCTGGGACTCCTCGTAGGGCAGCAGCAGCGCTTCGTGCGACGTGTAGAAATCCACGCGGTTGAGGCTGTGCATCTGCCGGCCGGCGAGCGTCTCCATGAAACGCACCGCGTCGCCGATGCCGGCGACCATCTTCTCGTACTCGCCCGCCAGCGGCGCCTGCGATACCCAGCCCAGCCCCCAGTACTCGGGGTGGTGGAGGTCGGCGAAGCCGCCATCGATCAGCGAGCGCACGAAGTTCATCGTCATCGCCGACCGCGCATGCGCCTTGACCATGCGGCGCGGGTCGGGAATGCGCGCCTCGGCGGTGAATGCCGGGCCGTTGACGATGTCGCCGCGGTAGCTCGGCAGCTCCACGCCGTCGCGCACCTCGGTGCCGGCCGAGCGCGGCTTGGCGTACTGCCCGGCGAAACGACCCACGCGTACCACCGGCAACTTCATGCCATGCACCAGCACCAGGCTCATCTGCAGCAGCACCTTGAGCCGGTTGGAGATGATCTCGGAACTGCACTCGCCGAAGTTCTCCGCGCAATCGCCGCCCTGCAGCAGGAAGCGCCTGCCCTCCTGGGCTTCGGCCAACTGCTGCTTGAGCGCCAGGATCTCGCGCGAGGTCACCAGCGGGGGCAGTTGCCGCAGCTCGTCCTGTACCTCCGCCAGCGCCACCTCGTCCGGATACACCGGCATCTGCAGCGCCGGGCGCGAGCGCCAGCTGCCGGGATGCCACTGCTCGGGGAGGTTCACGGCCTGGAGGGTGCGGTCTGCGCTGTGCATGGGATCTGCCCGTTTCGAAAGGGCATGGTGCGCGCCTTGCTGCGGCGCGTCAATTTCAGCTGCAACGGCTCAGCGACGACGGCGAAGTCCCGCGAACAGGGCCCAGGAAGCCAGGAGCACGAACCAGATCAGGCTCCACCAGGGCATCGACAGCCCCAGGAACGTCCAGTCGACGGCGCCGCAGTCCCCGGTGCCGGTCAGCACCTGCCGGATCAGGCTGGGGGTGTCCATGGTCTCGCGCATGAAGGCGAACGGCGCCCCGCAGGCCGGGATCTCCGGCGGGAACATCTGCAGCCACACATGGCGCCCGGCGATTCCGATGCCTACGGCCGACGCCGCCAGCGCCAGCACCGACCAGGCACGCCGGCCGCCAGTCCCGCGCGGTGCATGCAGGCCCGCCACCAGCATCACCAGACCCAGGGCGGCAAACGCGATGCGCTGGAAGATGCACAGCGGACACGGCTGCAGGCCCCAGGCGAACTGGCTGTAGATCGCGAAACCGATCAGGGCGAAACACGCGACCGCACCCGACAGCATCTGGGAACGGAACGACCAGTGGAATGGATTCATGGTGGCCTGTGGCGGTGTGTCGGCGGCCGGCATTATCACGCCAGCCTGACGATTGCGCACGGGCCATCCGCCATGGCGCATGCGCTGCGTCCCTGTAGAGCCGCAGCGCGGTCCCGCAGCGGTGGCCACGAGATCATCTTCCAGCCCCTGACCGGACCGGAACGGTGTCGCGAACGGAGCCGGCGGGCGTGAGGAGGCCGGCAGGGAACGCGCGGCGATCGCCCTGCCCGCCGCGGCTTCGAGCACCGGGCGCGGATCAATGTCCGGAGCCGCGCCCGGAAAACGGAAACCCCGGCCAGGGCCGGGGTTTCAGGTTCACGCTGGCGGGCCGGTTACTCGGCGGACGCCTGCGGGCGGTCGACCAGCTCGACATACGCCATCGGCGCATTGTCGCCGGCACGGAAGCCGCACTTGAGGATGCGCAGGTAGCCGCCCGGACGGCTGGCGTAGCGCGGGCCCAGCGTGGTGAACAGGTTGCCCACCGCTTCCTTGTCGCGCAGGCGCGAGAAGGCAAGACGACGGTTGGCGACGCTGTCGACCTTGCCCAGGGTGATCAGCGGCTCGGCGACGCGGCGCAGTTCCTTGGCCTTGGGCAGGGTGGTCTTGATCAGTTCGTGCTTGAACAGCGAGGCGGCCATGTTGGTGAACATCGCCTGGCGGTGGGCACTGGTGCGGTTGAACTTGCGACCGGCTTTCTGGTGGCGCATGGACTGGGTTCCTTGGAAAGATGAAGTGTGGAGCCTTGGACGTCTGTGTCGCCTTCCTGGCGTTGAATGCGGACTGCGGATGGTCCTTGCCGGCATCCCTGGCCGGTCGTGCCGCGGGCTTGTGCCCGTCGGCGGGTGACGCAGATCGCTATTACCAGATGAAGCCGCGGCTTACGCCGCGTTTGCAC
>JAEXLY010000185.1 GCA_023444765.1 Pseudomonadota bacterium | reverse complement strand
GACCCGGAGGCCGGCGGGGGGGCGGCGCCCCCGGGGGGCGACGGGTCCGCCCGGTCGCGCCCGCGCTGAGCGTCGTTCGTGAGCCGCATCCGCCGCCCTCAGCTCTCCGCGGATTGGCGTCCGGGCAGCTGCGCCAGCGCGGCTTCGAGTTCGTTGCGGCCGTAGGGTTTGGGAACGAGCGGCCTGTCCGCATAGCGGTCGGGAAGGATCGATTCGCCGTAGCCCGAGGCGAACACGAACGGGATGCCGCGCCTGGCCAGCGCATCGGCCACGGGGAAGGAATGCGTGCCGCCGAGGTTCACGTCGAGGATGGCGAGATCCGGATCGTGCGATCCGAGCAGGTGCAGCGCGGCCTCGACCGAGGGGGCGGACGCGGCCACTTCGTAGCCGAGCTCGGGCAGCATGTCCTCGAGCACCATGACCAGCAGCGATTCGTCCTCGACTAGCAGTACCTGTCGGGTCATGCGGATTCCTGCGATTGGGGAAGGGGGGCCACCACATGGCAACGGACGCCGTCGACGGGGAAGTCGAGTGCGACGGTGCCGCCCAGGTCGTGCTGCAGGCCTCGCTGGAGCAGGCGCGTGCCGAAGCCGCCGTGCGCGGGTGCGCTGACGGGCGGGCCGCCGGACTCCTGCCACTCCAGTACCAGGCGCCGTTGCTCGGCGCCGTCCCGGACCGTCCAATGGATGCGGACGCGCCCGCCGGGCGTGGACAGCGCACCGTACTTGGTGGCGTTGGTGCACAGCTCGTGCAGCGCCATGGACAGGGCCACGGCGCGCCGCGGGTCGAGGCTCACGTCGGGGCCGTGCACGTCGAAGCGCGCGGCCTCGCCGTCGAGGCAGTGGCCCATCGCGAGCCGCACGATCTCCGGGATCGAGGCGCCGGTCCACTTCTCGCGCGTGAGCATGTCGTGGGTGGAGGCCAGCGTGCGCAGCCGCGATTCGATCAGGGCCGCGGCCTCGCGGCTGTCGGCGCAGGTACGCAGGGTCTGCGCCACCAGCGACTGCACGATCGCCAGCGTGTTCTTGACCCGGTGGTTGAGTTCGTCCACCAGCAGTTGCAGGTGCTCCTCGTGACGCACGCGCTGGGTGACATCGGTCGCGGCGCCGAACCATTCGACCACCTCGCCCTCGCGGCCGTGGACCGGCACCGCGCGCGACTCGATCCAGGTCCATTCGCCCTGGCGCAGTGCGACGCGGTGCTGCGACTGGTAGGGCGTCAGCGTCTGGCGCGCACGGGACATCGCTTCGGACATGCGCGCCTTGTCCTCGGGATGGATGCGGTCGCTCGACCAGCGGATGGATTGGCCGCGGGGCAGGTCGGTCACCGCGCGGCCGCCGAGGATCTCGATCTCCTGCCAGTCGGGGCTGAGGCGGTAGATCAGGTCGGAACTGGCGTCGACGATCGCGCGCAGCCGCTGTTCGCTGCGGCGCATGGCCTCCTCCTGGCGCTTGCGGTCGGTCACGTCGCGGGTGGTGCCGGCGATGGCTTCCACCTCGCCGTCCGGTCCCAGCACCGGCATGAAGATGTAGTCGTAGAAGCGCCAGCCCAGCGAGCTGTGGTGGAAGGGGACGTCATTGCGGATCGGTGCGCGGGTGGCGACCACGCGTTCGATCTCCTCGTCGTGCATGGCCGCGTGCCAGGGCTCGTAGCCGAGTTCCAGGCAGGTCCTGCCCTGCGCCTGTTCCCAGTCCAGCCCCCACATGTCGAGCAGGGCCTGGTTGGCGTAGATGAAGCGGTGCTGGCGGTCGAAGACGTACAGCAGATCCGGGACCGCTCCCAGGATCGTCTCGTACAGCCGCAGCTTGGCGTGTGCCGCAGGGTCGCCCTGGGGCGCGAGCGGAGTGTCCAATTGCGCTCCGCGCAGATGAGTTCGCGCTGCAATCTACGTGTCGGACGTGGTCAAGTCGTGAAGGCGCGCGGACAGGCGGGCTGCAGCGCGCAAGCCGGGCCGCGATTGCGCACCGTCCACGCGCAACTGCGCCCGATCACGTCATGCACGCTGTCGCGGCAGGCACAATACCGCGTTCCGCTTCCCGCACCGGCCCTTGTCCCCGCAACGCCTGCTCCCGCTGATCATCGCCACCGCCCTGTTCATCGAGAACATGGATTCGACGGCGATCTCGACCTCGTTGCCGCAGATCGCGGCCGACCTGGGCGTGGAGCCGGTGGCGCTGAAGCTGGCCCTGACCACCTACATGCTGGCGCTGGCGATCTTCATTCCGGTGAGCGGCTGGGTGGCCGACCGCTTCGGCGCCAAGCCGGTCTTCATGGGCGCGATCGGGGTGTTCCTGCTCGGCTCGCTGGGCTGCGCGGCCAGCGACGGCCTCGGGCAGCTGGTCGCGGGGCGCTTCGTGCAGGGCGTGGGCGGGGCGATGATGGTGCCCGTGGGGCGGCTGGTGCTGTTGCGCAGCGTGGAGAAATCCGAACTGGTGCGCGCGCTGAGCTGGCTCACCGTGCCGGCGATGCTCGGGCCCATGCTCGGCCCGGTGCTCGGCGGCGCGATCACCACCTACGCGCACTGGCGCTTCATCTTCCTGATCAATATTCCCATGGGCCTGCTGGGCATCTGGCTGGCGTGGCGGTACATCCCGATGCTGCGCCAGCCGGTGGGCCCGCTGGACTGGCGAGGTTTCCTGCTGTCGGCCGGAGGGCTGGCGCTGGCGATGTTCGGGCTGTCGGCCATCGGCCGCGGCCTGGTCCCGGGCGCGGCCCTGGCCGCCTCCATGCTGGTCGGGGTGGCGCTGCTGGCGACCTACGTGCGGCATGCGGCGCGCCACCCGCACCCGCTGCTGCGGCTGGACCTGCTGCGCGTGCCCACCTACCGCGCCGGCGTGCTCGGCGGCTCGCTGTTCCGGATCGGCATCGGCGCGACCCCGTTCCTGCTGCCGCTGATGCTGCAGCTGGGTTTCGGTCTCGATCCGCTGGAATCGGGCCTGGTGACCTTCACCTCGACCGCCGGCGCCATGGTCATGAAGGTGGTGGCGCCGCGCATCCTGCGCCGGTTCGGGTTCCGCCCCGTGCTGGTCTGGAACGGCCTGCTGGCCTCGCTGCTGCTGTGCGGCTTCGGCCTGTTCCGCGCCGACACACCATACCCGCTGATGGTCGGCGTGCTGCTGGCCAGCGGCTTCCTGCGATCGCTGCAGTTCACAAGCATCAACGCCATCGCCTACGCGGACATCGACCAGGCACGCCTGAGCCAGGCCAGCAGCCTGGCGGCGATGGTGCAGCAGCTCTCGCTGGCGCTGGGCGTCACCCTCGGCGGTTTCGCGCTCAGCATCGCCGGCACGCTGACCGGGGCCGATGACGGCGCCCCGATCAACTTCACCTTCGCCTTCCTCACCGTGGGCCTGGTGTCGCTGGGCTCGGTGCTGCAGATGCGCAGGCTGGCGCCCGGGGCGGGCGCGGAGATGTCCGGGCGTGCCGAGGCCGGCCAGGAAGTCGCCGAACCCAAGGCCGAAAGCCGGCCGCAGGCCTGATCCGGACGCGTCCGTCACGCATCGTGCATCCCCGGCGGCGCAACGTGGAGCGCCGTGCAGGAGTTCGCCATGACGACGCGACCAGACGACAGCGGCATCGGACAGGAGCCGTTGCCGCCCAGGCAGGATCCGCATCCGGCCAATCCGGAAAAGCAGGCGCCGGGACAGCGGCCGGGGCAGCAGCCGCGGCAGGATCCGGGGTCGGGTCCTGATCGCGAACCCGACCGGCGGCCGCGCCAGGACTGACGTATCCCGGACCAGGAGGCGATATGAGCGACAAGCATGACCAGCCGCGCCAGCCCGCGACCCAGGACCCGCCGGAGCGCGAGCGGCGCGAGTACCCACATGGCAGCGGCGACCGCAACAGCTTCTCGCCGTTCGGCAAGGACCGCATGCCCGTCCACGAGGGTGGGGCGCAGCGGCATGCGCCGCCGGGGCCGGACGCGCAGGACGGAGGCAGCAGCGGCAAGCGCTGACCGCCGGGTCACGCCGTGTTGATGCGCGGTCGCCGAAGGTGTGGATCCCTTTCCTGAAACGGAGATTCCATGGCCCTGATTCCTTCGGACACCCTGGTGGTCGTCGCCGATGGCGGCGGCGCACGGCTGTTCCGCAACCGCGGCGACGAGCGCGCGGTGTCCCTGCACCAGGTGGAACTGCGCGAACTGATGAACATGGACGACGACGGTCCGGCCGGCAGCATGCCGGGGGAGTCGACCGGGCAGCAGATCGACGAGGCCACGTTCGCCAAGCAGCTCGCGCTGGCGCTCAATGAAGGGGCGCTCAAGCACCAGTACGGACATCTGGTGCTGGCGGCCGACCCGACCACGCTCGGGCGCATGCGGCCCTTGCTGCACAAGGAGGTCCAGGCGCGGCTGATCGTCGAGGTGCCCAAGACTTTCACCAATGCGCCGCTGGAGGAGATCGAGCGCGCGCTGCGGGCGCCGCTGTGAGTTATCGCGACGAGTACGAAGTGGTGGAACCGGCGCGCGCGGACATCGACGCCGCGCCGGACCTGGTGCTGCTCGAGTTCGGGGCGCCATGGTGCGGCCACTGCAGCGCCGCCCAGCCGGCGCTGCGCGCGCTGCTCGAAGGCCGGTCGGGCGTGATCCACCTGAAGATCGAGGATGGGCGTGGCAAGCCGTTGGGCCGCGCCTTTGGCGTGAAGCTGTGGCCGACGCTGGTGCTGCTGCGTTCGGGCGAGGAACTGGCGCGGGCGGTTCGTCCCGTCTCGCGCGCGGACCTGGACCCCCTGGAGCGCGTGCTGGAGGAGTGAGCCGGTCGCCGGACCGGCTCAACCCGCGACACGTCGCGCGCTCCTCATTGCTCCGACGCTCCGCCCGATTCCAGCGTCCGGCAGCCGATGGCCTCGCAGGCGGCCATCGAGCCGAAGGCATTCTCGACGTCCGGGTGGCCCGCGGCCCGTAGCAGCGAAGCGGCCACGATGGCGCGCTGCCCGCTTCCGCAGAAGGTCACGATGGGCCGCTCGCGCGGCAGCTCGCCGATGCGCGCGGGCAGGTGCCCAAGGAAGACGTGGGTGGCGCCCCGCAGGCGTTTTTCCTGGTATTCGGTGATCTTGCGCACGTCGAGCAGGAGCGGCGCTTCGGCGGACCGGAGCCGTGCATCCAGGTCCGCGGCATGCACTGCACCGATGCTGGCGAAGGCGCGTCCGCTGCTTTCCCAATCGCCCAGCCCGCCCTTGATGTAGCCGGCGATGCGCGTGTAATCCATCCGCGCCAGCCGCGCGACCGCCTCCTGCGCCGCCGCATCGTCCTCGGCCACCAGCAGCAGGTCTTCCTCGTAGCCGAGCAGGTAGCCGGCATAGGCAGGCAGCAGCGGCAGCGGGAGTGCCAGGCTGCCCGGCACGTGGGTGCCGGCGAAGGCCTGCGCGCTGCGCAGGTCCACCACGCGCGCCCCAGCTTCCAGGCGCGCATCGAACGCGTCGGGCGGGAGCGGCCGGGGCGGCGGCAGGTGGTGCAGCAGGGGCGCGCCGCACTGGTTGAGGCGTTCCATCTGCCGGAAGTAGGGCGGTACGTAGTGCTGCTCGCCCAGCTTGCGCCTCACGAACGTCTCGCGGTCGGTGAGCTGCAGCAGCGGGTTGTGCGCGCGCTCGTGGCCGAGCGTCGAGAACTCGCGGTCGGCCATGTTCTCGCCGCAGACCGAGCCGGCGCCATGGGCCGGGTAGAGCAGGGTCTGGTCGCCCAGGGGCAGCAGCTTGTCGAACAGCGAGTGGTGCAGCGCCTCGGCCATCTCGCGCTCGCGGCCTTCGACCAGGTCGGTGCGGCCGACATCGCCGACGAACAGCGCATCGCCGGTGAACACGCCCACCGGCGTGTCGCCCTGGTTGCTGTCGGTGAGCACCAGCGAGATGCTTTCGGGCGTGTGGCCGGGCGTTTCCAGCACGCGCAGGCGAAGCGCGCCGCATTCGAAGCAGTCGCCCTCGCGCACGTCCTCGCCATAGTCGAAGTCCAGCGCGTGGCCATGGTGGATGGTCGCGCCCGTTCGCGCGGCCAGTTCCACCGAACCGATCACGTAGTCCTCGTTGCGGTGCGTTTCGAAGATGCGCGTGATGCGCACGCCTTCGCGCGCGGCGATCGCGACGTAGCAGTCCACGTCGCGCCGGGGATCGATGACCACGGCCTCGGCGCCGTCGCCGAGGATGTAGGACAGGTGGGCCAGTCCTTCTGACTTGATCTTCTCCAGGAACATGCGCGGGGTCCCTCAGGCCAGGGTGCGCAGCGTCGGCTCGCGCGCCCACTGCCGTGTCTTCGCCGCCGACAGGAAGGCAGCGGCGTCGCCCGCGCCCACGACGCCGTCGTCGCGGCCCACGTTGGCGGCCTCGAGCACTGGCGCGGCGCCGTCATCGAAGGCGATCGCCTTCAGGTGCGCCCAGGCGAACGCGGCGAAGTCGACCGCGGCCGATTCCTTCGCGAGCTTCGCGCCGGCTTCGGCGGTGAGCACGAGGGCGACCGCGTCGAACAGCACCGAAGGCGCGCCGGCCAGCTGCGCATCGGCCGGCTGGCGACGGCCGTCGGACAGCGTCGCACCGCCCAGCCTTGGCGCGCCCAGCTTGACCGTCGCGCCTTCGGCCCTGCAGGCGGAGACCAGCGCGTCGAGCGCGGCCGCATCGCTGCCCTCGTCGAACAGGATGCCGACGCTGCGCCCCTGCAGCGTCGGCTGCATGCGCCCGATGACCCGCACTTCCGGCGCGGGCGGCATGTCGCGCGCCGGCACCGCGGCTGGCGGCGCCTCGGGCAGGGCGTCCAGCCCCAGCCCATCGGCCACGCGCCGGGCCAGTTCGGCATCGATGTTGCGCAGCTGGCCGACCATGCGTTCGCGCACCTTGGGCGTTTCCACCTTCGACAGCTCGAACACCAGGGCCGAGGCCAGGTGCGCCTGCTCGGGCGCCTCGAGGCTGCGGAAGAACATGCGCGCCTGGCTGTAGTGGTCGGCGAAGCTCTCCGGGCGCAGGCGTCCCTTGACGCAATCGTCCGCGCGCGATGCGTGGCTGCGGAAGCCGGCGCGTGGATCGGCGCGCGGGCTGTCCTCCTGCAGCGAGCTGGGTTCGTAGTTCACCCGGCCCTTCGGAATCTGCATCTGCATGTGGCCGTCGCGCTGGTGGTTGGCGAAGGGGCAGCGCGGCTGGTTCACCGGGATCTGGTGGAAGTTGGGCCCGCCGAGCCGGATCAGCTGGGTGTCGAGGTAGGAAAAGATGCGTCCGTGCAGCAGCGGATCATTGGAGAAGTCGATGCCGGGAACGAGGTTGGCCGGGCAGAACGCGACCTGCTCGGTCTCGGCGAAGAAGTTGTCCGGCCAGCGGTCGAGCACCATGCGGCCGATGATGCGCACCGGCACCAGCGACTCGGGCACGATCTTGGTGGGATCGAGGTGGTCGAAGGGGAAGGCATCGGCTTCTTCCTCGGTGAACAGCTGCACGCCGAGCTCCCACTCGGGATAGTCGCCGGCCTGGATCGCCTCGAACAGGTCGCGCCGGTGGTAGTCGTTGTCGGCGGCCTGGAGCTTGGCCGCCTCGTCCCATACCGTGGACTGCAGGCCGAGCTTCGGCCGCCAGGGGAACTTGACGAAGGTGCTGGTGCCGTCCTCGGTGAGCAGGCGGAAGCTGTGCACGCCGAAGCCTTCCATCATCCGCAACGAACGCGGAATGGTGCGGTCGCTCATCGCCCACATGACCATGTGCATCGATTCGGGCGTGAGCGAGATGAAGTCCCAGAACGTGTCGTGGGCGGCGGTGGCCTGCGGGAACCCGCGGTCGGGCTCGGGCTTGACCGCGTGCACCAGGTCCGGGAACTTCATCGCGTCCTGGATGAAGAACACCGGGATGTTGTTGCCGACCAGGTCGTAGTTGCCCTCGTCGGTATAGAACTTCACCGCGAACCCGCGCGCGTCGCGCGGCGTGTCCACCGAGCCCTTGCTGCCGGCCACGGTGGAGAAGCGCGCGAACACCGGCGTACGCTTGCCGACCTCGGTGAACAGCCTGGCGCGGGTGTACTGCGCCAGCGAGTCGGTGAGTTCGAACCAGCCGTGCGCGGCCGAGCCGCGCGCATGCACGATGCGTTCGGGGATGCGTTCGTGGTCGAAGTGGGTGAGCTTCTCGCGGAGGATGAAATCCTCGAGCAGGGTGGGCCCGCCCCGACCCTGCCGCAGCGAATTCTGGTTGTCGGCGACCACCACGCCCTGGTTGGTGGTCAGCCGCGGGCGCTGGTCGCCGGCCTGCTGCTGGTATTCGCCGCCGTTGCCGCGGGGCGCGTCCCTCTCCGGGTCGCCGTCGGCGCGGCGTCCGACGCTGCCTGGCGTGCTGTCGACGGGTGGACGGGCGTCGCGCCCGGGCTGCTCGCCGGGCGCCGTGGAGGTCGGGGTGCGGTCGTTCGCCATGCGGATGGCTCCGTGTCGGGATCCATCCCATCGTGCCGGCCGCGACGTGATCGCGACGCATGCGTGCAGGACCGCGGGACGCCGCCGCAGCCGGTTCCCGTGAGGGACGTGCAGCCGTCGCGGCGGGCGCGACCGGTCGTGCGGAGCGGGCTCAGAACCCCCAGGTCAGCTGCAGCGCCAGGCGACCGTCGGCCTTGCGGGCATCGTCGAGGTTCTCGGAGAGCGCCTCGCCGTAGCTGAACGTATCGGTGTAGTGCAGTTCGGCATCGACCGGACCGAAGCTGCGGCCCACTCCCACCAGCCAGTCGCCATAGCTGTCGCCGGCGGCATCGTCGAGGTCGTACCAGCCGGCCGAGAGCTTGAGCCGCAAGCCGCTGTCGCCGAGCGGGTAGTCGGCGGCGGCACTGTAGTAGATGCCCTTGCCGCCGAGCTGGAAGATGTCGGGCGAGTAGGCGACGCCGATCCCGTAATACTCCGCGAACGACAGGGCGGCGGCGAATTCGGTGTAGTCGAGTTCATAGCCTTCGTTCACGCCCGGGTACTTCACCCGCGTGACCGACAGGTCGAGCACCGTGCCTCCGCCCAGTTCGCCCGCCCAGCCGGCATACAGGTCGATCTCGCGGTCGATGCCGTCGTCCGGATCGCCGAAGTCCACGGCCGAGACCCAGGCGCCGGCGTAGAAACCGCCGTCGTGCGCGACGGTGATCTCGCCCTGCAGGGCCGGATCGCCATCGGTCTGGGTGACGCCGCGCCAGACGAAGTCGCTGACCGCGGTGATCCCGCCTTCCACCATCCAGGCGGCCTCGGCTTGCGGTTCCTGGGAGAGGGCGAGGCCGGGGGCGGCGGCAAGGGCGAACAGCAGGCAGGCGGGGGCGGGGCGCATGGTCGTGGCGGGTGGCGAGGGGCGCATACGATACACGTGCGTCGCTGCGCCGCGCATGCGGCAGGCAGGCGCAGGGCTTACCATTCCGGCACCCGCGGCGGGCCCGCCGTACGACTCCCCAACCAGGACACCCCGATGCGCCCAGCTTCGATCCGCCTTGCTCCGCTCGCCTGCGCCATGTTGCTTGCCGCCTGCGGCGGGCAGGGAGACGGGGCCGGCGGGCAGCCAGCGGGCCGGGAGAAGCAGCTCAACGTCTACAACTGGTCGGATTATGTCGCCGAGGACACCATCGCCGGCTTCGAGCAGGCGACCGGCATCAAGGTCAACTACGACGTCTACTCGGAGAACGAGACGCTCGAGACCAAGCTGACCACCGGCGGCTCGGGCTACGACGTGGTGTTTCCTTCGGCCCGCCCGTTCGCGCAGCGGCAGATCCAGGCCGGGCTGTTCGCGCAGCTCGACAAGGCCCGCCTGCCGCACTGGCAGCACCTGGACCAGGACGTGCTGGCGGGCCTGGCCGACATCGACCCGGGCAACGCCCACGTGGTGCCCTACATGTGGGGCACCACGGGGCTGGGCATCAACGTGGACAAGGTGCGGGCCGCGCTGGGTCCGGACGCGCCGCTGGATTCCTGGGCGCTGCTGTTCGACCCGGCGAATGCGGAAAAGCTGGCCGCCTGCGGCATCCACGTGCTCGACGACGACCAGGAAGCCTTCGGCGCCGCGCTGATCTGGCTCGGCCGGGATCCCAACGCCGGCGACGCCAACGACATCGAACTGGTCAGGCAGGCCTATGCCGGCATCCGTCCGCATATCCGCACCTTCAACAACGCCGCCTACAAGGATGCGCTGGCCAATGGCGACGCCTGCCTGGTGATGGGCTATTCGGGCGACATCGGCCAGGCGCGCGACGTGGCTGCCGAGGCCGCCGAGGCCACCGGCAAGCCTGCGCCGGACATCCGCTACGTGATTCCGAAGGAAGGCGCGATCCGCTGGATGGACGTGATGGCGATTCCCAAGGACGCGCCGCACGCGCAGAACGCGCACGCGTTCATCGACTACCTGCTGCAGCCCGAGGTGATCGCCAGGGTCACCGACCACGTGGCCTATGCCAACGCCAACCAGGACGCGACCGCGCTGGTCGATCCGGAAATCGCCGGCGACGCCGGCGTCTATCCGCCGCAGGACGTGCGCGCCAGGCTGGTCGACCCGGTGTCGCTGCCCGAGGGCGTGCAGCGCCAGCGCGTGCGCGCGTGGACGGCGATCAAGAGCGGCCGCTGACGCCATGGCCGCGCCCGCCCGCGCCACCGCGCCGGTCGAGCCGTGGCGCGATGCCACGGCGCAGCCTTTCGTCCGCATCGAGGGCGTCACCAGGACCTTCGGCAAGTTCTACGCCTGCGACGACATCTCGCTGGACATCTACCGCGGCGAGTTCTTCGCCCTGCTGGGCGGCTCGGGCTCGGGCAAGAGCACCCTGCTGCGGATCATGGCCGGCTTCGAGACGCCCGACCGGGGCCGGGTGCTGATCGACGGCGTCGACGTGACCGCGCTGCCGCCGTACCAGCGGCCGGTCAACATGATGTTCCAGAGTTATGCGCTGTTCCCGCACATGACCGTGGCGCAGAACATCGCGTTCGGCCTGAAGCAGGACCGGCTGCCGGCGGCGGAGATCCGCGACCGCGTGCAGGAGATGCTGGAGCTGGTGCAGATGCCGCAGCTGGGCAACCGCAAGCCCGACCAGCTCTCCGGCGGCCAGCGCCAGCGCGTGGCGCTGGCGCGCGCGCTGGCCAAGCGGCCCAAGCTGCTGCTGCTCGACGAACCGCTGGGCGCCCTGGACAAGCGCCTGCGCGAGCGCACCCAGTTCCAGCTGGTCAACATCCAGGAGCAGGTCGGCACCACCTTCATCATGGTCACGCACGACCAGGAAGAGGCGATGACCATGTCCTCGCGCATCGCGGTGATGGATGCCGGGCGCATCGTCCAGGTGTCCACGCCGGCTGCGCTTTACGAGTTCCCGGCCACGCGCTTCGTGGCCGAGTTCATCGGCGGCATCAACCTGTTCGAGGGCCGCGTGCTCTCGCACGACCAGGGTGCCGGCCTGGTGCGCGTGCAGTGCGACAGCCTGGCCGAACCCGTGCTGGCGCGGCACACCGACTACATTCCCGAAGGCACCGCGGTGAGCGTTGCGGTGCGGCCGGAGAAGATCGACGTGCACGAGCAGCGCCCGGAGGCGGACAACGTGGCGGTCGGCAAGGTGCGCGACATCGCCTACCTCGGCGACGTGTCGATCTACCACGTGCAGACCGAAGCCGGCGCGGTGATCCAGGTGCAGGAAACCCATGTCGAGCGCAGCTCCGAGCCGCACTACGACTGGGACGATACCCTGTGGCTGAGCTGGCCGGCGGCCGGCGCGGTGGTGCTGGCCTCGTGAGCGCGCGCAGCGGCCAGGACGCGTGGAGCTTCTGGGCGGACGTGGTCCGCAACCTGTTCGGCTTCTTCCGCGTGGTGCGCGACGAATTCCGCACCCGGCGCGGCCGGCTGCTGGTCAAGCTGGTCCCGATGCTGTGGCTGGGCCTGTTCTTCGCGGTGCCGTTCCTGATCGTGGCCCGGATCAGCTTCGCCGAGGCCGTGTTCGGGCAGGTACCGCCGTACACGCCGCTGCTCGAGCACGCGGCCGACGGCGCGGTGTCGCTGCGCGTGCACATCTCGAGCTACGCGCTGCTGCTGCAGGACCCGCTGTACGTGGCCGCCTACCTGCGATCCTTGCTGTTCGCCGGCGTCTCGACCCTGTTCTGCCTGCTGATCGGCTACCCGATGGCCTACGGCATCGCGCGGGCGAAGCCGGCACTGCGCCTGCTGCTGATGATGCTGGTGATCCTGCCGTTCTGGACCAGTTCGCTGCTGCGCACCTACGCCATGATCGGCATCTTCAAGGCCAACGGCTGGCTGTCGGCGGCGCTGGTCGCCGTCGGCGTGTTCGAGCCGGGCGAGGCGGTGCTGCACACCAACCTCGCCGTGTACATCGGCATCGTCTACAACTACCTGCCGTTCATGGTGCTGCCCCTGGCGGCGACGCTGATGCGGCTGGACTTCACCCTGCTCGAGGCGGCGGCCGACCTCGGCGCCCGGCCGGTGCAGTCGTTCCTGCGCATCACCCTGCCGCTGTCGATGCCGGGCATCATCGCCGGCTGCCTGCTGGTGTTCATTCCGGCGGTCGGCGAGTTCGTGATCCCCGACCTGCTGGGCGGGCCCGACGCGCTGACCATCGGCCGCGTGCTGTGGACCGAGTTCTTCACCAACCGCGACTGGCCGCTGGCCTCGGCGGTGGCGGTGGCGATGCTGCTGCTGATCGTGATCCCGACCCTGGTGTTCGAATACTTCGAGAACCGGCGCGAACAGCGCGAGGCCGAGGCATGAAGGGCCGGCCGTGGTGGCTGTGGGCGGTGATCGCGGGTGGCTATGCCTTCCTCTACATTCCGATCGTGTCGGTGATCGTCTATTCGTTCAGCGCCTCGCGGCTGGCGACGGTGTGGGGCGGATTCTCGCTGCGCTGGTACGGCGAGCTGCTTGGCAACCAGCAGATCCTCGACGCGCTCGGGCGCAGCCTGCTCATCTCGGCCACGGCCGCGACGGCGGCGGTGTTCCTGGGCACGGCCAGCGGCATGGCGCTGTCGCGCTTCGGGCGTTTTCCCGGCCGCGGCGTGCTGAGCCTGATGAACTCCGCGCCGATGGTGATGCCCGACGTGATGCTGGGCCTGTCGTCGCTGCTGCTGTTCGTGGCCCTGCAGCAGATGACCGGCTGGCCGCAGCGCGGAATGACCACGATCATGCTGGCGCACATCACCCTGACCACCTGCTACGTCACCGTGGTGGTGCGCTCGCGCCTGACCTCGCTCGACCGCAGCCTGGAAGAGGCGGCGATGGACCTGGGCGCGCGGCCGTGGCGGGTGTTCTTCCTGATCACCCTGCCGCTGATTGCACCGGCGCTGCTGGCCGGCTGGCTGCTGGCCTTCACCCTGTCGCTGGACGACCTGGTGATCGCCAGCTTCACCTCCGGCCCGGGCGCGAGCACCCTGCCGATGCTGATCTATTCCAAGGTCAAGCTGGGCGTGACGCCGGAGATCAACGCGCTGGCGACGCTGATCATCAG
>JAEXLY010000086.1 GCA_023444765.1 Pseudomonadota bacterium | reverse complement strand
TCGGCCGACTGGCGCATGGCCGACAGGTAGCGCTGTCGGCGGGCCGGATCGGCCTGGCGTTCCAGCATGTCCACGCCCGCGCTGATCACCATGAGCAGGTTGTTGAAATCGTGCGCCACCCCGCCCGTCAGCTGCCCGAGCGCCTCCATCTTCTGGGCATGCCGCAGCGACTCTTCCATCCGCGTGCGTTCGGCCATTTCGTCGCGCAGCCGCTCATTGAGCCCACGCAGCTGTGCGGTTCGCCGGTTCACCTGTTCCTCGAGCTGTGCCGCCGCGGCATCGCGCGCCTCCAGCAGCGCACGCACCTCGAGTTGCCGACGGCGCGCGCGCAGCGCTGCGCGGACCACGCTCACCAGGGTCATCGGATGCAGCGGGCGTTCGACCAGCGACACGTTGCCCAGGCGGTCGACCTGCTGCTGGCGCCACGCGTCCACGCGGGCATGCTCGCGCCGGCTGGTGAGCATGAGGAAGGGCAGGTCGGACCACGGCGGCTGGCGCGCGACCCAGTCCGCCAGCTGTCCGGCCGGCCCGTCGATCAACCCCTCCTCGGCCACCAGTACCGCGGCAGCGCACTCCAGGGCCGCCACCAGCGCACCATGGTCCTCGCAGATCAGCGCCGCGACGCCGGCCCGCTGGAGCAGGTCGGCCGCGGTGGCGGCGTCGCGCCCGATGGGCGCGAACACCGCCACCGGTCCAGGCGATTCATCCCGATGCATGGTCGCCGGCCAGCAGGGCGTCGCCGTCGCCGGTATAGACCGGCGTGCCGCTCAGCACACCGCCGACGCCCTTCAGCGGCGGGCCGACCACCAGCCCCCGTGGCCCCAGCTGGAACTCGCGGATGCCTCTTTCGTGCGAGCCGCTGCGTTTCTTGACCACCGACAGAGCGCGCCGCACCTGTCCCTCGTGCTCGAAGTAGCGCAGCAGCAGGACCGCATCGCTGAGGTAACTCAGGTCCAGCGGCGTCTGGTCGTGGTTCGCAACACTGTGCTGGCCGAGCACCAGGATCGTCAGCACGCCCCGCCGCGTCAGGTAGGTCAGCAGCTCGTGCATCTGCAGGATCAGGAACCGGCCGTCCGGCATCGCGTTGAGGTAGCCGTTGAGGCTGTCGATCACCACCACGCGCGCATCGTCCTGCTCGACACGGCGACGCACGATCGCGGCGAACTCGCCCGGCGACATCTCGGCCGGATCGACCTGCTGGAACAGGACAAGGCCTTCGTCGATGGCCCTGTCCAGCCCCATTCCCATGGCCCCGGCGCGCGCATCGATCGTGCCGCGGCCTTCATCGAACGCGAAGACAGCGCTGCGTTCGCCACGCTGTGCCGCCGCGGTGGCGTAGGCCAGCGCCAGCGATGACTTGCCCACGCCGGCGCGCCCGAGCACCAGCGCACTGGTACCGCGCTCCAGGCCGCCGCCCAGCAGCTGGTCGAGCTCGGCGTTGCCGCTCGTGACCGGATCCCCGGAGAAATCGGTCTTGTGTTCGGCCGCCACCAGGCGGGGGTACACCTCGATCCCGCCAGTGACGATCTTCATGTCGTGGAACCCGGCGCGGAACGCCAGGCCGCGCATCTTGATCACCCGCAGGCGCCGGCGTTCGGCGCCGTAGTCGATGACGCGCTGTTCCAGCAGCACCACGCCATGCGAGATCGAGTGCAGCTGCAGGTCGTTGTCCTGCGAGGTCATGTCGTCCAGCAGCACGACGGTGCAGTTGCGGTTGGCGAAGAACTGCTTGAGCGCCAGCACCTGGCGGCGATAGCGCAGCGAACTCTGCGCGAGCAGGCGCAATTCCGACAGGCTGTCGATGACCACGCGGCTGGGGTTGAGGGCCTGGACGCGGTCCAGTATCAGCCGCGTAGTCTCGCCCAGCTCGAGCTCGGCCGGATGCAGCAGGGTGATCTCGTGCTGCGCGTCGAGCACCGTCTCGGCGGGCACCAGTTCCACGATCTCGACGCCCGACAGGTCCCAGCCGTGCCGGCGCGCGACCAGGCGCAGTTCGCGCTCTGTTTCCGACAGGGTGATGTACAGCACCCGCTCGCCGCGGCGCGCGCCGTCGAGCAGGAATTCCAGCGCCAGCGTGGTCTTGCCGGCACCGGGCTGGCCCTCGTAGAGATAGAGGCGATCGGCATCGAGACCGCCGCCGAGGATGTCGTCGAGACCGGGGTTGCCGGTGGAGACGCGATGTTCCTGCTGGCTGTGGACGTCCTGCGCAGAGGGCATGTTGCCTGGCCTTCCGGTCCCTTGGACCGATGCGTGTGAGCCACCAGCGTGGCGAGGTCCCGTATGCGGCAGCCATGCGGACAGGCCGCCGCGTACAGGTTTGTGCACGCAAATATGAACAGCCATGCGTGAAAACGGCATGGTGCCAGGCGCCCGAGGCACCCATCCACGCGCCGTTGGGCCCACGGGCTAAACCACCGCTGACCGCGGCCGGCTGCTGCGGGGTGCGAGAGCGAGCGCGGAACGACCCGCGCCCGGACCCCTACAGCCGTTCCACCGCGCTCGCGCGGATCAGCACCTCGTCCTGCTCGAACCGCGCCTCCAGGGTCTGGCGATAGCCCGCCCACCAGCCATGGTCGACATTGGGGGCCATCACCTCGAGCAGCACCACCTCGTCGCGCTGCACCTCGCCGCCCGCGTCCTCCCAGGCGCCGGATGCGGGCGACCGCACGAACGCGGTCACGCCGCCGAACACATCGGTCAACTCCTCGCGCACGGTATCGAACAGCGACCGCGGGAACGCGGCGCCGCTGTTGTCGTAGAGCGGCAGGAACAGCTGCACCAGATGCATCGTGGCAGGCCTTCGGAGCACCGGCGCACGGTGCCACGCCGGGCGTTGGCATCGCGTCTGCAAGTCCTTCGCCGTGCCGGACCGGGCCGCCACCAGGACGCTGCCGGTGACGGCCCGTTCACCGGCACGCGTCCATAACGCCGCCATGGCCAGCCGCCCCGTCCTGACCTGCGCATTCGCCGCCCTGCTCCTGCTGGCCGGCTGCGACGACTATCCCCGCGACGCGGACGGCCTCAGCGCCCAGGCCGGCGAGCACGGCATGCGCGTGGGCGCCAGTCACGACCCGCCGTGGCTGGTGGTCGGCGTGGACGGATCGGTCAGCGGGCCCGAGGCCGAGGTGGTACGACGCTTCGCTGACGCGCACGGCTACCGTCTGCGGTGGATGCCCGGCAGCCACGATGCGCTGATGGTCGACCTGGAGCGCGCCCGCCTGCATGCGGTGGGCGGCGGACACGACCCCGATTCGCCGTGGAATCCGAGGGTCGGCTGGTCGCGCCCGCTCGCGCTGCGCGCATCCGACGCAGGCCCCATGCCTGAGCGCCGCATCGCGCTGCCGCCCGGACAGTGCGCCTGGCACCTGTCCTTCGACCGCCACCTCGCCGGGCGCGGGCGCACGCCG
>JAEXLY010000071.1 GCA_023444765.1 Pseudomonadota bacterium | reverse complement strand
GGCCGAGGCGGCCGCGCTCGCGCCGCTGCCCGCCTGGGAGCCGCCCGCCGATGTGCGCGAGGACCTGCCGTCGCGCTTCACCAGGGGCGTGGCGCGCATCCTCGATTACCTGGCGGCGGGCGACGTGTTCCAGGTCAACCTCTCGCGCGGCTGGCAGGCGACGTTCGCGGCGCCGCTCGATCCGGCCCGGCTGTACGCGCGCATGCGCCAGGCCAATCCCTCGCCGTTCGCGGGCCTGTACGCGGGCGAAGGCTGGGCGGTGGCGAGCGCCTCGCCGGAGCGCCTGGTCTCGATCCGCGGCGACGTCGTCGAGACCCGGCCCATCGCCGGGACACGTCCACGGCTGCCCGGCGACGACGATGCCGATCGCGTGCGCGAGCTGATCGGCCACCCGAAGGAACGCGCCGAACACGTCATGCTGGTCGACCTGGAGCGCAACGACCTGGGCCGCGTCTGCGTGCCGGGCAGCGTGGAGGTCGACGAACTGATGACGATCGAAAGCTACGCCCATGTCCACCACATCGTCAGCAACGTGCGCGGCAGGCTGCGGGCCGACGCCAGTCCGGGCGGCGTGATCGCGGCGACGTTCCCGGGCGGCACCATCACCGGCTGCCCCAAGGTGCGATGCATGCAGGTCATCGCCGAACTGGAGGGGGGCGGGCGCGGCGCCTACACCGGTGCGATGGGCTGGCTCAACCGCGACGGCGATCTCGATCTCAACATCCTCATCCGCAGCGCCGAAGTCGAGGGTGCGCAGGTGCGTTTCCGCACCGGCGCCGGCATCGTGGCCGACTCCGACCCGGCGCGCGAACTCGACGAGACCCGCGCCAAGGCCCGCGGCATGCTGCAGGCCCTGGCCGCGGACGCGGACGCGGGCGGTGCCACGGTATCCTAGGCCGATGGATCTTCGTTCCCGACCGATGAGGCAGGCGCATGGCCAAGGCTCCTAGCCGCTGGCGCGGCCTCAGGCTGCTGTTCGTGCTGTCGGCGCTGGTGGCCGGTGCGGCCGCGTTCTGGCTGTACGACCGCTACACCGGCTTCGCCGACGCGCCGCTGTCGGGCATCGAGGCGGGCGAGACGCTGCTGGTGGAGCGGGGCGATTCGTTCCGCCGGGTGCTGGCTCGCCTGCGCGAGGCCGGGGTGCGCGACGGCCACGACCTGGAATGGCAGGCGCTCGCGCGCCAGCTGGGGGCGGATGCGCGGATGCAGGTGGGCGAGTACGCGCTGGAGCCCGGCATGACCCCGCGCACGCTGCTGCTGCGCATGCGCGACGGGCGCGTGATCAGCTATCGCTTCACCATCGTCGAAGGCTGGAACATCCGCGAACTGCGCGCTGCCCTGGCCAGGGCCACGCCCCTGGTGCAGACCATCGGCGAGCTGGACGACGCCGCGCTGATGGAGAAGCTCGACCGCGCCGGCGTGCATCCGGAAGGACGCTTCCTGCCGGAAACCTACGTCTACACGCGTGGGGACACCGACCTGGACGTGCTGAGGCGGGCCAACCAGTCGCTCGAACGCGCCCTGGCGGCCGCCTGGGAGGCGCGCGCGCAAGGGCTGCCGATCGAGGACGCGGAACAGGCCCTGGTACTGGCCTCGATCATCGAGAAGGAAACCGGCATCGCAGAGGAGCGCGCGCGCATCGGCGGCGTGTTCGTGCGCCGTCTGCAGCGCGGCATGCGCCTGCAGACGGATCCCACCGTGATCTACGGCATGGGCAGCCGCTACGACGGCAACATCCGCCGCGCCGACCTGCTGGCCGACACGCCCTACAACACCTATACCCGCGACGGGCTGCCGCCCACGCCGATCGCGATGGCGGGCGTGGCCGCGCTGCGCGCTGCGACTCAGCCGGCCGACGGAGACGAGCTGTACTTCGTCGCGGTGGGCGACGGCAGCGGCCGGCACGTGTTCTCGCGCACGCTCGACGAGCACAACGCCGCGGTGCGCGAGTACGTGCGCCGCTACCGCGCGCAGTTCGGTCCGTGACGGCTGCAGTTCCCGCCCACCCGCGCTTCGTCTCGCTCGAGGGCGGCGAGGGCGCCGGCAAGACCACGGTGCTCAACGCCCTGCGCGCGGTGCTGCGCGAGGACGGACGGGAGGTGGTCTGCAGCCGCGAGCCGGGGGGCACGCCGCTGGCGGAGATGATCCGCGGGCTGCTGCTCGATCCCTCGCACGAGCCACCGGCGGCGCAGACCGAACTGCTGCTGATGTTCGCCGCCCGCGCCCAGCACGTGCACGAGACCATCGCGCCCGCGCTCGCACGGGGCGCCTGGGTGCTGTGCGACCGTTTCACCGATTCCAGCTTCGCCTACCAGGGCGGTGGACGTGGCCTGGACGAGGCCTGGATCGGGGAACTGGAGCGGCGCGTGGTGGGCCTGCGCCCCGCGCTGACGCTGCTGCTGGACGTGGACGTGGGCCGCGGCCGCGAGCGCGCCCGTGGCCGCGACCTCACGCCCGACCGCATCGAGTCCGAGCGCGACGAGTTCTTCGAACGCGTGCGCGCGGCGTATCGCGCGCGGGCCGCCGCCGAGCCGGAGCGTTTCCGCGTGATCGACGCATCGGCGCCGGCGGCCGACGTGGCCGCGGAGTCCGTGCGCCTGCTGCGCGCGTGGATGGCCGGCGCATGAGCACCACGCTTGCCCCATGGCAGCAGCGTGCGTTCGACCATGCGACGCGGACGCTGTCCGAAGGCCGCCTCGGCCATGCGCTGCTGATCTGCGGCCCGGCGCGGCTGGGCAAGCGCGCGGTGGCCGAGCGCCTGGCAGCGCATCTGCTCGGGGCCCACGACCCGCGCGCGGCGCATCTGATCGGGGCGGGGACGCATCCGGATTTCCACGTGGTGGGCCTGCAGCCCAATCGCGAGGGCACGAAACTGCGCAGCGAGATCGTGATCGAGCAGATCCGGGAGTTGTCGGAGAAGCTGGCGCTGACCCCGCAGTACGGCGGCACCCAGGTGGCGATCGTCGATCCCGCCGACGCGATCAACACCGCCGCCGCCAACGCGCTGCTCAAGACGCTGGAGGAGCCGCAGCCGGGCCGCTACCTGTGGCTGGTGGCGTCCAACCCCGCGCGCCTGCCGGCCACGATCCGCAGCCGCTGCCAGCGGCTGGAGTTCCGGCTGCCGCCCCCGGGCGAAGCGCTGGACTGGCTGCGGTCGCAGGGACATCCGCAGCAGGAGGCGGCCGAAGCGCTGGGCGCCGCACGCGGACATCCCGGGCTGGCCGATGCCTGGCTGCGCGACGGCGGCATGCAGCTGCGGCGCGAGGTGGCCGGGGATCTCGCGCGGCTGGCCCGGGGCGACCTTGCGCCCGTGGAGGCGGCACAGCGTTGGGCTGGCGACGAGCTCACGGACCTGCGCCTGCGCCACGCCGCGGACCTCGCGCTGGCGGAAGCCTCGGGCTTGACCGATCCGGCGCGAATCCGGAAGCTGGCCCGGTGGTTCGACGCGGCCAACCGCACGCGCGACCTGCTGCGCACCACGGTGCGCGCGGATCTCGCCGTCGCGGAGCTGCTGTTGTCCTGGCGCGGCTGAGGGCACCGGGCCCCGGCGTCCGCACACACGAGGTATCGATGAACACGACCGCCGGCGGCGCACGCCAGGGCATCCTTTCGCTGGCGCTGAAAGACAAGGCCCAGCTCTACAGCGCCTACATGCCCTACCTGAAGAACGGCGGCATCTTCGTGCCCACGCCGCGGCGTTACTTCCTCGGCGACGAGGTGTTCCTGCTGCTCACCCTGCCCGAATCCCACGAGCGCCTGCCGGTCGCCGGCAAGGTGGTCTGGGTGACGCCCACCGGGGCGCAGGGGGCGCGCACCGCGGGGGTCGGCGTGCAGTTCGCCGACACCCCGGAAGGCGAGAACGTGCGCGGCAAGATCGAGACGCTGCTGGCCGGGACGCTGTCGTCCGAGAAGCCCACGCACACGATGTGATGGGAGGGTTCGCGCCCTGCCTGCGACGCGTTGCGGCGCTGCTGTGGCTGGGCGTGGCGCTGGTCCTGCCGGCCCAGGCTTCAGGGCCCGCGACGCACGTCGCCGATGCCGGGGGCGCGGCCGAACGCATCCGGCTCGACGACGGCCATCTCCAGCTGGAGGTCGCGCCGGGGATCGGCGGGCGGGTGGTGCACCTGTCCCTGCCGGGGCGCGGCAACGTGCTCAAGGTCGGCCCCGCGCTGGAAACCGTCCCTGCGCCGCAGCCCTCCGCCGACGGTCCGGACCTGCCTTACTTCGGGCACGAACTGTGGCTGGGTCCGCAGTCGCGGTGGTGGCTCGACCAGGACGTGAATCCGCAGCGGCGGGCGGACGCCGCGCCCTGGCCACCGGATCCCTGGCTGGGACATGCGCGCAACCGCATCGTCGAGCATGGCCCGCGTTCGCTGGTGCTCGAAGGCGTCGCCAGCCCGGTGAGCGGCCTGCAGGCCATCCAGTCGTTCCGGCTGTCGGGTGGGGCGCCTGCGACACTGGAGCTGGTCGCGGAAGCGGTGAACCGGCGCGACCGCGAAGTGCGCCGCGACCTCTGGTTCAATACCCGCCTGCCCGCCGGCAGCCGCGTGTTCGCGCCGGTGGCGCGACCGGAGGATGCGCGGCTGCGTGCGGATACCGACACGACGTTCGACGGTCCCGTGGCCTGGTGGGAAGACGGGCTGTACTCGCTGCGGCTCGATCCGCCCCCGGCCGGCAAGGGCGGCCGTCGCGGAAAGATCTTCATCGCCCCGTCGGCGGGCTGGATCGCCGGCTTCAATGCGGGGCAGTTGCTGCTGGTCCGGTTCGAGCGGCAGCCCGACGCGCTGATCGATCCCGAGCACGGCCAGGTCGAGATCTACCAGCAATGGCACGCCGACGACCCGCGGGCCGGCATCCTCGAACTCGAGGTGCACGCCCCGCTGCGCAGCCTCGGCCCCGGCGAATCGATGCGGGCCGCGGAGACCTGGACGGTGTTCCCCTATGACGGCCCGGACACGCTGCAGGCGCAGCGCGCGGCGCTGGAGGCCGCGCTGCGCAGCCTCGGCCTGGAAGACTGAACCACGGGAGGGCTCCGGCGGCCCCGGGACGCCGGTTGGACGCCGTTCCGCGTGGGACTGTCCGCCCGTGGCACCGTCCGGCGTTGGGTGATGTGCCGGCTCCGCAGCGCGGGGCCACAGGGCAGTAGAGGGGGCTGCTGCATCCCCCGGCCGGACCGGCCTTCGCGGCCGGCGCGCCGGATCAGCCTTCGGAGTCCCCCGCATCGTGAAAACCCGTTCCCTGACGCTGGCGTGCGCGATCGCAGCCTGCGCGTTGCCCGCCTGCGACCGTCCCGTGGCCCAGACCGCCGCCGCCGCACCGGCGGTTTCGCCGCCGGAGATGGCGATGATCGGCGCGCACCTGCTGGAAGGCCTCGGCGACCACCGTTTCCCGGTGACCACGACGCACCCCGAGGTGCAGCGCTGGTTCGACCAGGGGCTCATGCTGACCTTCGGCTTCAACCACGACGCCGCGGAGCGGTCCTTCCTCAAGGCCACCGAACTCGATCCGGACTGCGCCATGTGCTGGTGGGGGGCATCGCTGGTGCTGGGGCCGCACGTCAACGCCGCGATGGACCCGGCCGACAACGAAGACGCCTGGCAGCGCCTGCAGCGTGCACTTGAACTGGCGCCCGCTGCCAGCGGGCGCGAGCAGGCCTTCATCCGGGCACTGTCCACGCGTTACGCGGAGCAGCCGCCGCAGGACCGGCATGCGCTCGACGACGCCTATGCCGGGGCCATGCGCAACCTCGCGACCTCGCGGCCGGACGATCTGGATGCCGCCGTGCTGCTTGCCGAAGCGCTGATGGACCTGCAGCCTGGGACTACTACGACGCGCAGCTCCAGCCCAAGGGCCATACCGCCGAAGTGGTGGAGATCCTGGAATCGGTGATGGCGCGCGCCCCCGACCATGCCGGCGCCCTGCACCTGTACGTGCATGCGGTCGAGGCCTCGGCGGACCCGCAGCGGGGCGTCGAGGCGGCCGACCGGCTGCGCACGCTGGTGCCCGGCTCCGGGCATCTGGTGCACATGCCCGCGCACATCTATGCGCGCGTCGGCCGCTGGCACGACGCGGTCATCGCCAACCAGCGGGCGATCGAGGCCGACGACGCCTATCTCGCGCTGTGCCGCGGCAATACCCAGGGCGTGTATCCGCTGGGTTACGTGCCGCACAACCACCATTTCCTCTGGTTCGCCGCGAGCATGGAAGGCAATGCCACCGTCGCCCGGGATTCGGCGCTGGCCACGTCCGAACGCACCAACCTGCCGGAACTGATGCGGCAGCCCGGATTCGCGGGACTGCAGCACTACTGGCTGACGCCCTGGTTCGACCGTGTGCGCTTCGGCCGCTGGGACGAGATCGTCGGCGTCGACAACCCGGCGCCGGACCTGCCCTATGTCACCGCGATCTGGCACTACGCACAGGCGATGGCGGCCATCCGGCAGGCGCGCACCGCCGATGCGCAGGCCCATCTCGCCGCGCTGCGGCCCTTGGCTGCGGATCCTGCGATGGAGGCGTTGCTGGTCTGGGACCGCTATCCGCTGGCGCACGCGGCGCGTATCGCCGAACGTACGGTGACGGCCGAACTGGCGGCCGCGGGCGGCGACTTCGACGAGGCCATCGCCGCGCTGGAGGCGGCGGTGGCGATTGAAGGCGGCATTCCCTACGACGAACCGCCCGGCTGGCACGCGCCGGTGCGCCAGACGCTCGGCGCGATCCTGCTGCAGGCGGGCCGCAACGTCGAGGCGGAGGCGGTGTACCGCGAGGAACTGCGGCGCAACCCCGGCAATGGCTGGTCGCTCTACGGTCTTGCCAGGAGCCTGGAGGCACAGGACAAGCCGGAGGCGGCCGAAGCGAAGCGCGTATTCGACGCCGCGTGGTCGCGATCCGACGTCGCATTGCGTTCGTCGCGGATGTAGCCCCGGACCGCGCGTACGCGGCGTGACGTGGAGCGGGCACCCGCGTGCGCGGGTTTGCCGACGATCTCCGCGCCGGGCGGCACACCGCCGCCCCGGTTGCCGGGACGGCCTTCAGCGGTTCACGCCAGTCCCGCCGGCTCCGCATCCTTGCGCAGTGCGGGATTCTCCCAGCCCGGCCGCGGCGCGAACCGGTCGCCGTACTTGGACTGCAGGGTCTGCAGGCGCGCCAGCAGCACGTCGGCGCCCACGTCGCGGATCGTCTGGATCGGGCCACCGCGGAAGGGCGCATAGCCCGTCCCGAAGATCACGCCCGCGTCGAGCAGTTCGGCATCCGACACCACGCCCTCGTGCAGCGCCGCGACCGCTTCGTTGAGCAGCGGCAGGATCAGGCGATCCTCGAGGTCGTCCGGAGCCTTGTAGTCCTTCGGCACCTCGGGCTTCTTCGGCTTGCTGCCCTTCGGGGTCTGCTCCCAGGCGTAGATGCCCTGGCCGTCCTTCTTGCCGCGCTTGCCGGCTTCGGGCGGGTTGGCCAGCGCCGGCGGAATCTGCAGTCCGAGGAACGGCGCCAGCTCCTGGCCGACACCATAGGCCACGTCCAGGCCGACCGTGTCGATCAGTTCGATCGGCCCCATCGGCATGCCGTACTTCACCGCCGCCTTGTCGATCACCGGCGCGGGGATGCCCTCGGCATACGCGGTCGCCGCCTCGAGCATGTACGGGAACAGCAGGCGGTTGACCAGGAACCCGGGCGTGCCTGCGACCGGCACCGGCAGCTTGTCCAGCGCCTTGCAGAACGCGGCCAGGCGCTGCTCGGTCCGTGGCGACATCGCGTCGTGGCGGACGATCTCCACCAGCGGCATCAGTGCGACCGGGTTGAAGTAGTGCAGGCCGGCGAACTGGGCCGGGCGCGCGATATGGCCGCGCAACTCCTCCAGCGGGATCGACGAGGTGTTGGTGGTGAGCAGGGCGTCGGGCTTGAGCCGCGGCTCGATACCCGCATACAGCTCGCGCTTGGCGTCGGCACGCTCGATGATCGCCTCGATCACCAGGTCCGCCAGTGCCGCACCCTCGCCGGCGAGGTCCGATTTCAGCCTTGCCGCAACCGCGGGACGCTTCGCCTCGTCCTTCACCTTCTTCGCGAACAGTTCCTGCGCGCGCGACAGCGCGCCGTCGATGAACTTCTGCTCGCGGTCCTGCAGGGTCACTTCGAAACCCTTGTAGGCCGACCACGCGGCGATGTCGCCGCCCATCACGCCGGCGCCGACCACGTGCACGTGCGAGACGCCGTGCGGGTCCTTGCCGCCCAGGCCCTTGAGCCGCTCCATCAGGAAGAACACGCGCGTCAGGTTGCGCGCCGTCGGGGTGGCGGCCAGCTTCACCACCGATTTCTGCTCGGCCTTGAGCAGCGCCTGGATGCCGCCGCCGCTACGGCGCCAGGTCTCGATCAATGCGTAGGGCGCCGGGTAGTGGTCCTTGCGCGCCTTGCGCGCGACCTGCTTCACCAGCACCGGCGCCAGCAGCTGGCGCGCCGGCCAGGTGTTGGTGACCCAGCCCAGGAACCGCTGCTTGAACGGACGCTGCGTGCCGCGTAGCGCCAGTTCGGCAGCTGCATCCACCAGCAGCGCCGGCTCCACGACCTTGTCCACCACGCCCATCGCACGGGCCGCCGATGCCGACAGGTTGCGCCCGCTCAGCATCACGTCCATCGCCGCTGGCGCGCCGACCAGCCGCGGCAGCCGCACGCTGCCGCCCCACCCGGGATAGATGCCCAGCTTCACCTCGGGCAGGCCGATGCGGGTGGAGGGATCCCTGCTCGCCACGCGATAGTCGCAGGCCAGCGCGATCTCGGTGCCGCCGCCCATGCAGAAGCCGTGGATGGCCGCCACCGTGGGACAGGGCAGTTCGGCCAGGCGCTGGAACGCCTGCTGGCCGCGGCGGATCGAGTCGCCGATGGTGCCCTTGCGGTCGAACTCGGCGAACTCGCGGATGTCGGCGCCGGCGATGAAGCCCTTGTCCTTGGCCGAACGCAGCACCAGCCCCTTGGGCGGATCCAGCGCGAGGCGCTCGAGCAGGCCGTCGAGTTCGAGCAGGACATCCTGGGCGAAGGTGTTGACCGATTCGCCGGCGCGGTCGAACGCGAGCACCAGCACCCCGTCCGGGCGCAGTTCGACCTGCCAGTGGCTGAAGCGCAGTCCATCGAGGCCAGCGATCATGCGGGACCATCCGTTAGGGTATGGGAAGTCCCTTATGATCCAGAGGGTGTTGCGTCGCAGTCAAATCCGCAGCCCCGCCACCCCGACGGCCGACCGGCATCGCGGCTTGAGGCCGCCCCTCGCAGCCCCCAGATCGTGCGGATGCGGGAACTTCCCGCCCCACCGCAGGTCACAGCGCCCGGCCACGGCCGGCCAACCAGGAGTGCCCAGGCCCGATGGCCGAGATCGACACCCAGTCACTGGACCTCGAACTGGTCAAGCGCGTGCAGCGCGGCGACAGTGCCGCGTTCGACCTGCTGGTGCGCAATTACCAGCACCGTATCGCCGCCCTGATCGGGCGCTACGTGCACGACTGGAGCGAAGTCCAGGACGTGGCCCAGGACACCTTCATCCGCGCCTACCGGGCGATCGGCAACTTCCGCGGCGACGCGCAGTTCTATACGTGGCTGCACCGCATCGCGGTGAACACGGCCAAGAACCATCTGGTGGCGGGCAACCGCCGCCCGCCGGGCGCGGACATCGAGGTGGAGGACGCCGAACAGTTCGATGCCGGCGTCCGCCTGCGCGACAGCGACACGCCCGAGCGTGAACTGATGCGCCAGCAGCTGGAACAAACGGTGGTCCGGGCGGTCGAAGCACTGCCCGAGGAGCTCCGGCTGGCGATCACGCTGCGCGAGGTCGATGGCCTGAGCTACGAGGAGATCGCCCAGCGCATGGATTGCCCGATCGGGACGGTGCGTTCGCGCATCTTCCGTGCGCGCGAGGCGATCGATGCGCAGATGAAACCCCTGTTGGACAGCGACACCAGACCGGAGCGTGCGGCAAAATGACTTCCGTCGATGACAACGAGGCCGTCCAGATCGTCCCCGATCCGGACAAACTGTTCGTCTACCACCGCCAGCAGCTGTCGGCGATGCTCGACGGCGAGCTGTCGCCGGACGAGGCGAAGTTCATGCTGCGCAGGCTGCAGCACGACACCGAGCTGGCGGCCTGCTGGGAGCGCTGGCAGGTCTGCGGCGACGTGCTCCGCGGCCAGCGCAACGATCTGCTTCCGGCCGACTTCGCGCGCAGGGTGTCGATGGCCGTGGGAACCGCTGGCGGTGCCGCGATGGCAGAGCCGGTGCAGCGGCGGACGGTGCGGCCGCGCCTGGTGCGCTGGGGAGGCGGAGCGGCGGTCGCCGCGTCGGTCGCGTTGATGGCGGTGTTCGTCGGTCGCCAGCTCCCCGATGCCGGTCTCGAAGCGGCGGGGCAGCCCACGCCGTCGATCGTGCAGGCCGGCACCCCGCCGGTCCAGCCGGACGATGCGTCCGTTCCTGCCGCCCCTGGAGAACGCATGCCGGCGGCGGTCGCCGATGCGGCGCCAGTGGTCCCGCAGGTGGAGCCGGATGCGAC
>JAEXLY010000042.1 GCA_023444765.1 Pseudomonadota bacterium | reverse complement strand
CCTTGCGGCTGAAGCTCAGCGCCCTTTCGGCTGCAGCTCGTCGCGGCTCAGGAAGCCGTCGCGGTTGTCGTCCATCCAGGCGAAGCGCGCTGACATGCGCGGCATCTTCTCGTCGACCTCCACGCGGCTGAGCTTGCCGTCGCCGTTGAGGTCGGCGGCTGCGAAACGTTCATCGAAACGCTTGCGCATCCGCGCCTCGCGCTCGGGCCGCTGGCGCTCGTGCCAGGCGCGCAGTTCGCTGCGGACCAGGTAGCCGTCACGGTTGGCGTCGATCGCCGCGAACTGCTCGGCCAGCGGACTGGCGCGCCCCTTGCGCCCCGCTGTGCCGGCGTCGACCTCCGCGCGGCTGAGCCGGCCGTCACCGTCGCTGTCCAGGCGCGCGGGATCGTGGTGACCGTGCTGGCCCCGGTGCTGCCAGCCCTTGCCGCCATGGCGGCCCTGGCCGCCCTGGCGGTGCTGCGGGCGCTCGCTCGCGTCGAGCCGGCCATCGCCGTTGCGGTCGAGCTGGTCGAAACGCTCGGCCAGGCGCGGATGCCTCGCCGCCTCCGCGCGGTCGATGACGCCGTCGCCGTTGGCGTCCAGGGCCGCCCTCGCGCCACGCTGCTGCGCGTTCGTCGGCTCGGCGGCGGCCGCGCCGGCGGACAGGACCGCAAGCGCGAGCGCGGTGAACAGGATTCGGTGCTTCATGTGCGGGTTCCTCGGGAAGCGGCTCCAGCGCCGCCGTGCCAACTCCAACGCGCGGCGCCCGGGCCCCGTTGACCGTCCGGCGGCGCGATTCAGCTGGCGGATATCCATCGCGGCGCCTGCGACCGGGCCGCAGTATGCTGCCGCTGCAATGCGCGAGAACGACAACCTCCGGCTGTTCCATACCGGCGAGCACCCCTGCGGCTACTGGCCAGAGCGGACCGCGCGCGACCTGGTGTTCGACCCCCACGACGAGCGCCTGGCCGCCTTCTACCCGCAGGCGCTGCAGTGGGGATTCCGCCGATCGGGCGATATCGTCTACCGGCCGCACTGCGTGGGCTGCCGCGCCTGCGTTGCGGTGCGGATCCCGGTGGAGGAGTTCCGTCCGGACCGCAGCCAGCGCCGCTGCATGGCGCGCAACGCCCGGGTCGAGGCGCGCGTCCTGCCGGCCCAGCGCAGCGAGGAGGCGCTGGAGCTGTACCAGCGCTACCTGGCCGCCCGCCATCCCGGCGGCGGCATGGACGGGCATGGCGCGCACGAGTTCGACCAGTTCCTGGTGGGCAGCTGGGCGAACACGCGATTCCTGGAACTGCGCGAACTGGGGCGCCTGCTGGCGGTCGCGGTCACCGATATCGACGCGCAGGCGATGTCGGCCGTGTACACCTTCTATGATCCCGAGCTGGCCGGACGCGGCCTCGGCACGCTGGCGATCCTGCGACAGGTCGAATGGGCCCTGCGCGAACGCCGCCGCCACCTCTACCTCGGCTACTGGATCGCAGGACACGGCAAGATGGACTACAAGCGCAGGTTCCACCCGCTGGAAGGGTTCGACGGGCGCCAGTGGCGGCCATTCGCATCGATCGATCCGGCATGAGGCCCATGCGCCCGCTCGCGCTCGCCGCACTCGCGCTCGCCGCCCTTGCACTGGCCGGCTGCGTGCGCGTCAACGTCCACGGTACTCCGCCGCAGCCCGGTTCCCAGATGCCCAGCCCCGCTCCGCTCCGCGTCGCCCGCTTCAACGTCTCGCTGTACGACGAGGACGCCGGGGGGCTCGTTCGCCGGCTGGAACTGGGCAGCACCGGGGCGCGACGCATCGCCGCCGTGCTGCAGAAGGTGCGGCCTGACGTCGTCCTCCTCAACGAGTTCGACTACGACGCGGGAGGGCGTGCCGCCGACCTGTTCCAGCGCCGCTACCTGGAGCAGGCGCAGCCCGGCGGCGGCGAGGCGCTGCACTATCCCTACCGCTACCTCGCGCCGGTCAACACCGGCGTGCCGAGCGGGCTGGACCTGGACGGGAATGGCAGCGTCGGCGGCGACGGCCGCGAACGGGGCAACGACGCCTGGGGCTACGGCCTGCACCCGGGACAGTACGGGATGCTGGTGCTGTCCAGGCATCCGATCGATGCCGCGCGCGTGCGGAGCTTCCGATTGCTGCGCTGGAGCGCGATGCCCGGGGCGCGTCGCCCACTGGATCCGGCCACCGGCGCGCCCTTCCATCCGGACGCGGTCTGGGAACAGCTGCGCCTGTCCTCGAAGTCGCACTGGGACGTGCCGGTGGACACGCCGCTGGGCGAGGTACACCTGCTGGCCTCGCATCCCACGCCTCCCGCGTTCGACGGGCCCGAGAAGCGCAACGTGGCGCGCAACCACGACGAGATCCGGCTGTGGCGCGACTACCTCACGCATGCCCCCGGGCATGACACGTGGCTGTGCGACGACGCGGGCCGCTGCGGCGGGCTGGCGGCCGATGCGCGTTTCGTGATCGTGGGCGATCTCAACAACGACCCGGCCGATGGCGCCGGAGACCCCGCAGCCATCAACGCGCTGCTCGAGCATCCACGCGTGCTGCGCCACGAACCGCCGCGCAGCCGGGGCGCCGCCGCGGCGGCCGCGACCGACCCGGGCAACGGCGGGCATCGTGGCGTGCATGCCCACGACACCGGCCGTTTCGGCCCGCGAGTGGGCAACCTGCGCCTGGACTACGTGCTGCCGTCGGCCGGCTTCCGCCTGGCCGGTTCGGGCGTGTTCTGGCCGCCGCCGGGACATCCGGACGAGGCGATCACCGGCGCCAGCGACCATCACCTGGTGTGGGTGGACCTGCTGGACTGAGCCGGCGGATCGCTGCGGCAGGCTCAGCCCGAGCGTGGTTCCGCAGGCGCGTCCGCCGGAGCGGCGTCGCCCTGCGCCGACGGCGCCGTCGCCACCGGCGTGTGCGGCCGGAAACCGAAACTGCCCGGCTGCTGGCTGGAGACGATCATCCGTACCATGCCGGTGGGGACCAGCAGATCGAGCGTGACCTGCTGCCCGTCCCCGGCCACTGCCGACATGCTCATCTCGACGAAGGCGCCGGCGGTGTCGATCTCGTGGCAGACCACGTGCGGTCCGCCCTGGCTGTCCTGGAGGTAGGGCTTGATCGCCTCGCCCAGTGCTTCCAGTGCCTGCGGATAGAAGAACACGGCGTAGCCGCTGCTGCCTTTCATGCCTGCTCCATCGGTCGGGACGCGGCGCGCCGGGAAGGCGCTACTCCAGCTCGATGGTAATGGCCGCGGTCGCATCGCGCGCGACGGCGCGCGCCGCATCGACCGACTCCGCCCGTGCCAGGGTCACGCCCACGC
The DNA here is from genome assembly GCA_023444765.1 of Pseudomonadota bacterium. Lineage (GTDB taxonomy): Bacteria > Pseudomonadota > Gammaproteobacteria > Xanthomonadales > Xanthomonadaceae > Luteimonas. The sequence goes on along the minus strand of JAEXLY010000042.1, from coordinate 5,511 downwards.
GGCGCTGCCCCTCGACGCGCGGCTTGCCGAACAGGCGCAGGGCCGTATCCGGGTTGCGCAGCGCGGCGGCGAGGTTCCCGAACACCGGCACGCCGCTGCCCTGCGCGAGCATCGCGCTGGAAGCCGACGGTCCGCGCTGCGGAACGAAGCCGCCATCGGCCGCACCCACCGGCAGCCCGAGAATGGCGCGCGCGTGGAGGGCGAACTGGCTCAGCTCCTGCGACACGAGGGTGACCAGGCCGGTGTCGTGCGGGCGCGGAGAAACTTCGCTGAACCAGACCTCGTCGCCCTTCACGAACAGTTCCACCCCGAACACGCCCCAGCCGCCAAGATCGCCGGTGATCGCGCGCGCGATCTGCATCGAACGCTCCAGCGCGCGCGGCGACATCGGCTGCGGCTGCCAGCTTTCGCGGTAATCGCCGTCGCGCTGCAGGTGGCCGATCGGCGCGCAGAACGAGGTGCCGCCGGCATGGCGCACGGTGAGCAGGGTGATCTCGTAATCGAAGTCGACGAAGCCCTCGACGATGCAGCGCCCGGCGCCCGTCCGCCCGCCGGTCTGGGCGTAGTCCCAGGCCGGGCCGATGTCGGCTTCCGCACGCAGCGTGCTCTGGCCCTTGCCCGAAGACGACATCACCGGCTTGACCACGCAGGGCAGCCCGATCGCAGCGACGGCCTCGCGGTACTCCGCTTCCGTGTCGACGAAGCGGTAGGGCGACGTGGGCAACCCCAGGGTTTCGGCGGCGAGGCGGCGGATGCCTTCGCGATCCATGGTCAACCAGGCTGCGCGTGCGGTGGGAACCACGCGCTGGCCGCGGTCGCGTTCCAACGCGACCAGGGTCGGGGTGTGGATGGCTTCGATCTCCGGCACCACCAGATCGGGGCGCTCGCGCTCGATCAGCGCCGCCAGCGCGGCCGGATCGAGCATGTCGAGCACGTGGCTGCGGTGCGCCACCTGCATGGCGGGGGCGTCGGCGTAGCGGTCGGCGGCGATGACTTCCACTCCGAGCCGCTGCAGTTCGATCGCCACTTCCTTGCCCAGTTCGCCCGAGCCCAGCAGCAGCACGCGGGTGGCCGAGGCCGTGAGCGGGGTTCCGAGGGTGGGCATGGGCGTGTCCGGGCGCGAAAAGGCGCCCATTCTAGCCACGGCGCGTCCGCCCCTCCCCCGCAGGCCGGCGGCGGGGTAGCGACCGCGCACGGGTGGCCGCGTGATGCAGCGGCACTCGCCATCCTTGACTTTTCTGATATCAATTTGATATCAAATCAGCGAGACATCGCAGGAGCGATCGCATGCCGCACCCCATCCATCCCATCCAGCGCCGTTACCCGCGCCACGCCGGCCGCATCGTGGCGCTGCTGGCCCTCCTGTCCGCCTGCGCGGCGCTGGCGGGCGGCGCGCTGCCGCCCTTCCACTGAGCCCATCGGAGACCGCCATGAAAGAGAACCCCATCCGTTCGCTGCCCGGCATCCCGATGCTTCTCGCCCTGCTCGCGGCCATGCTTGCGGCCGGCTGGCTCGCCGTGAATGCCGCGGGTGCGCCCCTGCAGTTCGTGCTTGCGCTGCTGGGTGGCCTGGTGGCGGCGTTGTGCCTGCTGGGCCTGTACATGGTCGAGCCCAACCAGGCCGCGGTGCTGAGCCTGTTCGGCAAGTACGTCGGCACCGCAAAGGAGAACGGGCTGCGCTGGAACAACCCCTTCTACAGCAAGAAGAAGGTGTCGCTGCGGGTGCGCAACTTCGAGAGCGGCAAGCTCAAGGTGAACGAACTGGACGGCTCGCCGATCGAGATCGCGGCGGTGATCGTGTGGCGCGTGGTCGATTCGGCCGAGGCGGTGTTCAACGTCGACGACTACGAGAGCTTCGTCCACATCCAGTCCGAGGCCGCGCTGCGCGCGATGGCCACCAGCTACCCCTACGACCAGCACCAGGACGGCGACATCTCGCTGCGCAGCCATCCGGTGGAGATTTCCGAGCGGCTCAAGGAGCAGCTCGACGAACGCCTGACCTCGGCCGGCGTCGACGTGCTCGAGGCCCGCATCAGCCACCTGGCCTACGCGCCCGAGATCGCCCAGGCCATGCTGCAGCGGCAGCAGGCCAATGCGGTGATCGCCGCGCGCACGCGCATCGTCGCAGGTGCCGTGGGCATGGTGGAGATGGCGCTGGCCGAGCTGGAGAAGAACGGCACGGTGCGCCTGGACGAGGAGCGTCGCGCGGCGATGGTCAGCAACCTGCTGGTGGTGCTGTGCGGCGATCGCAGCACCCAGCCGATCGTCAACGCCGGCACGCTGTACTGACGGGCATGCAGGGGCTCGGGCCACTCCTGATCGCGCTGTCCGCGCTGCCGGCGCTGGGAATCGCCGCGTGGCAGGCGCGCGCGGTCGCGGTCGATCCCGCGGCCCGCGGACTCGCCCTGCGCTGGGCCGGGATCGCGCTGGCCATGTTCGCCGGCGCGATCGGCCTGTATTTCGCCGACGGAGATCGTGGCGCAGCGACCACGGTGGCGGTGGTCATGGTGGTCGTCGTCAACGCCCTGCTGGCGTCGATGCTGCTGCATCTGCGGAGACGGCGTTGATGGCCGAACGCAAGGCCTACCCGCTGCGGATCGGTGCGGACGTGCTGGCGGCCGCCCAGAAATGGGCCGACGACGAGCTGCGCAGCCTCAACGCGCAGATCGAGTACGTCCTGCGCGATGCCCTGCGCAAGGCGGGCCGGCTGCCGCACCCGCCGCCGGAAGGACAGGAACAGGAGGAACCGTCATGACCCAGCGTCTGGAACACAAGGTGGTCGAGGTCACGACCACCCTGTTCAACAGCAAGCTGACCGACAAGATCCAGGAAGAGCTGGACCGGCATTCGCGCCAGGGCTGGGAACTGGTGGCGGTCAGCCACACCAGCGCGGTGGATTCGGTCCGCCTGTACCTGAAAAGGACGGCGTGACATGGGACGGCTTCCCGGCGGACGCAAGGCTGCACCGCGCCTGCCGCATGCGAGGACCGCCGCCGTCGCGCCGACGCCGGAGTCGTATCGATGACCCGGCAGGAATTCCCGCTGGCGCCGCTGTCGCGCGCACCATGGCTGTGTCTGCTGCTGGCGGCAGCGGGCGTCCTGGTTGCGACCTGGTTCCTGGTCGCGGATGAACTGCGTCTCCCCGCCCGCGCGCTGGCACCGGCCGCGGCCGCCCTGCTGATGCTCGCTCCTCTGCTGGCACTGGGCCGGCGACGCATCTGGATCGATGGACGCGAACTCGTGGTAGCCGCGGCCTTCTACACCCGCCGCGTCGCCGTCGATGCACTGGACCTGGCGCAGGCACGCGTGCTGGACCTGGCAGAGCATACCGGCCACGCACCGATGCTGGGCCTCAACCGTCTGGGCCTGCCCGGCTTCCGCGCCGGCCACTATCTGCTGCGCAACCGCCAGCGGGCATTCTGCCTGCTCACCGCGTTCGACCGCGTCCTGGTGCTGCCGCAGCGCGACGGCAAGGTGCTGCTGCTCAGCCCGGCCAGGCCGCTCGACCTGCTCGGCCACCTGCGCGAACTGGCGACGCCCGCGGCGCACCGATAAGCTGCGCCGATGCGCGTGTCCGCCCGCAACCTGCTCAACACGCCGGAGATCGAACTCTGGCCTGCGTGGCTGCTGCGCGCACGCGCCAACGGCGATGCCCGTACGCTCTCGCGCGCGACGCGGGTGCTCCGACGCAAACGCGACGGAACATATCTCGCCGCCGCGCTGCCCGAGGGGCTGATGCCGCTGGTGCCGCGACTGGCGCGCGAGCCCGGCCTCGACCAGGCGCTCGATCTGCTCGAGGCCGACCCGTCGCCGCACGCGGGCGATGCCGCCCGCCTTCCCGTGCACGGAATCGCCGGGCGACTCGCCGCGCTCGGCCTTGACGCGGAGTCCTACGCCGGACGCTCCACGCTGGCCCTCGTTCCCGAGCCCGCCGTGCTGGCGCTGGCGGACTTCGACCGCTACCGCCGTCCGCTGTGGCTGTTGCCCGATGCCGGACGCGCCTGGCAGCGCATGCGCGCGGCTGCGGCCGGGGACGATGTCGTGCTGGAGGCGGTCTCGGGCTATCGCAGCCACGATTACCAGCTCGGCATCTTCCAACGGAAGCTGGCGCGGGGCCTGTCGATGGCCGCCATCCTCGAGGTCAACGCCGCGCCCGGCTTCAGCGAGCACCACTCCGGCGACGCGCTCGACATCGGGACGCCGGGCGAACCACCGGCCGAGGAATCCTTCGAGCGGACCACCGCCTTCGCCTGGCTGCAGGCACGTGCAGGCGGGTTCGGGTTCGAGATGAGCTACCCCCGGAACAATCCGCACGGCATCGTCTACGAGCCCTGGCACTGGCGTTACCTGCGGCAGGGCCAGCGAGGCTGAGCCGCCCGACACCGCGGCGGGGCCGGGTCGCGGCGTCCCGTTGCCCTGCTCCGGTCCGGACGTCCCGCGCTCAATCCTGCGAGCGGTTGGTGGGCGCGCCTGCCGCCACACCCAGATCGGCAATGCGCCACAGGTACAGACCGGCATAGGTGCGGTAGGGACCCCAGCGCTCGCCACGTTCGGCGAGCTGCTTCGGCGTCGGCATGGCGTCCAGCCGGTCCACGCGCTGCAGCCCCTTGCGGATGCCCAGATCGTCGACGGGAAGCACGTCGGGGCGGCCGAGCCGGAACATCAGCATCATCTCCACCGTCCAGCGCCCGATGCCGCGCACCGGCACCAGTGCCGCGACGATCTCGTCGTGGTGCATGGAGGACATCTGCCGCAGCGTGGGGATCTCCCCCCGCGCCTCGCGCGCCGCCAGGTCGCGCAACGCCAGCGTCTTGTTGCCCGATACCCCGCACGCGCGCAGCGCCGCATCGTCGATACGGCCCAGCGTATCGGCATGCAGGCGCGCGCTGCCGATCGCGGCCTCGACCCGGCCCACGATGGTCGAAGCGGCCTTGCCGCTGAGCTGCTGGAACAGGATGGCCCGCGCGAGTGCATCGACCGGATCGAACCGGGCCCGCCAGCGCGGCTCCGGGCCGATCTCGCCAACGCGTCGCATCCAGGCCGCCAGGCGGCGGTCCACCCGCTGCAGGTGCGTCGCCGCTGCCGTCGTATCGAATCCGCGTGCGTACCGGGGCATGCGTCAGTCGCGCAGCGCGGAGGCCGCGTACAGCAGCCAGCCCAGGATCAGCAGCAAGCCGCCCAGGGGCGCGGGCGCAGACGAGGCGCCCAGCAGCGCCTTGGCCACCAGCGCGCCGGCGAACACGAGGGCGCCGGCAAGCAGCATCGCCAGGGCGGCCAGCATCGGCCGTGCGGGCGCACCGCGCGCCAGGGCGGCCAGCGCGATGCCGTGGCCGAAGCCCATTACCGCGGCCATCTGCAGGTTGCCGCGTGCCTCGAGCCCGGCCCCGTGCAAGGCGTAGGCCGCCAGCGCCACCGATGCCGCCGCCATCACGGCGCCGGCCGCCTGCAGCCAGCGTGGGATGCGTCGGCTCACGGCCGGTCCTGCAGGATCGCGGGCCCGGAACGCAGCGCG
>JAEXLY010000158.1 GCA_023444765.1 Pseudomonadota bacterium | reverse complement strand
TGGCCGCGCCCCGTCCTATGGTGGCCGCGTCGGCCCCTCGCGACGCTAGGTCGAAAACCCCGCCAGGGCCGGAAGGCAGCAACGGTATCGATCGACGCGGGTGCCGAGGCAAGCTGGCGGGGTCATCGCCTTTTTTGCGGCCTGCAGGGCTTTCGGTCAGCGGGCAATCCACTCCTTCGACCCGCCGCAACGGTGTCAGCGGCCTGCCAGGGTAGCCATCGTCGGCGCGGCGGGCTCGTCGCCTGCCCGCGTCCCGCGGGCCTCAGGCAGCGGGGGACTCGCCCGCCCGGCCCGGACTATCCCTACCCCGGCCTCGAGCACGCCTTCCTGGCGCGACGGTCGGTCCGCTGCGCTGGCAGGCATGGTTGCGGCGCAGCCGGCCCCTTCTTTCCACGCTCGGGCCGGGGACGACCACGTGACGCGTCGTCCGCCCGGCAGCGACGGATTCAGTCCCCCGGCGGTAGCGCGCTGGGATCGGACGCGAGTTCCACCCGGGGCCGTCCGTCCTCCTGGCTGAACGCGACCGCATAGGACAGGCGCAGCGCAACCGGGGTATCGATCGAATCGGGCTCGGCGCAGGCGTCCGGCACGGCGCGGCCGTCGGGGGTGCGGCAGACCAGGGCCGGGTCGAAACGCCAGCGGCGCACCGAGTCCTCGAGCACCGCGGCGAAACGCGGCGCGTGCGGTCCCGCGGCCCGGCAGCCTTCGCCATCGCGTACCTGGGCCGTCGAAACCAGGCCGTCCACGCCGATATCCACGTCCACGCACAGCGTCACTGGCGGCAGCCGCAGCGCCAGCAGGTCCGATGGATAGACCGGCATCTCCGGGTCGAGCAGCAGCGGGAACACGAACGCCTGGCTCGGATCGAGCTGCATGCGCGTCGCACCGGGCGCCGGCGGCACCAGCGCGACCTCCACCTTCGCGACAGGGACGGGCGGAGCTTCGGGCACCGTCCTGCACCCTGGAAACGCCAGCGGGCACAGCGCCACCAGCAACCACGTCCGTCCACGCATTCCTGCCCTCCGGTCTAATGTCCTGTGGCGCGATCCTGGCGGACGATGCCCAGTGCATCCGGCTGCCTGCCCGTGGCCCAGTAGTCCAGCACGCGCCACCCGTCCGTGTCGACGACAGCAATGCGATCGGCGCCGCTGATGGCGACATAGACGCGCGGTCGCCGCGGATCGGCGACCACCCCGATCGGCATGGGCCCCTGGCCAAGCATGCTCTGGCCGGACTCGGAGCCTTGCGGCCGCAGCGCGACCGTGGCGACCAGCGCGCGCGTGGCGGCGTCGAACACCGTCATCGTCCCCGCCCTGGCGTTGGTGACCAGGGCATGGCGGCCGTCCGCCGTGAACGCCACGCGGATCGGAAAACCGGCGCTGTCGAGCGTGGCGTTCTTGGCCAGCGTGTCCGGATCGTGGACGGTCACCGTATCCTCGCCGCGGTTCGTCACCCAGACGCTGCCGTCGGGCGCGACCTCGATGCCCTCCGCGCCGTCGCCGGACGCGACTTCATGGGTCACGCGCCCGGCGGCAACGTCGACGCGCAGCACCGTGCCCGCGGCGATCTTGCTGACGTAAGCCACGGCGCCGTCGCGCGACACCGCGACCATGTGCCCGACGCCATCGCCGACGTCGATCGCGCTGACGACTTCGCCCGCCACCGGGTCCACGCGCAGCAGCGCATGGCTCTCCTCGGTCGTGACCAGTACATCCCCGCCGGGCAGGACGCGCAGGCCATGCGGACGGCCGTGGCGGCCGAGCCCGATGCTGCGCGACGCGCCGGCGGCAGGATCCAGCACCGTCAGCGTACTGCCCGCCTTGTCGTGGCCGTAGGCGGTGACCACCGCGGTCCGGCCGTCGGGCAGGACGGCGATCTCGTGCGGCCCGGGGGCGCTGGCGAACACGCCGGTACGGCTGCCGTCGTCCAGCGAGATGCGCCACACGGTGTCGTCGCTCTTGTTGCCGACCAGCAGTGCGTCCTGGGCGGTCGCGATGAAGGACAGGAACGGGAGAACCAGCAGGAGAGATGCGACCCGGTGCATGTCGAGGACCCTCGTTGGCGGGACGGGATGGTCGTGGATGAAACAGGACTCGCCGGAGCAGCGGCGGCCCGTCCGGATCGCCGGGGCGACAGGGTTACCGCCCGCCCCCAGACGGTACGTCCTGGTGCGGATGCAGCCAGCCGGTCCCGCCGTCGGCATAGCGCTCGTGCTTCCAGATCGGCACGCGTGCCTTCACCTCGTCGATGATCCAGCGGCAGGCATCGAAGGCTGCGCCACGATGCGCCGCGCTCGCGCCCACCCAGACCGCCATCTCGCCGATGGCCAGGTCGCCGATGCGGTGCACGCAGCACGCCTCGACCGCGTCGAACCGGACCAGCGCTTCCTCCACGATGCGCGCGCCTTCGGCCTCGGCCAGGGCGACGTAGGCCTCGTAGCGCAGGCCATCGACCGGACGCCCCTCGTTGTGGTCGCGCACCCAGCCTTCGAAGGCGGCGAATGCGCCCGCGCGGTCGTGCAGCAGGCGCTCGCGCAGCGGCGCGATGTCGAACGGCGCATCGGCTATGCGGAAACGGCTCATGCGCAGGACCCTCCCGGCAGCTTCCGCCTGCGGACCGGGGGCGACGGGTGGCGCGTACCGGCGACCATGCTCACCCCCCCGACACCGGCGGGATGAACGCCACCTCGGCGCCATCGCGAACCGGGTCGCTCCAGCGCGCGAACTCGCCATCGGCCGCCACCCGCAAACGCTCGGCCGGCAGTGCGAAGCCATGACGTCCGCGAAGCTCGGCGTAGAGCGCGGCCAGATCGGTGGCCGAGGTCTCCACCGTTTCCGAGGGCGCGCCCGCGGCATCGCGCAGGCTGGCGAAATACAGCAGGGTGACGCGCGCCATCAGGCCGTTTCCCCGAAATCGCGCTTGCCGCCGCGCTTGCCGGCCAGCTTCGCCGGCCCCAGCACGATCGCATGCGAGAGCGCCTTGCACATGTCGTAGACGGTCAGCGCGGCGACGGTGGCGCCGGTCAACGCCTCCATCTCCACGCCGGTGCGATGGGCGGTCTTGACCGCGCATTCGATGCGCAGGTCACGCTCGCCATGCCAGTCGATCGCGATGCGCACGCCGTCGATGGGCAGCGGATGGCAGAACGGGATCAGCTCGTGGGTGCGCTTGACCGCCATCGTACCGGCGATCACCGCGGTATCGACAATGCCGCCCTTGGCGCTGCGCAGCCCGGTGCGACGCAGCTGCGCGGCCACGCCGGCGGGGAAGCGCACCCGGCATTCGGCCCGCGCCTCGCGCGCGGTCACCGCCTTGCCGGACACGTCGACCATGGCCGGCCGGCCGCTGGCGTCCAGGTGGGTGAGGGTCTTGCCTGTAGTCATGGCGCCATCGTAGCCGGTGCGGCCGCGACCTGTGCGTGCGCTCATCCGCCCACCAGGAACATTTCCACATGCCGGCGCTGCGCGCGTGCGCTGCCGCGCAGCTCGCTGTAGCGGTCGCTGCGCGCGGACCAGGCCTGTGCCAGGCGTGCGGCCAGGGCGGCCTCGCCCTGCGCCAGCGCCGGCCGCAGGTCCTGGCCGTGCGAGGAGAACAGGCAGGTGTACAGATGGCCGTCGGCCGAGACCCGCGCGCGATGGCAGTCGCCGCAGAACGGCGCCGTCACGGAACTGACGAACCCGATCTCACCGCCGCCGTCCACGAACGCGTGGCGCTGCGCCACCTCGCCCCGGTAGTTCGCGTCCAGCGCGCGCAGCGGCCAGGACGCATGGATACGGTCGCGCAGTTCGGCCGAGGGCACCACGCGCTCGCGCTGCCAGCCGTTGCACGTGCCCACGTCCATGTACTCGATGAAGCGCAGCACGTGCCCGCTGCCGCGGAAGTGCGCGACCAGCGGCAGCACCTGGGATTCGTTGACGCCGCGCTGGACCACGCAGTTGATCTTGAGCGGGCCGAAACCCGCCGCCTCGGCCGCGGCGATGCCCGCCAGCACGTCCGCGATCCCGCCACGCCCGCCCGACAGCGCGCGGAACAGGTCCGGTTCCAGCGCATCCAGGCTGATCGTGATGCGCCGCAACCCGGCCGCGCGCAGGGCCGCGGCATGGCGGGCCAGCAGCGAGCCGTTGGTCGTCATCGCCAGGTCGTCCAGCCCGTCGATGCGGGCCAGGCGCGCGATGAGGTCGGGAAGGCCGCGCCGCAGCAGGGGTTCGCCACCAGTGATGCGCAGCTTGGTCGCGCCGAGGCTCGCGGCGGCGCGGGCCAGGGTGTCGATCTGGTCGAAGCTCAGCCTGCCGGCCGCGTCCAGGCCGTAGTCGTCCGGGATGCGGTCGGCCGGCATGCAGTAGCCGCAGCGGAAGTTGCAGGCCTCGATCACCGACAGGCGCAGGTCGCGCAGCGGGCGCGCCAGCCGGTCGACCACCGCCGACGAAACGTCATGCTGCGCGTTCACGCCCGCTCTTCCATGACGGGCATGGACGGCGGGGGCGTCGCCAGTGCGAACACCTCGCCGGGCCGGGCGACGCGATGGCCGCGCGCAGCCAGCGCCTGGCCATCGGCGGCGCTGGCGTAGTGGTACAGCACGCAGCGCGCCAGCAGCGCCGGCTCGTACTCGCGTTCCAGGTCGTCCACGCCGCTGTGCGATGGATTGCCGCGCAGGCCACAGTCGTGCGCCACCAGTTCGCCGCGATCGGCATGCCTGCGCAACTGCTCGGGAATCGGCCGGGTGTCGCCGCTCCAGACCAGGCTGCCGGGCAGGCGCAGGCCGAAAGCGGTGTCGGGCCAGTGGTGGCGCGCAGGGAACACCTCAAGGCGCAACCCGTCGTGCCAGAACGCATCGCCCACCGGGATCAGGCGGAACGCGTCCCAGAAGTTGGCGCCGCCCTCGGCCAGCACGTTCGGATAGGCCCCCACGCGCTGGTGCAGCAAGGGCACCACGCTGGCCGGTACGTAGATGGGCGTGCGCCCCCGTCGCGCCGGGTCGAAATACTCCGACACGAACAGCCTCTCGAAGCCGCCGACATGGTCCAGGTGCGTGTGGGTGACGAACAGTGCCGGCGGCGGCTGGCCGTAGTGGGCCAGGAAGGCGGTCAGGCCCTCGCTGCCGCAGTCGATGGTGAGCCAGGGGCGGCCATCGCGTTCGATCGTGGCCATGGGCGACCCCAGTTCGACCGCCGAGGCATTGCCCACGCCGTGGAAGCGCAGCGCCCAGTTCATGGGGCCTGGCTTCCGGCGCATCCGTCCGGGCCGATGCAGTGCGGGCGTCGCGCCATCGTCAGTTGCCGCGCGCCCAGCGCGCGTCGTAGGCCTTGCGCAGCCGCGCGAAGCCCGCTTCGACGCCACGCGCCTGTGCCTGTCCCGCGATCTTGTGCAGCGAACGCAGCAACCGCTGCAGGTTGCGTTCGCGCCAGGCGGTGGCGGGGATGTGCATGCGGCTGCGATCCAGGTCGATCAGCCAGCCCTTGCCATGCGTGTCGTACAGCACGTTGTGCGCGTTGAGGTCGGCGTGGTCGAGGCCTTCCCGATGGAACCGAGCGATCAGCACCCCAGTCTCCTCCCAAGGCGCGTCGGCGGGCGACTCCCGCACCAGTTCGGCCAGCGAGCGCACATCGCGCAGGCGCTCGACGATGATCCAGGCGCGGTAGCTGAAGCGGCTGCGCAGATAGCACGCCGCGATCGGCTGCGGCACCGGGCACTTGCGCCGCAGCAGTTCGCGCAGGATGCGAAACTCGGCGAAGCTGCGGGTGCGGTCGGCGCCGCGCCACAGGTAACGGTCGCGGCTGAGCTTCGCCGCCATGCCGCCCCGCAGGTACTGGCGCAGCACGCAGGGGCCATGGCTGGCGTCGATGAACCATGCGCCCCCGCGGCCGCTGCCGGCCACCGCCTGCGCGCGCGCTCCCCACTCCTGGGGATCGAACCAGCGCGGGTCCACTTGCCGCAGCTGCGTGGCGTCGAACAGAATCGCGCCATACTCGCCGCTGCCACGCGGATCGCGGAAGGGCGTCAGGCTCTCAGTGGCGTCGAAAGCGACCATCCAGCGAGTCTATCAAGCCGTGGCCCAACCTCCTCCCGCTCCCAGTTCGATCTGCCTGCTGCGCCTGTCGGCCCTGGGCGACGTGACCCATGTCCTGCCGCTGGTGGCCACGCTGCGGGACGCCTGGCCCGGCGTCGCGCTCACCTGGGTGATCGGCAAGGGCGAACAGCGCCTGCTGGACGGACTGCCCGGCGTGGAGTTCGTCGTCTACGACAAGAATACCGGGCTGGCCGGCATGCGCGCCCTGCGCCGCGCGCTTGCCGGACGCCGCTTCGACGCCCTGCTGCAGATGCAGGTGGCCGCGCGGGCGAACCTGCTGTCGGCCTTCATTCCCGCGCGGCGCCGGGTCGGCTACGACCGCGCGCGCTCCAAGGACCTGCACGGGCTGTTCGTCAACGAGCGCATCCCCGACCGTCCCGGTATCCACGTGCTCGATGCCATCGGCAGCTTCTGCGAACCGCTGGGCCTGCGCCAGACGCGGGTGCGCTGGGACATGCCCGTGCCGGCCGACGCCCACGACTGGGCGCGGACGCAGTGGCCGGACGACAGCCGCCCCGCCCTGCTCATCTCGCCCTGCTCCAGTCACGTGCGCCGCAACTGGTATCCCGACCGCTACGCCGCCGTGGCCGACCACGCCGCCGCCCAGGGCTGGCGCGTGGTGCTGTGCGGCGGGCGCAGCCAGCTCGAGCGCGACACCGCCGACGCCATCGTCGCGGCCATGCAGGCGCCGGCGCTGGACCTGGTCGGCAAGGACACGCTCAAGCAGCTGCCCGCCCTGCTCGCGCGCGCGGCGCTGGTGATGACCCCCGACTCGGGCCCCATGCACATCGCCAACGCCATGGGCACCAAGGTGCTGGGCCTGCATGCGGCCAGCAATCCCGCCCGCAGTGGCCCGTACTCGGACCGGCGCTACTGCGTGGACCGCTACGACGATGCCGCCCGCAAGCACCTCGGCAAGCCCGCCACGGAGCTGAAATGGGGCACCAAGATCGAGTTCGACGAGGTGATGTCGCTGGTGACGGTGGACGATGCGATCGCCGCGTTCGAGCGGTATCGCGCCGACCACGGCTGACCGACGCGTGGCGACACCGCTGCTGCCGGATGACGCCGTCGACGACGAGCTGCAGCGACGCATCGGTCGCAACCTGCTGGTCTTCGCCCGCATCGAGGCCAATCTCAAGAAGCTGATGGCCGTGAACCGGATCTCGTTCACCCTCGCGCTCGGGATGACGGAGGAAGAGGCGGCACAGTCGATGCGTCAATCCATTGAAGGCCGCTCCAATGCCCGGGCAGGCAACACGCTGGGAACCCTGGTGGGCCGCTACCTCCGCGAGGTGCTGCCCCCTCACCCGGACGCGTCACAGGAGCCCGGCGAAGGCCAATGCGTCTTTTCGCTGGGCTATCAGCGCACGGAAACCACGCATTCGGCGGCCGCCCTCACAGCCCGATTGGCGACCATCGTCGATGAGCGGAACGCACTGGTTCACCACCTGACGGATCGCCTGGGCTCGGGCACCCCGGAGGATCTGGCGCGGACACGGACCTGGCTCGACGCGCAGTTCGCGCTGGCGCAGGAGTATCTGTCGGAACTGCGGGACGAAATGCGTGGGCTGCACGCGGCCCGTCTGGCCCTCTTCGAAGAGATGCGGCAGGCCGATTGGCCGGCGCTGCTCGAACAGGCTTGGCGTGCCGCCTCGCCGCTGGCCATTCACTTCGCAGCGCATGCCCGGGCCCACCGCCGTAGCGACGGCTGGACGGATTTCGGACAGGCCGTGCAATCCGCCCATGCGGCCATCCCGGACGAGCTGGCCCATCTCCAGGAGCGTCACGGCGTGGCCAGAGTCCGGCCGGCGCTGGTGGCCACCGGTCTGTTCGAATTCACCCTGGAGCCCACGGCGGGCGGCGGGCAGCGCCTGCTCTACCGCCCCCGGCCGGACGCCTCGCCTCAGGCGCCCGAGCCCGTCCCGTAGTCCTGATAGGACTTCTCCTCGACATAGGCCGAGCCCAGCGCGAGGTTGATGTCCTTCTTCACCCGCGCGCGCACGTCGTTCTCGAAGTACACGCTCCGCGCCAGCCGGATGAACTCCTCGTCGAAGGCCTGGGCCTTCTCCTTGAGACGGATGTCGTCCTCGATCACCCAGAGTCGCTCGTTCACGGCCTTGAGTTCGGCGCGAAGGCGGGCGATGTCGTTGCCGGCGGCCGGATGCGCCATCCAGGTGTTCTCGAGCGCCGCCAGTTCCTTGCGCACGTTGGCCAGCTTGGCCTCGTCGGTCATGCGCTCGGACTTGATCTGCAGGATGGCGATCTTGTCCAGCAGTTCGCCGAACGATACGGGCACGGAAATCTCGGACATGACGCGGTTCCTGCAGCGAAACGGGCCGGCCAGTCTACCGCCGCGCCTTGTCCGCCGGCAGTCCGCCCCGTATGATTGCGCCCCCGGCGTTCAGCGCCGGGACCGCGCGACACCCGCATTCCGGGGAGGTGGCAGAGCGGTTGAATGTACCTGACTCGAAATCAGGCAGGCGTTTATAGCGCCTCGGGGGTTCGAATCCCCCCCTCCCCGCCAGATCCGCCAGGGCCCCCGCAAGGGGGCTTTTGCGTATGTGGCAAGTGCCGCGCAGGTCTGCCTGGCAGCCCGTATCGGGGCCGGGGCGAAGACCCGATGGGTCCTCGCGGCAGCCCCCCTCGGGAATCTGCCCCGGCGGGCATCGGAGCCCGCTCCTGCCACGAACGACGCCGTCGGGACCGCTTCGGACCGACGGCCCGGGTGTCATCTGCTGCCCAACCGGACGGCCTGGCTGCACGTCTTCGCCGCCGTGCGTCAGTTCCGGCCCCGGAATTCGCGTTGTCCGTCCCAGTTCGGGCAGGCACGCCTCCTGCTTGCCACCCTGCTGCCGTCCATGTCAGTGACGGAGCAACCGGCGAGCGCGGCCATGAACCTTCCCCACTTCCCTTTCCGCAGGCTCGGCGAACAGGCCGGCCTCGTGCTGCTGCGCGCGGCGCTGGTGCTTGCGGTGGTGTTCGCCCTCGTCCACTCCGCGCAGGGCTGAGGCGGCCGCGGCGCGCGCGGGCCGCCTCCGTGAGACGCGCTACCGCCGCGACAGCAGGTCCTGGGCCGCATGCACCAGGTAGATATAGCTGGCGCCCAGGTTGATCACGTACTCGTTCTGTCCCCAGAAGAACGGCCAGTCCTCCTTGTTCTCCGGGAAGTCCGGCTTGAGAACCAGTACGCCCGGCACGATGCCGCCGGCGATGAAGCTGAAGTCCGCCCGGTTCATGCCGTAGGCCACCTGCTTGGACTTCGCGCCCACCGCCGAGACGAAGGAGATGTTCGAATCCGGGTGGGTGCCGTAGAGGTAGTTCAGCCCCTGGAAGGTCGGCTCGGCGTCGAACAGGTCGGGGAACGCCCGGTGCAGGCGGTAGTTGGTGATCGCCATGCCGATCACGGCGCCATTGCCGGCCCAGCCGCCGCGGGTGATGAGCACGCCGTAGGGGTTCTCGGACACCATTTGCGTGCGCTCTTCGCGGAACTTCTCCGCGCGCGCGCGCACCCTGGCCTGGAAGCCGTCGTCCATCCGGTCCAGCACCGGCAGCACCACCGCGGCATTGAAGCCGAAGCGCTCGTCGAGCGCCGGCCACAGCTCGGCGATGCGGGCGGCGTACTTCGCCTCGCCGGTGCTCATCAGGAGTTGCGCGGCGGCACGCAGTTCCTCGTCCTGCGGATCGCCGCCGGTGGTGTTGCCGACGCGGAACAGGTTCGGTTCGCGCGCGTGCTCGAACTCCCACACTTTCTGCGCGGTGGCCAGGCATTCGGCAGCGAGCGCGTCGTTGTAGCCGCGCAGGGCGCGGCTGGCGGCGGCCAGCGCCGCGGCCGAGCCGTAGTTGAGCGCGGTCGTGTTGGTGGTGAAGGCCAGGCGGTCGTCGTTGGGCGAATCCGGATCGTTGGGGTCGTCGACTTTGCCGTCGGTCTTGCTGGCCGCGTCGCCCAGGTGGGTGTACTGGCCGAGGTCCGGCTCGACGATGCCGGGAATGGCGTGCCCGAACACGCGGTGCTGGGCGATCAGCGCCAGGGTGCCGTGCTCGATCTGCTGCAGCATGTCGGGCACGCCGTCGGGGC
>JAEXLY010000242.1 GCA_023444765.1 Pseudomonadota bacterium | reverse complement strand
GGCCCGGGCTGTGCGTAGTACAGGGCCGGGCGATGCTCGTGGCCGCAGAACGTCAGCCGCTGCACGGTGGCTTCCAGGCTGCGCGTGGCCGAGGCCCGGCTGCAGACGTAGCCCCATTCGCCCGGTGCCCAGGCGTTGGCATGCACGTAGAGGCGGTCATCCTCCACGACCTGCAGCGGCAGTCCGCGCAGGAACGCGAGCTGTGGCGGGGCGAGCTGGTGCCGTGTCCACCCGATCGCCTCGCGCGCCTGCGGCGCCATGGTTTCCGAAGGCCCGCGCGTCGCCGCCTGGTCGTGGTTGCCCAGCACGGCCACGGCACCGCCGGCGACATGCATGCGCACGGTTTCCACCACCCAGGCCGGGTCCGCCCCGTAGCCGACGAAGTCGCCGAGGAACACGTGGCGGTCGCAGCCTTCGCGGGCGAGCGCGGCCAGGCAGGCCTCGGTCGCCTCGCGGTTGGCGTGCAGGTCGGCGAGCAGGGCGATGCGCATGGGATGGGCTGGCTCCTCGCGGCCATGCTAGTGCCTCGATGCCGGTGGCGGTATGCGCCGAAGGTGGCAGCAATGCGCGGTGCGGCGGAGCTGCGCGTTGAACCGGTGGGCGCGAGAGGCCAGACTCGGGCCACCCACCATTGCAGAGGAGACCGCGATGACCACCCGCCGCGATTGCCTGAAATTCTCGATGGCCGCCGCACTGGCCGCCGTCCTGCCCCAGGGACGACTGCTGGCCGCGGACGAAGCCCCGCTGCTCACCCGCGCGATTCCGTCCTCGGGCGAACAGCTGCCGCTCGTCGGCCTGGGCAGCTCGGCCACGTTCTCCCAGGTGGCCCGCGGCGAGGACCGTTCGGCCCTGCGCGAGGTGCTGCGCACGCTCGTGGCGGGTGGCGGGACGGTGTTCGACACCGCGCCGTCCTACGGTGCCTCCGAAGAGGTGGCCGGGGCGCTGGCGCGCGAGCTCGGCATCACCGACCGCCTGTTCTGGGCGACCAAGGTCAACGTCGCCGGACGCGGGGAGGAGGCGACGGCGGACGCCGGAAAGGCACGCGAGCAGATCGAGACCTCGTTCCGGCGCCTGGGCAAGCAGACGCTGGACCTGGTACAGGTGCACAACCTGGCCGACGTGCCCACGCACCTGGGCGTGCTGCGCGAGTTCAAGGCCCAGGGCCGGGTGCGCTACGTCGGCGTCACCTCGACCAGCAAGCCGGCCTATCCGCGCCTGGTCGAGGTGATGCGCAACGAGGAGATCGATTTCATCGGGGTGGATTACGCCGTGGACAACCGCGACGTGGAGGAGACCATCCTGCCGCTGGCGCAGGAGCGGAAGATCGGCGTGCTGGTCTACCTGCCGTTCGGGCGCACCCGGCTGTGGAGCCGCATCGGCGAGCGGCCCCTGCCTGAGTGGGCGGCGGAGTTCGATGCACGAAGCTGGGCGCAGTTCATGCTCAAGTACGTCGCCGCACATCCGGCGGTGACCTGCGTGACGCCCGCGACCAGCAAGCCCGCCAACATGGCCGACAACCTGGGCGCGGCGCGCGGGCGGCTGCCCGATGCGGCGCAGCGCCGGCGCATGGCCGAGTACATCGACGCCCTGCCGGCCGCCGGGTGACCAGACCGGGCGCTGCGACTATTCCTGCTCGTCGTCCTCGATCTCGACGAAGGCGTCGAGGTCGAAGGCCAGCGCCTCGACCGCGTCGCGGACCTTGCGCGCGGTGGACGCATTGGGAACCTCCACCTCGATCTCGTGGGTGTCCGCACCGCGCGCGTCGTGCAGGCCGGCGGAGCTGGAGTCGGGGTCGTCCATGTGCGGCATCAGGTCGGCCACTTCCTCGACGTGCTCGATCCCGTCCAGGCTCTGCAGCAGGTTCATGATCGCGCGGACGTTGTCTTCGGAGCTGACGATGCGGAGGCGGAGCTGGGCCATCGGGACTTCTCGGGCTTGGGGGGCGAGCGCAGACTAGGCAGCGCCCGGGAAACGCCGCGTGAGGATCGTCGCCGTTGCGTCAGCCTCCGTCCTCTCCCGGCGTGCGCACCGGGACGGCGATGTTGCACAGGTCGATGTGTCCGGCCGGGCGGTGGTAGAACTCGTCGCTGCGGTTGCGCCGCGATTCCACCAGCGCGTCGAAGGTCGCCGTGTCGGTGCGCAGCACCTCGATGCGCTCGCGCTGCGCCTCGGGCAGCTCCGAGGCCAGGGTGACGGCGAGGATCGGCGTGCGCTGGGCCGGATCCCCGTACACGCCCATCGGCGCCGGCCCGCGGGCGATCGCGCTGAGCAGTTCCATGCCGCGGATCACGCGTCCCACCACGGTGATGTTGCGGTCGAGCTGGCGCGGCGACTGCCCGGTGACCACATAGAGTTCGGCGCCGACGCTGCTGTCGGGCGCGATGTTGCGACCGGCGCCCACCGCGCCGTAGCAGTGCGCCATCCATGCCTGGCCGTCGCTGCCCTCGCGCGCGGCGGGGAAGCCGTCCGCGAAACCCGCCTGCGCGGCCCAGCCGTCGCGGTCGGGCAGGGGGTGGAACGGCAGGCCGGCGGCGCTGCGCTCGAATTCGGCGGGCAGCGCGGTTTTCGCGGATCCCAGGGCCTTGGCTTTCGCCGGGTCGTCGGCGTCCGCGTCGCCGAACTGGACCACGAAGTTGTCGTGCGAGCGGTAGATGCTGGTGCCGTCCCAGAAACCTTCGCGGGCCAGGGTACGGATGTTCTCCACATGCGCGGGCGCGAACGAGGGCGCCAGCTCGATCACCACCCGACCCTCGGGCAGGTCCAGATACAGCGTGTTCCCGGGCGCGGGGCTGCGCCAGTCCGATGGCTGCGAGGCGTCGAGGACCTGCTGGGTGGTGGGCGGTCGCGCAGGCGCCGCGGGTTCGGCCGCTGCCAGCGGCAGGCTGCAGGCGGTGGCGAGGAGGATGGCGCGGGAAAGGAGTCGGCGCATGCGGGAATCCGGGCTGGGCGGTGAGGGGATTGTGGCGAGGCACGCCTGCCGGGACTAATGGCACATTCGCTATAGCGAAGTTAGCAATAGTCTGTCCTGCACTGGCGGGAGGACCACATGGCCATCGGCGAAGAGCAGGACGAGCTGCAGCTGCGCAAGTTCCAGAAGGAACTCAGCGCCGGCACGGTGTCGCTCGCGCTGCTGGCGGTGCTGGGTGCCTCGGGCGACCCCATGTACGGGTACCAGATCGCCAAGACCCTGGAACGCGTCGGCGACGGCGTGCTCAGCGGCAAGCAGAGCGCGCTCTATCCGGTGCTGCGCAACCTGCAGGCCGCCGGGCTGCTGGACAGCTTCGTCGAACCTTCCGATGCCGGGCCGCCCCGGCGCTATTACCGCATCACCGACGCAGGGCGGACGGCCCTGCGCGACTGGGGCGCCGCATGGCGCGCGACCCGGGATTCCGTCGACGCCGTCCTGGAGGGGAAGTGCGAATGAACAGCGAACGCCTGCCGACCACCATCCCGGAGTACCTGGCCCAGCTGCGGCGTTCGCTGGCAGGCGCGGATCCGGCGCTGGTGCAGGACGCGCTCTACGACGCCGAGGAGTACCTGCGCTCGGAGCTGGCGGAGAATCCCGGCAGGAGCGAGGCGGAGGTGATCGCCGCGGTGGCCTCGAGTTACGGCGCGCCAGAGGAGGTCGCGGACATCTACCGCGATACCGAGGTCACCGTGCAGACCGCCCTGCGCGCGCCGCCGCCGCGTCCGCGCCGTTCCCTGCTGGGCCGCTTCTTCGGCGTGTTCGCCGACCCGCGCGCCTACGCCTCGCTGTTCTACATGCTGCTGGCGCTGGCGACGGGCATCTTCTACTTCACCTGGGTGGTCACCGGGTTCTCGCTGTCGCTGGGTCTGTCGATCACCATCATCGGCGTGCCGTTGCTGATCCTGTTCTTCGGATCGGTGCGGGTGCTGTCGCTGGTCGAGGGGCGCATCGTCGAGGTGATGCTCGGCGAACGCATGCCGCGCCGTCCGTTGTACACCGCGCGCGGGCGCAGCCTGTGGCAGCGGATCGGCGACATGTTCACCGACCCGCGCACCTGGAGCACGATGCTGTACTTCGTGCTGATGCTGCCGTTGGGAACCTTCTACTTCACCCTGGTGGTGACCCTGCTGTCGACTTCGCTCAGCTTCATCGCGGTGCCGATCCTGGTCTGGACCGGCCTCGCGGATGCGTACGTGCACGTCGATGGCTGGCAGCTGCTGTACACGGACGGCAACACCGTCTCCACGTCGCTGCCGGACTGGAGCCTGCCGCTGGTGTTGCTGGCCGGCATCGTGCTGCTGTTCGCCACGATGCACCTCGTGCGAGGCATCGGTCGCCTGCACGGACTGCTCGCAAAGCACCTGCTGGTGCGCTCGTCCGCCGCGCACTAGCTCTCACCAGGCGCAGCCGCCGGCCGCGCGCCTTGTCCCTTCCATCCAGCGCTGCCGTCCAGGCAGGAGTCCGTTCGCCCATGAAACCCGCCGGGCCCGTCGCCGCGAAAACCCGTCCACTGCTGACCTGGGGCCTGATCGCCGGCGCCTGGGGGCTGTCCCTGGCGCAGTGGCTGATGCCACCGGCCAATGCCGCGGCCGATTCCGGTCACCACGCAATGCAGGAACTCACCGTGCAGCGGATCAACATCGCCGACGCCAGCGGCAAACCACGCCTGGTCATCGCCAATGCCGAGCGCTTCCCGAACCCGTGATCCGTGGCACGGAGCTGGAACGCAGCATCCGGACGGTCGCCGGCATGGTGTTCTACGGCCAGGACGGCCAGGAACCGGCGGGCTTGCCACCATGAGCGGCCCGGACGGCAGCCGCATGGCCGGCAACATCCTCGACTACGACCACCAGCCCACCGATGGCATCGGCATCATGAAGGTCGAGAGCGCGGATGGCCGGCGCTGGATGGTGGGGCTGACCATCGCCGACCGGACTCCCTACCAAGAGGGCGAGATCACCACCTCCGAGGGCGTGTCGCGGATCATGCTGTCCAACCGCAACCGCGATGCCTCGCTGGAGATCGCCGGCACCAGCGGCAGGCCGCGTATCCGCATCGGGGTCGACGCGAACGACGTGCCCCGCGCCGAGGTGCTCGACGCGGACGGCGAGGTGGTGGGACGCCTGCCTCAGGGATGAGCGCCGCAGGCCGCAGCCCCGCCGCGGCGCTGCGATTCAGCGGGCGCGCTTCGCCGCTTTGGCGGTCCGCGTCCGCGCACGGGGTTGCGCATCGCCCGCGGCCACGTTCGCGGCGATGAAATCGCGCACCTTCGGATACACCTGCTCGCGCCAGCGTCGGCCGCTGAAGATGCCGTAATGACCGGCGCCGGGCACGGTGTAGTGCTCGCGCCGGTCCTCGGGAACCGCGGTGCACAGGTCGTGCGCGGCGCGGGTCTGGCCAAGGCCGGAGATGTCGTCGAGCTCGCCCTCGATGGTCATCAGCGCGGTGCCGGCGATCGCGCCGGGATCCACGCGTTCGCCGCCGACGTCCCACAGGCCGCGCGGCAGCAGGTGTTCCTGGAACACGACCCGGATGGTGTCGAGGTAGTACTCGGCGGGCATGTCCAGCACCGCGTTGTATTCGTCGTAGAAGCGGCGGTGCGACTCGGCGTCGTCGAGATCGCCCTTGACCAGGTTCTGGTAGAAGTCCCAGTGCGACATGAAGTGGCGCTCGGGATTCATCGCCATGAAGCCGGTGTGCTGCAGGAAGCCGGGGTACACCCGCCGTCCCGCGCCCGGGTAGTTCTGCGGCACCGGGTGGATGACGTTGCTCTCGAACCACCACAAGGGCTTGCGGGTGGCGAGGTTGTTGACCGAGGTCGGCGAGTGGCGCGTGTCGATCGGGCCGCCCATCATCACCATCGAGCGCGGCAGTTCCTCGCCGCGCGCGGCCATCAGCGAGATCGCCGCCAGCACCGGCACCGTGGGCTGGCACACGCTCATCACGTGCAGGTCCTTCGCGCCGATGTGTCGGATGAAATCCTCGATGGTGCGCACGTAGTCGTCGAGCGTGAACGGACCGGCCTCCTTGGGCACCATGCGCGCGTCGATCCAGTCGGTGATGTAGACCTTGTGGTCGCGCAGCATGGTGCGCACGGTGTCGCGCAGCAGGGTCGCGTGGTGGCCCGACAGCGGCGCCACGATCAGCACCGGCGGCTGGCCGCGCATCTCCGACAGGTTGCCGGCGTCGTCGGTGTAGCGCTTGAAGCGCAGCAGGTTGCAGAAGGGCGTGGAGCGCACGGTCTTCTCCACCACCGGGTAGACCTCGCCTTCCCACTGCAGCGAGTGGATGCCGAAGGCGGGCTTCTCGTAGTCCTTGCCGATGCGGTGCACCAGCTCGTTGGCGGCGGCGATGCGCTCGGCGCCGGGCATACTGGACAGCCAGCTGCCGGGCACCGAGAACGCGCGCGCGTTGGCCTCGGCCCAGTAGGTCAGCGGCGCCATCCATGAGCGGGTGAGTTCGTGGAACTGGTAAAGGAGCATGGGCGTGGCTGTGGCGGCTGCTGCGTCGCAGCATAACCGATCGGGCCCGGGCGCCCGTCAAGGTCGCGCGAGGGGCCGGCGGGCCTCCGCCCGCCGTTCAGCCGCCCGGCGCGGCCAGCTCCAGGG
>JAEXLY010000150.1 GCA_023444765.1 Pseudomonadota bacterium | reverse complement strand
GGGCCGCGCCCTGCGCGCGGGCGACCGCCTGCCGTTGGCGGGCCCCAGGGCGCGCGGCGCGCGGCGCGTCCGGATCGCGTCCTGGTGGATCGACGCCAATCCGCTGCCCTATGCGCACCCGCCGCATGAGCCTTGCACGATCCGGCTGCTGCCCGGGGCCGACTCCGCCGGGGGCCTGGCCGGCGCCAGCTGGCGGGTCGATGCGCGAAGCAACCGCCAGGGCCTGCGACTGCAGGGACCTGCGCTGCAGGTCCCCGACGGCGGCGAGCGCATCTCCGAGCCGGTCGCACCCGGCACCGTGCAACTGCCGCCCGACGGGCAGCCGATCGTCCTGCTGGCCGATGCCCAGACCCACGGCGGTTATCCGCGCATCGGCCACGTCGCGCGCGCAGACTTCCCGCTGCTGGCGCAGCTTCGGCCCGGTGCCCGCCTTCGCTTCGTGCCCTGTACGCCGGAACAGGCCTGCCGCGCCAATGCCGAACAGCGCCAGCGCCTGTACCGCATCGCGATGGCCATCGCCGCCAGGAGTCCCTCGCCATGAATGCACGCATCGATTTCAACTGCGACCTGGGCGAAGGCTGCGGCGACGATGCGGCGATCGTGCCGTGCATCAGTTCGGCCAGCATCGCCACGGGCGGCCACGCAGGCGACGAGGCGAGCATGCGCCAGGCCATTGCCCTGTGCCTGCGCCACGGCACCTCGATCGGCGCGCACCCTTCCTTCCTGGATCGTGCGCACTTCGGCCGGCGCGAGCTGGCGCTGACGCCTGCGGAGATCCACACGCTGGTGCGCAGCCAGGTCGACGCGCTGGCCGCGCTGTGCGCGCCGGCCGGCGCCACCCTCGCCCACGTCAAGCCTCACGGCGCGCTGTACAACCTGGCCGCGCGCGACGTGCAGGTCGCGGAGGCGGTCGCACGGGCGGTGCGCGACTGCGATCCACGGCTGCGGCTCTTCGCGCTGGCCGGCTCGCGGCTGGCCGATGCTGGCCGGCGCCTCGGCCTGGGGGTCGTCGAGGAGGTGTTCGCCGAGCGGGCCTATGCCGGTGACGGCAGCCTGGTGCCGCGCGACCGGCCGGGGGCGGTCATCGAGCACCTCGGCGACGCGCTGGCGCAGGTGCGGGACATGCTGCGCGGCGGACGGGTGCGGGCGATCGACGGCAGCCAGGTGCCGGTCCGCGCCGACACGCTGTGCCTGCATGGCGACCGCGCCGACGCGGCGATGTTCGCCAGCGCCTTGCGCGATGCCCTGCGCGCCGAAGGCGTCGCGATCCTGGCCCCGCACGCGCCGGAGCCCGCCCGATGAGCTACTGGCCGCTGGTCGGGGTCGCCCTGGTCGTGGCCGGCTTCGCGCTGCGCCTGAATCCCGCGCTGATCGTGGTCGCAGCGGGCCTGGTCACCGGCCTGGTGGCCGGGCGCACGCCGCTGCAGGTGCTCGAGCTGCTGGGCGAGGCGTTCACCAAGCAGCGCTACCTCACCGTGTTCCTGTTGACCCTGCCGGTGATCGGCCTGCTCGAGCGCCACGGCCTGAAGGAACATGCCCAGGCCTGGATCCGGCGACTGCGCGGGGCCACCGCTGGCCGGCTGCTGATCGCCTACCTTGGTGCGCGCCAGATCGCCTCGGCACTGGGCCTGACCAGCCTGGGCGGGCATCCGCAGACCGTGCGCCCGCTGCTGGCGCCCATGACGGAGGCCGCGGCCGAGGCGCGGCACGGGCCGCTGTCGGAGGAGGCGCGCGAGCGCCTCAAGGCGCTGTCCGCGGCCACCGACAACGTCGGCCTGTTCTTCGGCGAGGACATCTTCATCGCGTTCGGCGCGGTCCTGCTGATGCAGGGCTTCTACGCCGAGCACGGGATCGAGCTCGAGCCGCTGCACATCGCGCTGTGGGGGATTCCGACCGCGGTCTGCGCCTTCCTCATCCACGGCTGGCGCCTGGCGCGCCTGGACCGGCGCCTGCAGCGCGAGGCCGCCACGATCGCCGCGCGTGGTGCCGCCGCCCCGCGGCCCCAGGGGGACGCGGCATGATCGACCTGCAGTGGATCTACTGGCTGGTGGGCGGCTACCTGCTGTGGAGCGCGCTGCATGCGGTGCGCGATCGCGGCAATCCGCGCCGGCTGGCGAACGGCCTGTTCTGGGGGCTGCTGGCGGTCGCGATGCTGGCCGCCGATCGCATGCCGCCGTCCGTCGTCGGCGGCATCGTCGTCGCGCTCGCCTGCCTGGCCGGATTCGGTGGGCTGGGCCGGGGCCATTGCGACGAGGGCACCCAGGCCGAGCGTGAAGCCTCGGCGCGCCGCCTGGGCAACCGCCTGTTCGTTCCCGCGCTGCTGATCCCGGTGGTCGCGGTGCTGGTCGCCGTGCCCTTCGCCGACTCGGAGGTGGGAGGTGCCCGCGTGTTCGGCGCGCAGCTCACCACCCTGGTGGGCCTCGGCGTGGCCTGCGTGATCGCCGCGGCCGCCGCACTGCTGATGACGCGCAGCGCGCCGGTGGCCGCGATCGACCAGTCGCGGCGCCTGCTCGACGCGATCGGCTGGGCCGCGCTGCTGCCGCTGCTGCTGGCCACGCTCGGCAGCGTGTTCGCCGCCACCGGCGTGGGCGACGCGGTGGCGGGCCTGATCCGCATGCTGATTCCGGTGGAGAACCGCTTCGTCGTGGTGCTGGCCTATGCGCTGGGGATGGCCGCCTTCACGATGGTGATGGGCAATGCCTTCGCCGCGTTCCCGGTGATGACCGCCGGCATCGGCCTGCCCCTGCTGGTGCAGATGCACGGCGCCGATGCCGCGTCGCTGGCGGCGATCGGCATGCTCTCGGGCTACTGCGGCACCCTGCTCACGCCGATGGCGGCCAACTTCAACCTCGTCCCGGCCGCGCTGCTGGAACTGCGCGATCCCAATGCGGTGATCCGCCAGCAGGTGGCTACCGCACTGCCGCTGCTCGCGTGCAATATCGCCCTGATGTATCTGATCGTGTTCCGCTGACGATGCGCTCTGCCAGTTCGTCCACCGTGCTCCTGACCGGGTTCGCCCCCTTCGGCGGCGACGACGTCAACCCCAGCCAGGCGGTGATGCGTGCGCTCGACGGCGCGATCCTCGCCGGCCACCGCATCGCCGGCCTCGAGTTGCCGGTGGCCTTCGGCGACTCGCTGCGGGTCCTGCGCCAGGCGATCTCGCGGACGCGGCCCGTGCTCGTGGCCTGCCTGGGGCAGGCGGGCGGTCGCGCGGCGATCTCGCTCGAGCGCGTGGCGATCAACGTGGACGACGCGCGGATCCCCGACAATGCCGGCGCGCAGCCGGTGGATGCTCCGGTCGTGCCGGGCGGACCCGCGGCCTACTTCACGACGCTGCCGATCAAGGCGATGTCGCTGGCGCTGGCCGAGGCAGGCATCGCCGCCAGTGTCTCGCAGACGGCGGGCACCTATGTCTGCAACCACGTCTTCTACGGTCTGATGCACACGCTGCGGCGGCGCCCGGGCGTCCGCGGCGGCTTCATCCACGTGCCCTGGTCGGAAGAACAGGCCGCGCGGCACCCGGGCGCGCCGTGGATGCCGGTGGCGACCATGACCGAGGGCGTGCGCATCGCGCTGGAGGCGGCCCTGGCCCATCGGGTCGACCTCGCGCTTCCGGGCGGCGCGGAACACTAGCGCGGGGAGCCGGTCGCCACCGGGTTCAGGCGGCTGCCCTATCCTTGGATCCCCCGACACGACAGGAGTCCGTCATGCGACCGTCCCCCTGCCTGCTGCCCGCCCTGCTCGCCCTGGTGCTCGCCGCCTGTTCGCCGGAACCGGCGCCCGCCGTCGCACCTCCGGCCACCGGTGCGGCGAAGGATGCGGAATCCATGGCCGCCGATCCACAGCTGGCCGGCACGGATGCCAGCGCCGTGGTGCGGCACGAACCCCGGGACCCGGAAGGCTTCGACCGCAAGGCGTTCGCCGGCCGCTTCTCCGGGATCCTGCCCTGCGCTGACTGCCCGGGCATCGAAACCACGCTCGAGATCCGGGCCGATGGCACTTATGCCCTGGCGGAAACCCGCAGTGGCGACGAGGCCATCCGCGTCACCGGCACCTGGACGCTCGACGCGGACGCTGCCGGCCTGCTGCTCGACCCCGACAGCAAGGATGCGCCAGACCGCCGCTTCGAGCTCGTCTCCCGCGACGAGATCCGTGCCCTCGACGTGCCCGCCGGACAGGCGGGCGCCAACACCAGCCTGCGCCGCAGCTGAGCCGCCGTGGGTCGCTGGCGTCCGCCCGCCGAACACGGCACCGCGCTGGTGACGGCCGAAGGCCATGCGCGCCTGAAGGCCGAGCTCGACAGCCTGTGGCGGCTGAAGCGGCCGGAAGTAGTGCAGGCGCTGGCTGCGGCTGCAGCCGAAGGCGACCGCTCCGAGAACGCCGAATACACCTATCGCAAGAAGCAGCTCGGCGAGATCGACCGCCGGGTGCGCTACCTGAGCAAGCGCCTCGAAGTGTTGCGGATCGTCGATGCGCTGCCCTCGGATCCGCAGGCGGTGTACTTCGGTGCGCAGGTCGAAGTGGAAAACACCGGCACCGGCGACACCGCGCGCTACCGCATCGTCGGTCCGGACGAAACCGATGCGAAGCGCGGCTGGATCAGCATCGATTCCCCGCTTGCGCGCGCCATGCTGAAAAAGCGTATCGACGACGAATTCGAGGCGCAGCTGCCTGGCGGCACCGTGCGGTTCGCCATCATCGACGTGCGCTACGACTGACGCGCCGCCGGGCTCAGCGGCCTGCGTCGTCGCCCGCTGCCAGGTCGTCGAAAACCTCGCCACGCGCCCGCGCCCGCTGCGCCAGCGCGACATGGCGCGCACGGAACGCGTCGATTTCGTGTTCCTCGAGATCTTCCAGGTCGGGCAGCGCGTTATGCGCGTTGCGGGTGGCCCGGATCAGCTCGTCGAGCTTGATCTGCATGGCTTCCGTGTCCCGGTTCTGCGTGTTCTGGATCAGGAACACCATCAGGAACGTCACGATGGTCGTGCCGGTGTTGATCACCAGCTGCCAGGTATCGCTGAAGCCGAAGACGGGCCCGGTGAGCACCCAGGCCAGGATCACCCCAGGGCGATCGCGAAGCTCAGGGAACGGCCGGTGAAGCGCGAGGCCGCCCGCGCGATCCGGATGAACAGTCGATCGCCGATCATGGCGCGCTCCCGGGACGGATGGGCCCGGGCATCGCAAACCCGCGGGCCGTGCGCGTCAGCCCAGGACCCGGAGCGCCGGCAGCGCCTCGCCGTAGAGGTCGTGCTCGTCGCTGCCCATGATCCGCACCTCCACGAAATCGCCCGCCTGCAGTCCGGCCCCCATGCCGTTCTGGATCTGCACCACGCCATCGATCTCCGGGGCGTCGGCCCGGGAGCGCGCGATCGCCAGGTCGCCATCGACCATGTCCACCAGGCAACGCTGCACGCTGCCCACCTTCGCTTCGAGCTTCCGCGCCGAGATCTCCGCCTGCACCTCCATGAACCGCGCCAGCCGCTCCTGCTTCACGGCTTCCGGCACCGGATCGGGCAGTGCGTTGGCGCTCGCACCGTCGACCGGCGAATAGGCGAACGCGCCCACGCGATCCAGCCGCACTTCGCGCAGGAAGTCGAGCAGTTCCTCGAACTCGGCCTCGGTCTCGCCCGGGAAGCCGACGATGAAGGTGCTGCGGATCGCCAGTTCGGGGCAGATGTCGCGCCAGCGGGCGATACGCTCGCGCACCCTGTCCACCGCGCCTGGGCGCTTCATCAACCTGAGGACGCGCGGGCTGGCGTGCTGGAACGGGATGTCGAGGTACGGCAACAGCTTGCCTTCGGCCATCAGCGGGATGACGTCGTCCACGTGCGGGTACGGATATACGTAGTGCAGGCGCGTCCACACCCCCAGCTCCGACAGCCCCGCGCACAGCGCCTTCATCCGCGTCTGGTACGGCTTGCCGCGCCACTCGCGTTCCGCATAGCGCACGTCGACGCCATAGGCCGAGGTGTCCTGCGAGATCACCAGCAGTTCCTTCACCCCGCCGCGCACCACCAGCCGCTCGGCCTCGCGCAGCACCTCGTCGACCGGGCGCGACACCAGGTCGCCGCGCATCGAGGGAATGATGCAGAAGCTGCAACGGTGGTTGCAGCCTTCGGAGATCTTCAGGTACGCGTAGTGCTTCGGCGTGAGCTTGACGCCCACCTCGTCCTCTTCCGACGCGCGCCGCGGCAGCAGGTCGATGAAGGGATCGTGCCGGGGCGGGAGGGCCTCGTGCACCGCGCCCATCACCGTGGCGTAGTCCTGGGGACCGCTGATCGAGAGCACATCGGGGAACTGCGCGCGGATCATGTCCGACCGCTTGCCCAGGCAACCGGTCACGATGACCTTCCCGTTCTCCGCCATCGCCTCGCCGATCGCATCCAGCGATTCGGCCACCGCCGAGTCGATGAACCCGCAGGTGTTGACCACGACCACGTCGGCGTCGTCGTAGCTGGGCACCAGGTCGTAACCCTCGACGCGGAGCTGGGTGAGGATGCGCTCGGAGTCGACCAGCGCCTTGGGGCAGCCGAGGCTGACGAAACCGACCTTGGGGTTGGCTGCGGACATGGGGTACGGGAAAGAGTGGGCGACGCCGCCGGCGTCACGGCCGCGGATTATAGCCTCGGCTAGAATCGGGCCCCCGACCGCCGCAGGGAGGCCGCCATGGGCCGCGACACCGTGATCCAGACCGGGGCAGGCCCCGTCGACGCCTGGCGGGCCGATCCGCCCGACCACGCCGCCGCGCTGGGCGGGATCGTGGTGCTGCAGGAGATCTTCGGGGTCAACGAGCACATCCGCAGCGTGGTCGAGGGCTATGCGGCCTCGGGCTACGTGGCCCTGGCGCCGGCCCTGTTCGATCCGGTCGCCCGCAACGTCGAACTCGGCTACGACGAGGCAGGCTTCGCACGGGGGCGCGAGCTGGTGGGTGAACTGGGCGCGGAACGGGCCGTGGACACGACCCGCGCGGCGGCCGAGTCGCTGCGGCGCGAGGGGCTGAAGGTGGTCGTGATCGGCTTCTGCTGGGGCGGCAGCATGGCGCTGCTGGCCAATACCCGGCTGGGCCTGCCGGCCGTGGCCTACTACGGCGCCCGCTCGCAGCCCTACCTCGGCGAGGCGCTGCGCGCGCCGATGCTGTTCCACTTCGGCGCCGAGGACCAGAGCACGCCGCCGGATTACATCCAGGCCCATCGCGACGCCTGGGCCGATGCGCAGGTCCATCTCTACCCGGGCGCCGGACACGCCTTCAACCGCGACGTCGACCCCCGTCACTTCCATCCCGAAAGCGCCGCCCTGGCCCGCCGGCGTACGCTGGACTTCCTCGAGACCGCGCTGGGCTGAAGGAGTCCGCATGGCCAGACACCCCGACCCGGGACACTACGAACTGCATCCACAGCTGGCGGCCGACACCCATCCGCTGCGCGCGCTGGAGCTGTGCGAACTGCGCCTGATGGACGACGCCAACTATCCCTGGCTGGTGCTGGTGCCCCGCATCGCAGGCGCACGCGAACTGCTCGACCTCGACGCCGCGCAGCGGCACCTGCTCACCGACGAGATCGACCTCGCCGCCCGCGCGTTGCGCACGGTGTTCCAGCCGTTCAAGCTCAACGTGGCAACGCTGGGCAACATGGTGCCGCAGCTCCACGTGCACGTGATCGCCCGGTTCGAGGACGACCCGGCCTGGCCGGCGCCCGTCTGGGGGCGGGTCGCAGCCCGCCCCTACAGCCCGGAAGGCCTGATCGAACGCATCCGCCGGCTGGAGCACGCACTGCGGGAAAGCCCGGCCTGAAGGGAGCTGCCGCATGCCGCGGTGCGACAGCAGCCAGCGCGGCCAGCACGCCCACCGGCACGGGCGCGTCCCGCAGATGCGCCCTGCGGACGCATCCGCGGCCGCGGTCAGCCGCCCTTGACGACCTGGGTCCCTGCGATCAGGTCGTGGCCGCAGCGGCGGTCGCCGCGGAAGATCAGCAGCACGTTGACGAGGGCGAGCACGGTGCCGACCACGGGCACGTTCCCCACCATCTGGACCGGCAGGTAGCGCAGCCCGAGCAGTCGTCCCATCGTCGGCTGGTCGCCATCCATGTCGACGATACGGATCCCGAGCAGGCGCTTGCCCCAGGTCTGGCCGCGTGCATTGAGGGGATACCACTGCACGAGCACGAACACGGCGAATCCGACCACCGCCCACAGCATCGTCGTCGCGATGGGCACCTGGCCGCCTGCTGCCATCGCCGCCTGCCAGTAGCCGCCCACGAACATGAGCGGCACGAGGATCACCAGCAGGAGGATGGTGTCGATGATCGCTGCTCCCAGCCGCTCCCATCGCCCGGCCAGGTTGGTTGCGTCCAGGTCGGCGACGACCGCTTCAGGGCTGCCGTAGGGATTCTGTTCGTTCATGGCGTTCGTTCCTTGAATGGCTGTGGGAGAAAAAAGGGCGGTACGGATGGCCGCGGGGCGCGGCGGATCAGGTACGGGGCAGCGTCACGCCCGTCTGGCCCTGGTACTTGCCGCCGCGGTCGCGATACGAGGTCTCGCAGACGTCGTCCGGATCGGACTGGAAGAACAGCATCTGCGCGACGCCTTCATTGGCGTAGATGCGCGCCGGCAGCGGGGTCGTGTTGCTGAACTCGAGGGTCACGTGGCCTTCCCACTCCGGTTCCAGCGGCGTCACGTTCACGATGATGCCGCAGCGCGCGTAGGTGCTCTTGCCCAGGCACACCACGAGCGTGTCGCGCGGGATGCGGAAGTACTCGACCGTCCTTGCCAGGGCGAACGAATTCGGCGGGATGATGCACTCGTCGGCCTCGATGTCGACGAAGCTCTTCGGGTCGAAGTGCTTGGGATCGACGATCGTCGAGTTGATGTTGGTGAACACCTTGAACTCGCGCGAGCAGCGCACGTCGTAGCCATAGCTGGAGGTGCCGTAGCTGACGATGCGTCCGCCCTGCGCCTGCTTCACCTGGCCGGCCTCGTAGGGCTCGATCATGCCGTGCTGTTCCGACATCCGCCGGATCCAGCGGTCGCTCTTGATGCTCATGCGCGGTTCCCTGCGGCCAGTGCGGCCGATCGCCGCATTGTAGGGGGCTTGCCGGGATGCAGGAACCGCCCCTTTCCCGCGGGGCGCCGCCTGCCCTGGCAGGCACCGCACTGTTCCGTCCGGCCAGTCACTGGCGCGACCCGATCCGGCCGGAGAGCGCAGTCCGCGTGAGTGAGCGCGCGCGGCCTCGGCGCGGCACGCGCGGCATTGCCCCGGGGACCACTTCCGGAAAACGGCGATGCCCGGTCGGACCGGTGGTCGCGGGACTGGAGCAACCCGGCCCTGGCACCAGCCACCCCCTGTGGACGCGAGCCCTCCGCGGCGACTACAGCAGCGAGGCCGAAATACTGCGCGGCGCGCGCGGACGCTTCTCCAGCTCCCCGACCAGTCGCCGCGCCGTCGCGCGGTAGGCCTGGGCTGCGGCCGACTCCGGCGCCGAGACCACGACGGGCACCCCGGCATCGCCCTGCTCGCGGATCGCGAGTTCCAGCGGCAATGAGCCCAGCAGCGGTACCCCGTACTGCGCGGCCATGCGCTCTCCCCCGCCCTGGCCGAACAGGTGCTCCACGTGTCCGCAGTTCGAGCACACATGCTGGGCCATGTTCTCCACCAGTCCCAGCACCGCCACCTCGACCTTCTCGAACATGCGCAGCGCCTTGCGCGCATCGAGCGTGGCCACGTCCTGCGGCGTGGTCACCACCACCGCCCCGGCAACCGGGATTTTCTGCGCCAGCGTGAGCTGGATGTCGCCCGTTCCCGGGGGCAGGTCGACGATCAGGTAGTCCAGCTCCTCCTCCCCGCCCCAGCGCGTGTCGTTGAGCAACTGCGTCAGCGCCGAGGTCGCCATCGGGCCGCGCCAGATCATGGGCGTGTCCTGGTCGACCAGCAGCCCGATCGACATCGCCTCGATCCCGTGGGCACGCATCGGCAGGATGGACTTGCCGTCCGGGCTGTCCGGCTTGCCCGACAGGCCGAGCATCATCGGTATGCTGGGGCCATAGACGTCGGCGTCGAGCACGCCGACCCGCGCGCCGTCGGCGGCGAGCGCGAGGGCGAGGTTGACGGCCGTCGTCGACTTGCCCACGCCGCCCTTGCCCGAGCCCACCGCGAGGATGTTGCGGATGCGGGGATGCGGAGCGAGTTTCGGTTGGACCGAATAGGACGGCGTTCGCGGCGTACGCATGGGACTTCCGGAAAGGGCGCAAGGATCCGATCGCGCAGAGCGGAGACGCGGGACCGTACGGAATCTGGGGCTTGCAGATTGTTACACGGTTAACCTTGTGTTAAAAGTGCGGGAATCGGGCGAATTGTCCGATGTCCAGGGGCTTCCGTCGCCGCCGCAGGCTGGAGGCCGCATGTCACTCCCACATTTCTGGAATCGAGAACACATGACGATCCCTCGCAACCGTCCCGCACGGAGCCGGCTGAGTTCGGCGCTGCTGAGCGCCTTGGTCCTGACGACTTCTGGCGTCGTCGCCGCGCAGGATGCCGCACAGCAGGCTCCCGCTGAAGCCACCGCGCGCACTCTGGACAAGGTCACCGTTACCGGCTCGCTGATTCCGCAAAGTCAGATCGAGACGGCGACCCCGGTCACGGTGATCTCGGCCGAGGACATCCAGATGCGCGGCTTCCAGAGCGTCGCCGACGTGCTCCAGCAGTCGAGCTTCGCGACGGGCGGCATCCAGGGCGGCCAGACGAGCGCGTCGTTCACCCAGGGCGCCGAGGCCGCCAGCATGTTCGGCCTCGATCCGGGCTACACGAAGTACCTGATCAACGGCCGTCCGATGGCCAACTATCCGGCGCTGTACAACGGCTCGGACGTCTTCAACAACATCAGCGGCATCCCGGTGGCGCTGATCGAGCGCATCGAAGTGCTTCCGGGCGGACAGTCCTCGCTGTACGGGTCGGACGCGATCGCCGGCGTGGTCAACGTCATCCTGAAGAAGAACGTGGACAGGGGCGAGGTGTCCGTCCGCGGCGGCTTCTTCAGCGAGGGCGGTGGCAGCAGCGTCCGTTTCACCTTCGCCGACAGCTTCGCCAGCGAGGACGGCCGCATCAACTCGCTGCTAGGCATCCAGCTGGACGAGCGCGACCCGGTGTGGGGCTACCAGCGCGACCTGTCGAGGACCTACAACACGGCCGGCTATACGACCGCCGTCCCCAGTCGCGACTTCGTCGTGCTCGACGCGTTCACCGGCGGGTACTATTTCACCGATCCGAACAACTGTGCCAATACCCTCGGCAATTTCGCGGGCACCACGCAGCAGGCGACCCGCCCCGGCATCGGCACGTACTGCGGTTCGATGTACAGCCCGGGTTACCGCACGATCCGCAACGGCAAGCAGTCCGCCCAGATCTACTCCTACAGCACGTTCGACGTCAGCGACACCACCCAGGTGTACGCGGAGGTCATGGGGCTGTACGAGGACACCGAGTACGCGACCGGCTCGAACTACACCTGGTGGGGCACCGGCGCCACGTTCGGCGCGTTCTACGATCCCAATATCCCGGA
This sequence comes from Pseudomonadota bacterium, assembly GCA_023444765.1. Taxonomy (GTDB): domain Bacteria; phylum Pseudomonadota; class Gammaproteobacteria; order Xanthomonadales; family Xanthomonadaceae; genus Luteimonas. The sequence goes on along the minus strand of JAEXLY010000150.1, from coordinate 18,471 downwards.
CACGCTGGTCAACCTGCAGCGCGCCTTCGCTCCGGAGGATATCGGCGGACAGGGCTACCGCGACATCATGAACACGGACACGAACAAGGCACTGACCGTGACCTTGGGCGTGGACGGGATGGTCGGCGAGTGGGACTACAACGCATACCTGTCGCGTGCCGAGTACCGGCTCACCGAGACCAACTGGGTGCGCTTCCGCGAGCCGATCGACAACTTCTTCCTCGACCGCGTGCTCGGACCGCAGCAGGGTGTGGACCCCTTCTTCAACTACTACCCGGTCTTCACGCCTGATTACGCGGCGTTCTACAGCCCCATCAGCCCGGAGGATTTCGCCTCGTTCACCGGTTTCGTCGACAACAAGTCGCGGACCTGGGACAACCTGGCGCACTTCCAGCTGACCAACACCTCGCTGTTCTCGCTGCCGGGCGGCGACGCGGGCTTCGCCGTGGTGGCGGAGGTCGGCAACGAGGGCTGGGACTACAGTCCCGACGCCCGGCTGATCGAGGATCCCGACACCCTGCTGTCGGACGTCTGGGGCCAGACCTCGGTGAGCGGCGCAGGCCGCCGCAGCCGCTACTCGCTGACCAGCGAACTGCGCATGCCGGTGTTCGAGCCGCTGACGGTCACCGCCTCGGCCCGTTATGACGCCTTCGATATCGCAGGGGATACGGTGGACAAGCCGACGTGGAGCCTCGGCGTGGAGTATCGTCCCTTCGAGAGCCTGCTCCTGCGGGGCAAGATCGGCACCGCGTTCCGCGCGCCATCGCTGGCCGACACGTTCCAGGGCCTGAGCGGCTACTACAACTCGGTGACCGACTACTACCGCTGCAGCGAAGCCGGGTTCCTGCCGGGCGATACCGACGAATGCAGCTGGGACAGCGAGCAGTTCTTCGGACAGTCGTCCGGCAACCGGGACCTGGAGCCGATCGAGGCCGATGTCTGGAACGCTGGCCTGGTCTGGTCGCCGACTCCCAGCCTCTCGCTGGCCGTCGACTACTACAGCTGGCAGATCGAGAACGAGGTCGACTCCATCAGCGCCGATGGCCTGATGCGGGGCGAGTACTACTGCCGTACCGGCGCCGCGGGCACTCCGATCACCTCGTGCGACAACATCCTCGAATGGGTCAGGCGCAGCGCGAGCGGCGAGCTCGAATCGCTCTACACCCCGAAGGTGAACATCGCCAAGCAGAGCCTCGAACTGGTGACGGCCAGCCTGAACTACATGCTGGACGTGGGGAACTTCGGTAGCCTGGCGTTCGCCGGCAACTACACCAACAAGCTGCGCCACAAGCTCCAGGCGAACCCGGAAGCCGAGGCCGTCGACCTGCTGCGCGATCCGTACTCCATGTGGATCTACGACTCCTATGCCAAGACCCGACTGGACGCATCGGTCGCCTGGGCCAAGAACAACTGGACCACGACGCTCTACGCCAACCGTATCGGCTCGACCCCGAACTACCTCGCCTATGCGCAGGGATATGGATACGAGCATCCGAGCGGCCAGAGGGGCGGCACCTGGGCGCCGTACATCACCTACAACGCCAGCGTCAACTGGCGCGCCTCCGACGACCTGACGTTCTCGGCGATGGTGAACAACGTCACCAACAAGATGCCCGACAACCAGGCCCAGAACCATCCCGGCACCAGCGGCACGCCATGGAACAACTACTACTACGACATCCTGGGTCGCGCGTTCTACCTCGAGGCGAAGTACCTGTTCGGCAACTGATCGCCGTCCACGACAGCACCAGGAAGCCCGGCCCCGTGCCGGGCTTCCTCTTTCCACCCCAGCTGAACACCCTTTGCCGGAGGCTTGTACAGCGTCGGCGATGAGGTATAAGGGCGGCACCAGCGGTGTCGCCGCTACCGGAGAAAAAATAATGCCGAAGTACAAGTGGCTGCTGGCGCTGGCGCTTCTGCCGCACGCCGCCCTCGCCGCCGACCCCGCCGTCGGCCTCTGGAAGACCATCGACGACGAAACGGGCAAGCCCAAGTCGATCGTCGAGATCACGCAGAACGCGAACGGCACGTTCAGCGGCCGCATCGTCGAGCTGCTGAATCCCAGCAAGCCCAATCCGGCCTGCGACAAGTGCAAGGACGACCGCAAGGGCAAGCCGATCACCGGCATGGAGATCATCCGCGGCATGAAGCGCGACGGCGACGACTACGCCGGCGGCACCATCCTCAAGCCCGACGAGGGCAAGGTGTACAAGTCGAAGATGGAGCTGATCGAGGACGGCAGCAAGCTCGAGGTGTCGGGCTGCGTGGCCTTCATCTGCAAGTCGCAGACCTGGCTGCGGCAGTAGCCGCCCGCCATGCGCTGCACGAGGGGCCCGGCCATCGCGCCGGGCCTTTTGTTTGGGGGACTGCCCGCCCGAAGCGCTGCCGGCGCCGTGCGATAATCGGCAGTCCCTCGCACAACGCCGCGCCATGCCCCGCCCCGCCATCGTCACCAGTGCCCTGCCCTACGGCAACGGCCACCTGCACATCGGCCACCTGGTCGGCTACATCCAGGCCGATATCTGGGTGCGTGCGCGACGCCTGGCCGGCGGCGAGGTCCATTTCGTCTGCGCCAACGACACCCATGGCACGCCGATCATGCTGGCCGCGGAGAGGGCCGGCGTGGCGCCCGAGGACTTCATCAAGATCACCCAGGCCAGCCAGCAGCGCGACTTCGGCGACTTCCGCGTCGACTTCGACTGGTACCACTCGACCCACTCGGACGAGAACCGCGAGCTGACCGAACGCTTCTACGCCGCGCTGGAGGCCGGTGGCCACATCGACCGGCGTTCGATCGAGCAGCTCTACGATCCGGCCCGGCAGATGTTCCTGCCCGACCGCTATGTGAAGGGCAGCTGCCCGGTTTGCGGCACCGACGACCAGTACGGCGACAACTGCGAGAACTGCGGCGCGACCTATTCGCCGACCGAACTGAAGAACGCGCGCTCGGTGGTCTCCGGCGCGACGCCCGAACTGCGCGCCTCCGAACACTTCTTCTTCAAGGTCGGCGATTTCACCGCCACGCTGCGCGAGTGGCTTGCTGGCGAAGTCGCCATCCCCGGCGTCAAGGCCAAGCTGCGCGAGTGGATCGACGCCGAAGGCGGCCTGCGCGACTGGGACATCTCCCGCGACGCACCCTACTTCGGCTTCGAGATTCCGGGGCACCCGGGCAAGTACTTCTACGTGTGGCTCGATGCGCCCATCGGCTACTTCTCCAGCCTGCTGGCGCTCGCGCGCAGCGGCCTCAAGCCCGGTTTCGACGAGGACGCGTTCGAGGCGCTGCTCGCACCGGGCGACCATGCGGAACTGCGCCACTTCATCGGCAAGGACATCGTCAACTTCCACGGCCTGTTCTGGCCGGCGGTGTTGTCGGGCAACGCCCTGCGCCTTCCCGAGCGCCTGCATGTCAACGGCTACCTGACCGTCGACGGCGCGAAGATGTCGAAATCGCGCGGCACCTTCGTGATGGCGCGCACCTACCTCGACAGCGGTCTCGATCCCGAGGCGCTGCGCTACTACTTCGCCACCAAGTCCTCCGGCGGCGTGGACGACGTCGACCTCAACCTGTCGGACTTCGTCGCGCGCGTGAACAGCGACCTGGTCGGCAAGTTCGTCAACATCGCCAGCCGCTGCGCCAAGCTGCTGGAAACGCAGTTCGGCAACGTCCTGCCCAGCGGCACGCCCGAAGGCAGCAGCGAGGGCTGGGAGGCACAGGCCCGCGCCGTGCGCGAAGGCGTGCGCAATGCCAGCCTGGCGGCCCCGCAGGATTACGAAGCCGGCAACTTCGCCGCCGTGGCGCGCAATGCCATGGGTGCCGCCGACAGCGTCAACGAGTACATCGCGCAGACCGCGCCCTGGGCGCTCGCCAAGGATCCCGCGCGCCGCGCCGACCTGCACCTGGTGCTGGCGACCGCGCTGCAAGCCTTCGCCGACATCGCCGGCATGCTCAAGCCGGTGCTGCCGGGCATCGTCGCGCGCGTCGAACAGTACCTCGGCGTCGACGGCCTGCGTCCCGGCGCCTTCGTCGAGCTCGACGGCCGCGGCCTGCAGTCCTACGTTCCCCTGTTCACCCGCATCGACCCGAAGCATATCCAGGCCATGACCGACGCCAGCAAGGACACCCTCGCCGCCCCCGTTGACGCCACGCCCGCCAAGGCTGCCGCGAAGGAGGCGGGCGCGAAGCAGGCCGCCCCCGCGCAAGCGGCTGGGGATGCGCCGGCCTACATCGGTATCGACGATTTCGCCAAGCTCGACCTGCGCATCGGCAAGGTGCTCGAGTGCGGGTTCGTCGACGGCTCGGACAAGCTGCTGCGCTTCCTACTCGACGCCGGCGACCTCGGCCAGCGCCAGATCTTCTCGGGCATCCGCGCCAGCTATGGCGAGCCGGAAACGCTCGTAGGCCGCAAGGTCGTGTTCATCGCCAATCTCGCGCCGCGCAAGATGCGCTTCGGCCTGAGCGAGGGCATGATCCTGTCGGCCGGCTTCGACGGCGGCGCGCTGGCCCTGCTGGACGCCGACGCGGGCGCCGAACCCGGCATGCCGGTGCGCTGATCTCCGCGCAGGGGCGCCGGTCGCGCGGGGCGCAACCCGGAACCCATCGCGACATGCACCTCGCGCTGTTCGACTTCGACCACACCATTACCCGCTGCGACACCTACGGGCGTTTCCTGCGCAAGGTCGCCACGCCGGCGCAGCTGGCATCGGCGCGCTGGACGGTGGGGCCGTGGCTGCTGGGCTGTCGCGCGGGCCTGGTCAGCGCGGCTTCGATTCGCGGCCGCGTCACCCGCGTGGCGCTGCAGGGCCGCGATGCGGACGCGCTGTCGGCGGAGGCGCGCGCGTACGCGGAGGACGAGCTGCCGGGCCTGCTGCGGGCGGAGATGATGGCGCGCATCGACTGGCGCCGGTCAGAAAGCCATCGCATCGTGGTCGTATCCGGCTCGATCGATCTCTACCTCGGCCCCTGGTGCGAGAAGCACGGGCTCGAACTGATCTGCAACCGGCTCGAAGTCCGCGACGGCCGCCTGACCGGCCGCTACCTGCACGGCGACATCGGCCCGCACAAGGCGCGGGAAATCACGCGACGGATCACGCTGGCGTCCCACCCGCGCATCCATGCCTACGGCGACAGCCGCGAGGATCGTGGCATGCTCGCCCTCGCCCATGAACGCTGGTACGCCGACACGCGCCTGCCCTGAGATGTCCGTCCGCCCCGACCTCGTCGAACGCCTCGACCGCCTGCTGCCGCAGACGCAGTGTGGGCAGTGCGGCTTCGACGGCTGCCGTCCGTACGCCGAGGCCATGGCCCGCGGCGAAGCCGACATCGACCGCTGTCCGCCCGGCGGAGACAGCGGTGCGCTCGCGCTGGCGAGGTTGCTGGGCCGGCCCGCGCGTCCCTACGACCGCAGCCGCGGACTGCAGCAGCCGCCGAGGGTCGCGGTCATCGTCGAGGCCGACTGCATCGGCTGCACGAAGTGCATCCAGGCCTGCCCGGTGGACGCGATCGTCGGGGCCAGCAAGCTGATGCACACGGTGGTTCCGCCGCTGTGCACGGGCTGCGAGCTGTGCGTGCCGGCGTGCCCGGTGGACTGCATCGTGATGGAACCCGCGCCCGGCACGCAGGAAGAGCCGGGCGCGGCCTGAGTTACCTGCCGGCGCAGGCCGAGCAGACCCGCTCGACCTCGTAGCCCTTCGCGCGCAGCTTTTCGACCACGCCGTCCTCGCCCAGCAGGTGCAGCGCGCCGACCACCACCAGCACGTCGTCGCCGGCGGGATCGCGCAGCTTGGCCTCCAGCTTCGGCACCCAGGCGTAGTTGCGCTCGACGTTGATGCGCCGGTACAGGTCCGGGAACTCGCGACGCATCTCGGCGGCCATCCCGTCCCATAGCGCATCGGCGTCGCCACCGCGCCATGCCGCGTGCAACCTGTCGATCTCGGCCCGTCCCTCGGCGGCGCCTTCGAGTGATTTCTGCAGAAACTGTAGTTGCTCCGCGCGATCCATTCCGTCGAGGAAGGCGACCTGTTCGGCGCCGGTTTCCAGCCCCGCGGTCGCCTTGCCGGCTTCGCCGGCCTTCTTCGCCAGGTGCGCGTCGAGACCCAGCGCGGGGTCGAGGCCGGCCTTGCGCATCTCGGTGACGGTGACCATCAATCCGACGAACCAGGGTTCGAACATCTGCATCGCCTGGGGCGGCAGCTGCATCTGCTGCAACTCCGCGGCGTTGGCATCGAGCCAAGCGGCCAGTGCCCGACGGGTGTCGTCCGGCAGTTCGCTGTCCAGCATGGTGCCGTCGGTGCGCATCGCCGCCTGCCTCATCTGCATCCCCAGCGTCGGTGATCCGAGCTCTTCGGGCGGAAGCTCGAACACCACCTTCTCCGCATCGGCCAGCGCAGCATCGACATCGCGCGAGAGCGGGTAGTCGTCCGGCTTGAGCAGGTGGAACGATCCGAGCAGGTACAGCGAGCTGTCGTGGTCCGAGACCTTCCACAACAGCGGCACGGGCGCCTTCTCGCGCGCCATGTCGGCCTGCGCGGCGCCGGCGAATGCCACGAGCGCGGCGAGCGCCAGACCGGGGCGGATCAGACGGAGGGCATTCCAGCGGTATCGCATCGTGTGTCCTTTCGAAGTGGGGCCAGCGCCATGATGGACGCAGCGGCATGTGGACATGTGACGGGCGCGCGGCGCCGGGGTTGCTGCCGGAACTGTCCGGGCCCACCGCAAGACGCAGCATACGGCCGAACGCACACGCCGCCGTGGGCGCGATACTCAGGGCCGGCTGTATTTCTTCTCGCCGGCGGTGACGGCCAGGTCGAGCCGGTTCTCCGGGGGCGGCAGCGGGCAGGTGGCGAAATCGGTGAACACGCAGGGCGGGTTGTAGGCGCGGTTGAAGTCGATCGCCACGCTGCCGTCGGCGGAAGGGGCAGCCGTGTAGAGATAGCGTCCCGCGCCGTAGCTCTCGTGCCCGCTGGTGCGGTCGGCGAACACCAGGAACAGGCCGCCTTCACCGCCCTCCAGCGCCTCGAGCCGATAGCTCGCGCCGCCGTGCTCGAACTCCACGATGCCGGGATTGGGCTGCGGCGCCTGCTGGCTGGTGATGTCCATGATGGGGATGGTCTTGCCCGGCGGGTGCGCGATGAAGCGCGCCTGGATGCGCCAGGCCGGATCGGCCGGCCAGTAGTCCAACGGCCCGAGACGGGTCAGCGTGTCCGCCTCGGCGTGCCGGACCCGCAGGGCCTTGCGTCCGCCGCGCTCGACCAGCGACAGCTGTCCCTTGCCCTCGTCGAAAGCGACCAGGGTGGGCACCGCTGAGCCCTCGGGCAGCAGTTCGATCCGGCCCTTGACCGGCTCGTCCGCCACCGTCAGCGCCACCTCGGCCTCCGGGGTAAGCCACACCTTGCCGGCCTGCTGCTGCAACAGGCCGAGCTTCTCGGGGCCCTTCGCCAGCCGGATGCCGTTGGTGGCACCGCTGCCCACGTAATGGGCGGGGAGTTCGATCCAGTGCAGACCGACCAGGCTCGCCCAGCCGTCGGGTTCGAGCAGGTCCGCACGGCGCCCTGCACGCCAGGCTTCGTTCTCGGCGATGAAGGCAGGATCGACGTTGGCCTGCCCGCCTCCCTCCTGCATCGCGGTACCGCCGGTGCCGCCGCCGCACCCGGCGAGCAGCATCGCGACACCCAGGCCCGCGACGCCAGCACTCCCCAAGCCCATCACGCTCGCCATCCCCTTCCCCATCATCTTCCCCTCAGGAACCACCGATCGATCTCGCCCAGACGGAAATGCGCCCAGGTCGGGCGTCCGTGATTGCACTGTCCCGAGCGCTCGGTGGCTTCCATCTGCCGCAGCAGCGCATTCATTTCGGGAAGGGTCAGGCGCCGGTTCGCGCGCACCGCGCCATGGCAGGCCATGGTGGACAGCAGCTCGTCGCGCGCGCCGCGCACGCGCAGGCTCTCGCCGCGTTCGCGCAGGTCGGCCAGCACGTCGCGCAGCAGCGCCTCGCTATCGCCGTCGGCCAGCAACGCCGGCACGCTGCGCAGCAGCAGGCTTTGCGGACCGGCACGGGAGACCTCGAAACCCAGTTCGGCCAGGGTTTCGCCTTCGTGTTCGGCGACATCGGCCTCGCGTTCGGAAACGGCGATCGTCTGCGGCACCAGCAGCGGCTGGGTGCGAAGTCCCTCGCTGTCGTGCGCGGCCTTGAGCCGCTCGTAGCCGATGCGCTCGTGGGCGGCATGCATGTCCACCACGATCAGCCCGTCGGCCGTTTCGCTGAGGATGTAGATACCGTGGAGCTGCGCCAGGGCATAGCCCAGGGGCGGCACGCCCGCGGCTTCGTCCGCGCGCGGCAGCGTCGGCCGACCGGACACAGCGTCGGTCGGCGTGGACGCGTACAGGGCGGCATAGGCCGCGCGGGCCTCGTCCACCTGCAACGTCATCGGTACCTGTGGCGTGGCCCACGAAGGCCGCTGCGGCGCATCGGCGGGTCCCGGCCAGGCCGGCCCGCCGGCTCCCGGGCGATCGGGCTCCGCAACCGCGCCAGGCAGCGCGGACGCGGCCAGCCCGGCCCGCGTGCCGGCGAGCGCATCGTGCAGCGTGCGATAGACGAAGTCGTGGATCAGCCGCGCGTCGCGGAAGCGCACCTCGTGCTTGGCCGGATGCACGTTGACGTCGACCCGCGTGGGGTCGAGCTCGAGGAACAGCACATAGGCAGGCTGCCGGCCGTGGTACATCACGTCGGCGAAGGCCTGCTTCACCGCATGCGCCACGCTGCGGTCGCGCACCGGGCGTCCGTTGACGTAGAGGTACTGCTGATCGGCGCTGGCGCGCGAATAGGCCGGCTGCGCGATCCAGCCATGCAGGCGCAGGCCCGCAGCTTCGTGCTCGATGCGCAGCGCGTGTTTCGCGAATTCCTCGCCCAGCGTCTCGAGCAGCCGTTCGCCGGTGAACAGCGCGCCACCGGAGCGGTCGAACGCGCGATAGCGTCGCGATGCCTTGCCGTTGTGCGAGACGCGCAACTCCACGTCCGGGCGCGCCAGCGCCAGCGAACGCAGCCACTCCTCGATGTGTCCGAGTTCGGTGCGCTCGGCACGCAGGAACTTGCGCCGCGCCGGCACGTTGTAGAACAGGTCGCGCACCTCGACGGTGGTGCCCGGAGGATGCTGGCGCGGCGCCACTTCGCCCACCCGGCCACCCTCGACCGCCAGCTCCGCGCCGTGAGCGTCGGCAGGCCGCCGCGTGGCCAGCCGCAGGCGGCTCACCGAGGCGATCGACGGCAGCGCTTCGCCGCGGAAGCCCAGCGTGGCGACGGACTCCAGGTCGTCGAGGCTGGCGATCTTGCTGGTGGCGTGGCGGGACACCGCAAGCGGCAGTTCCTCCGGCGGCATGCCGCCGCCATCGTCGCGGACGCGGATCAGGCGCACGCCCCCTTCCTCGAGTTCGAGGTCGATGCGGGTCGCGCCCGCATCGAGCGCGTTCTCGACCAGTTCCTTGACCACCGAGGCCGGTCGTTCGACGACCTCGCCTGCGGCGATCTGGTTGATCAGGGTATCGGGCAGTTGCTGGATGGGCACCCGCGCATGATAGCGGTGCACTGCCCGGTCGCGGCGCCGGGAGAACTGTTGCCGTGTCGGCGCGCAGGTCGCGACGCCGGCCGACGCCGCGCGCCCGCGCTACGGGCTGCCGCCGGCGCTCGCCACCTGGCCAGCCGCACGCGCGGCGTAGAGCGTGCCCGGGGGCGGCTGGCTGGAGAAGTAGGTGTGCACGCCGTCGAGGATCGCGCGTGCGACGGTGCCCTGGAACTTCGGGTCGATCAGCCGCTTTTCCTCCTCCGGATTGGAGAGGAATGCGGTTTCCACCAGCATCGCCGGCATGTCGGAGGTGCGCAGCACCGCGAAGTTCGCCCGCTCGATGTGCGGCTTGTGGTTGTTGCCGATGCGCTTGAGGCCGGCCAGGATGTGGTTGCCTGCATCCTCCGACGCCTTCATCTGCCCGCTCTGGGTCAGGTCGAGCAGCACGCTGGTCAGCACGCTGTCGTTGGTGGAGGCGCGCACGCCGCCGATCAGGTCGGCCGCGTTCTCCTTGTCGGCCAGCCAGCGCGCGCGCTGCGCCGACGCCCCCCGCAGCGACAGCACATAGACCGACGATCCCTTTGCGTTGCGGTTCTCGGCCGCATCGGCATGGATCGAGATGAACATGTCGGCGCCCGCCTGGCGCGCGATGCGGGCGCGATTGTTCAAGGGGATGAACACGTCGCGGTCGCGGACCAGGTGCGCGCGCAGGCCCGGCGTGGCATTGACCTGCCGTGCCAGCTCGCGTGCGATCGCCAGGGTGATGTCCTTCTCGCGCTTGCCGGTCGGGCCGATCGCACCGGGGTCCTGGCCGCCGTGCCCGGCGTCGATGGCGATCACCAGCGGTCGGCCGCCGGCGGCGATGCCCGGCGGTGGCGCGGGGGTGGAGCTGACGACCGCCGCGGTGGTGTCCGCGGCAGCACCCGGTGGAGTGGACGGCACCGCACGCGGCAACGACGGAGCGCTCGTTGACTGCGGCTGCGGCGGCGATGCCGGATCGGTTTGCGGCTGGGCCGTGGCTCGCGCGGCCTGTTGCGCGGTAGCGAGCCCGGCCACCAGGCGCGAGGTGGCGGCGGCGGACGCGGCGGCCGGATCCGGCGCTGGGTCATCGCCCGCGGCCGGGGCAGGCGCCGCGGCATCGGCCCGCGGGGCGACTGCTGTGCTCGGCACCACGGTCGCGGCCGAGGCCGCCGCGATCCGGGCGATGGGATCGGCATGGCCGTCTCCCGGCCATTCGATCACCAGCCGGGTACCGCCGGGGCCGGACTCGTAACGCGGCTTGAGCGCGGCCACCGGCTCGGCCAGGTCGAACACGATCCGCAGCGTACCCGGCTCGGGCTGGCCGCTGCGGATGGTCTTCACCACGCCGGCGGGTACCGGAAGCGCGAGCTTGCCAACGGCGCGGCTGGCCGGAAGGTCGACGACCAGGCGGTCGGGATTGGCCAGGGAAATCAGCCTGTACTCGGCCTCCCGGTCCACCTGCAGCTCGGCGCGGGTGCCAGTGGGGCCGGAATGGAGGTCGACGGCGCGGATTTCCGCCGCATGCGCGAGGTTCCAGACCAGAGCCGCCAGCAGGGCGGCAGCCAGCACGATCTGTTGGACATTGATTCCCCGCGTGCGCATGGACCGTAGTCAATCACCGTTGATACGGATTTGCAACGCAGTTTTCCTTTCAAAACGGCAACCTGCCGCCGCTTCCTATGGGTCCGGTTCAGGTATCGGCCGCAAATCGCCCGGGTGGAGGACCCGATGCAGCCAGGCCTGGCCCGCGTCGCTGCCGGCGTGGAGGCGGGCAAGCCGGCCGGTGCCGGCGACATCCAGCTGGACGTGGAGGTCGGCAGACGGCAGGGCGCCGGTCCCGCGCTCGGGCCATTCCACCAGCCACAGCGCGGCCCCCGCATCGTCCAGGCCCAGGTACTCCAGCTCGCCCGGCGCGCCGATCCGGTACAGATCCAGGTGCAGGGCCTCGCCGCCGGACGCCAGGGGATAGCGTTCGACCAGCGTGTAGGTGGGGCTGCGCACGGTACCGGCGACGCCAAGCGCTCGCAACCAGGCCCGGGCCAGGGTGGATTTTCCGCTGCCGAGGTCGCCATGCAGGTACACCACGGCGGGGACCGGGGCAGCGGCGGCCAGCTGGCGGGCCAGCGCCGCGGTCGCCGCCTCGTCCTGCAGCGGCAGCCGGGTCATGGCGCTGCCCCCGGATTGACCCCGTGGCGCAGCGCATCGAGCAGGTCGCCCGGCAGCAGGCCACGTTCGCCATCGCCGGCCGCGGCGTCGCCCGCCACTGCGTGCAGGAGCGTCCCGCAGCAGGCCGCATCGAACGGCGCGAGCCCCTGCGTCCACAACGCGGCGATGCAGCCGCCGAGCACATCGCCCATGCCGCCCACGGCCATGCCCGGATTGCCGGCCGCGATCACCCGCGGCACCTGGCCCGGCGCGGCCACCAGGCTGCCCGCGCCCTTGAGTACCACCACGCAGCCATGCATCTCTGCCAGCAGCCGCGCCGCCGCGTAGCGGTTGCCCTGCACCTCCGCCACGCTCACCCCGAGCAGGCGCGCTGCCTCGCCCGGGTGCGGGGTCAGCACGCTGTCCGCCGGGAGGGTGCGCGTGTCGCGCGCGAGCAGGTTCAGGGCATCGGCGTCCAGCAGCGTGCGGCGGCCGCTGGCAAGCACCTGCCGGTACAGCGCCTGTCCCCAGTCGCCCTGCCCCAGCCCCGGCCCCAGGGCGATCACGTGCGCGCGCGCCAGCATCGCCTCCAGCACCGCAGACGAATCCACGCCCCGCGCCATCACCTCCGGCCGACGCGCCAGCATTGCCGCCACGTGCTCCTGGCGCGTGGCCACGCTGACCAGGCCGGCGCCGCAGCGGAGCGCCGCCTCCGCGGCGAGCATGACCGCACCACCCGTCCCGATCTCGCCCCCCACGCACAGCACATGGCCACTATCGCCCTTGTGCGCATCGCGCCGGCGCGGCGCGAGCCAGCCGCGCAGGTCGTCGGCCGACAGGCGCCAGGCGGCCACGGACGCGTCTTCCAGCAACCGCCCGGCCTCAAGCATGTCCAGTGACAGGCTGCCGGTACAGCGCGGCGCGATGCCGGTGCACAATCCCGGATGGGCGCCGAGCAACTGCAGCGTATGCGTGGCCTCCACCGCCGCGCCGGGCGCACTGCCGGTGTCCGCATCCAGGCCGCTGGGCGTGTCCAGCGACAGCACCGGCACAGGGGCGGCATTGATCGCCTCGATGACCGCGGAGGCGTCGGCGTCTGGCGCGCGCGCCAGACCGATGCCGAACAGCGCATCGACGATGAGGTCCGCACCGCCCAGTCCACCCGCGGGATCCGAGACCTGGCCGCCGGCCTCCAGGAACCCGGCGCAGGCGCGCTGCGCCAGCGGCGTGCGTGGCGCATGCGCATCGAGCCGGAGCACCCGCACCGTCCGTCCCGACTGCTGCGCGTGGCGCGCCAGTTCGTAGCCGTCGCCGCCGTTGTTGCCCGGCCCGCAGGCCACGACGATGCGCTGCGCATCGGGCCAGCGCGCCAGCACTTCGCGCCAGGCCGCCAGCCCGGCGCGCGCCATCAGGGTGAAGGCATCGCCGGTGTGCCGTGCCGCGCGCGCCTCCACGGCGCGGAGCGCGGCCGTGTCGTAAAGCGGCGTGCCGCGTGTTGCGGGATCGGCGTCCATCGCGCGGATTCTATACTTGCGCCGTGTCCGATCCCGCCACCCTCCCCGCCCTGCCGCTGCATCCCGGTGGCGCGGATCCCGTCGCCCTCGCCCTGCGCATCAAAAGCCTGGCACGCGAAGCGGGTTTCCAGCGCTGCGGCGTGGCCGGGGTGGAACTGGGCGAGGACGAGGCCCACCTGCGCGACTGGCTCGCCCAGGGCCTGTACGGCAGCATGGACTGGATGGCGCGGCACGGCGACAAGCGTTCGCGACCGCAGGAACTGGTGCCGGGTACGCTCCGCGTGGTGACGGTGGGGCTGGACTACGGCCAGGATCCGGAGACGGCCTGGCGGACGCTGGACGACGGCGAACGCGCCTATGTCGCGCGCTATGCCCTGGGACGCGACTACCACAAGCTGATGCGCAACCGGCTGCAGAAGCTGGCCGACCGCATCGCGCAGGAGATCGGCCCGTTCGGCCATCGCGTCTTCGTCGACTCGGCGCCGGTGCTCGAGCGCGCGCTCGCGCGCAATGCCGGCATGGGCTGGATCGGCAAGCACACCTGCCTGATCGACCGCGACGGTGGTTCGTGGTTCTTCCTAGGCGAGATCTACGTCGACCTGCCGCTGCCCATCGATCCGCCGGCCAGCGCGCACTGCGGCACCTGCATGCGCTGCATCGATATCTGCCCGACGCAGGCGATCACCGCGCCGTACCGGCTGGATGCGCGCCGCTGCATCTCCTACCTCACCATCGAGCACGAAGGCAGCATCGACGAAGCGATGCGCCCGCTGATCGGAAACCGCATCTTCGGCTGCGACGACTGCCAGCTGGTATGTCCCTGGAACAAGTTCGCCCGGCGCACGGACGAACCCGACTTCCGCGCGCGCAACCGGCTCGACGAAGCATCGCTCGCCGAGCTGTTCGCGTGGACAGAAGCGGAGTTCCTGCAGCGCACCGAGGGTTCGGCGATCCGCCGCAGCGGCTACGTGCGCTGGCTGCGCAACATCGCCGTGGCCCTGGGCAACGCACCTCCGACAGGCGAGGTCCTCGCGGCCCTGCACGCGCGCCGCGCGAGCGAGGATCCGGTCGTGCGCGAGCACGTCGAGTGGGCATTGCGACGCCACGGAGCCGGGCAGCCAGCGGGGCCGCCACCGGCGGACTGACCCGGCACCCGGCATGGGCCTGCGACGCCCCGCACCGCGAATCCGGTTGCGCGACAGCCGTCCGGGCGCGACTCAGGCTGCGCGGGACGCGATTTCCTCGAGCAATGCGCGCGTCACCGGATCGTCCGCCTCGCCCTGGCCTTCCAGCGCCGGCAACAGCCGGCTGGCGAGCTGTTTCCCCAGCTCCACGCCGAACTGGTCGAAGGCATTGATCCCCCAGGCCACCGACTGCAGGTAGACGCTGTGCTCGTACAGCGCGATCAAGGCGCCCAGCGATTGCGGGGTGAGCGCGTCGAGCAGGATCATCGTGCTCGGGCGGTTGCCGGCGTAGGCGCGGTGCGGGTCGTCGCTGGCCTGGCCGTTGGCCAGCGCTTCGGTCTGCGCCAGCAGATTGGCCAGCAGCGCACGGTGGTTGTCCGCATGGCCGTCCTCGCTGCGGACCACGCCGATGAAGTCCGCGGGCACGACCTGGGTGCCCTGGTGCAGGGCCTGGAAGAAGCTGTGCTGGGTGTCGGTGCCGGGACCGCCCCACCATACCGGCACGGTATCGACTTCGACCGGCGCGCCATCCAGCCGCGTCGACTTGCCCAGGCTCTCCATCACCAGTTGCTGCAGGTAGTTGGGCAGCAGCTTCAGGCGTTCGTCGTAGGGCAGCACGGCCTGCGTGGCCAGGCCCAGTGCGTTGCGATTCCACAGCGCGGTGAGCGCATGCCAGACCGCGAGGTTCTCGCGTGGCGCGGCATCGCGTGCGTGTGCGTCCAGCCCGGCCGCGCCGGCGAGCAGCTGTTCGAAACGGTCCATGCCGATGGCGAGCGCGATCGGCAACCCCACCGCGGACCACAGCGAATAGCGGCCGCCCACCCAGTCCCACATCGGCAGGATGCGCCCCGGCGCGATGCCGAAGGCGGCCGCGCGCTCGACGTTGGCGCTGACGCCGTACACGCGGCTGTCGTCCCCCAGCCAGTCGCGCACGATGCGGCCGTTGAGCAGGGTTTCCTGGGTGCTGAACGTCTTGGAGATCAGGATCGCCGCGGTCCGTGCCGGGTCCAGCCCGGCGAGTACGCGCTTCGCGGCATTGCCGTCGACATTGGACAGGAAGTGCACGCGGAACCGCGCGCCAGGCAGGGCGAGCGCGTCGGCCACCAGGCGCGGCCCGAGGTCGGAGCCGCCGATGCCCACGCTGACGATGTCGGTGACATCGCTGGCCACCAGCGCCTCGACGAGCGACGCCATGCGCGCACGGGCCTCGCGCGCCAGCCCCGCACATTCGCGCGCGACCTGGGCGGACGAAGTATCGCCGCGCAGCGCGGTGTGCAGCGCGGCGCGCCCCTCGGTGGGATTCACCGTCGCGCCGTCCAGCAGGCGCCGCATGGCGCCGGCGAGGTCGGCTTCCCGGCCGAGTGCGAACAGCGCGTCGAGCGCCTGCGCGTCGTAACGCTGGCGCGCGAAGTTGGCGTAGAGCGGTCCCACGCGCAGCGACAGCGAACTGGCGCGCGCCGGATCCGCGGCCAGCGAAGCGACAGAGGTCGAAGCGAGGCGTTGTGCGTGGGTACGGAGGGTCGCGAAATCCGACATGGACGGGCCTGCCTGTTACGTGGACGGGGGACGAAGCAGATTCAACTGCAACCATGCGCAGGCCGTGCCTGCGCGGGAACGGCGCAGTATAGGGACGATTGCGGAGGCGTCGAAGACTGGCGACGTTCGCCGTGCCGTCGAGGTGCGAGCAAGCCGCCAGCGCGATCGTGCGCTCCACGGGGAGTGCGGGAATCGCCCGGCGCTTCGCGCGTGCGGCATCCACTAAGGATGCGGACAGTCGAGGGGATCAGGACGCGACGGCGCGCGAAGGCGCGGGCTTCGTCGCGACGCCAGGCACGGCGGCGTCAGCCGGTACCCGCCGCCGCGCTGCGCGCCGGGCCCGCCAGGCGCCTCGCGCCGATCTTCTGCTTCGGCGCCGCTCAGCCGGTGGCGTCGAACTCCAGGTTGTCGATCAGCCGCGTCGTGCCGATGCGGGCGGCGATCAGCGCCACCAGGTTCCCGGTCGGCAGCGCCGCGGGTTCGCCCAGGTCGTCGCGACGCACGACCGCATAGTCGACGTCGAAACCGTGCTGGCGCAGCCGGGCCGAGGCATCCGCATCAACCGTCGCCGACGACGCGCCTGCGCGCACCGCGTCACGCATCGCCAGCAGGGTGCGGTGGATCTCCGGCGCGGCCGCGCGCGCGGCGCCATCGAGATACTGGTTGCGCGAACTCATGGCCAGGCCGTCGGGCTCGCGCATGGTCTGACCCGCGACCAGTTCGATCGGAAAAGCCAGGTCGCGCGCCAGGTAGCGGATCACCGCCAGCTGCTGGTAATCCTTGCGGCCGAACGCGGCCACGTCCGGCTGCACCTGGTTGAACAGCCGCGTGACCACGGTGGCCACGCCGTCGAAATGGCCGGGGCGATGCGCGCCCTCGAGCACGTCGGTGACCCCGGGCACGCGCATGCGCACCGCGCCCCCGGTGCCATGGGGATACATCGTCTCCACCGAGGGCATCCACAGCAGATGGCAGCCGGCATCGGCGAGCCCACGTGCATCGTGCTCGGGCGTGCGCGGGTAACGCGCGAAGTCCTCGCCGGGACCGAACTGGGTGGGATTGACGAATACGCTGGCGACCACGCGGTCGGCGTGCCGGCGGACAAGCTCCACCAGCGAGAAGTGCCCGGCATGGAGGTTGCCCATGGTGGGGACGAACCCGACGCGCAGGCCCTCGCGCTTCCAGCCCGCGACCTTGGCACGCAGATCGGCCAGGTCGGTGACGATCTCGATCATGGCAGGCTCAGTAGGCGTGTTCGGGACCGGGGAAGCTGCCATCGCGCACGGCCTCCACATAGGCACGCACCGCGCCGGCCACCGAACCGCCCTCGGCCAGGAAATCCTTCACGAACTTCGGCCTGCGGTGCCCGGTATCCAGTCCAAGCATGTCGTGCTGCACCAGCACCTGTCCGTCGCAATGGGGGCCGGCGCCGATGCCGATGGTGGGGATCGGCGAGGCGGCGGTGATCTCGGCGGCAAGCGTCGAGGGTACGCACTCGAGGACGAGCAGCGCGGCCCCGGCTTCGGCGACCGCGAGCGCGTCGGCGCGCAGCTGGGCCGCGGCGGCCGCCTCCCGGCCCTGCCCCCTGTAGCCACCGAAACGCAGGACCGATTGCGGCGTCAGGCCCAGGTGCGCGGACACCGGGATCTCGCGCGCGGCCAGGAAGCGGATGGCCGCGAGCTTGTGCGGCCCCGCCCCTTCGAGCTTGACCATGGCCGCGCCGGCCTGCAGCAGCTTGGTCGAGGCGTCCAGCGCCCGCTCGGGGGTGGCGTCGGCCTGGAAAGGCAGGTCGGCGACCAGCAGGGCGCGACGCAGGCCGCGTGCGACCGCGCGCACGTGGTAGGCGATGTCCTCGACGCTGACCGGCAGCGTGGAGTCATGCCCCTGCACCACCATCCCCAGCGAATCTCCGACCAGGATCAGGTCGGCGCCGTTGGCGTCGAAAACGCGCGCGAAGGCGGCGTCGTACGCGGTCAGCATGGCCAGGCGACGGCCCTCACGGCGTGCGTCGGCCAGTCCGGGGACGGTGAGTGGCTTGTCGGATGTGTTCATGCGCCTAGGGTATCGCCTCGATGCCGGCCGCATCCAATGCCGCGAGCGCCGCGCCGACGCTGCCGCGCCCCGGGATCATCGCATCGGCGGCGATCTCGGCCAGCGGCACCAGCGCGAAGGCGCGCTCGTGCAGATGCGGGTGCGGCACGCGCAGGCCGGGCTCGTCGATGATCGCCCGGCCGTACAGCAGCAGGTCCAGATCGAGGGTGCGCGGCCCCCACTTCGCCGCGTCGCCGGCGCTGCGGTCGCGTCCCAGGCGCTGCTCGATGGCGAGCAACGCATCGAGAAGTTCGCGCGCGGTCAGCGCGGTTTCCAGCGTCGCGGCGGCATTGAGGAAGTCGGGCTGGTCGGACCGGCCCCAGGCCGGCGTCCGGTACACGCGCGAAGCGCGCAGCAGGCGCGAGCCGGGCAAGGCGTCCAGCGCCGCCAGCGCGTCGGACAGCGTGCGCGCCACGTCGCCGACG
>JAEXLY010000214.1 GCA_023444765.1 Pseudomonadota bacterium | reverse complement strand
CAGTGCAACCAGCTCGGCCAGCGTCGGCACGACGCCGGGTACAGCGGTCCCGGGCGGATCTGCGCGGGCGGGTGGGGGTGCGGACATCGCGGAAGCCCTGCGTGCAATGTCCCGCTCAGGGCAGCGGGACGCGGTCGAGCAGGTCGGCCACCAGGCGATCACCGTCCCAGCCCTCCGCCGTGGCTTCGTAGCTCGGCAGCACGCGGTGCCGCAGCACATCGGGCGCTACGTCGCGCACGTCGTCGGGGGTCACGAAGTCGCGCCCCGCCAGCCAGGCGCGCGCCCGCGCGCACCGCTCCAGCGCGATCGAACCTCGCGGGCTGGCACCCCAGGCGATGCGGCGCGCCAGTCCTTCGTCGTAGCGGCCGGGGTTGCGTGAGGCCAGCACCAGCTCCACCAGGTAGCGCTCCACGGCGGGCGCCAGGTGCAGGTCCAGCACCGCGGCACGCGCTGCGAACACATCCGCCTGCGGCATCCGCGCCGGCTCGTGGCTTTCCCCGCGCAGGCCTTCGCGCGCCCGCGCGCGTGCCAGCTGCAGGATGGCGGCTTCCGTCCCGGCCTCCGGATAACCGATGCGCACATGCATCAGGAAGCGGTCGAGCTGCGCCTCGGGCAGCGGGAACGTGCCTTCCTGTTCGATCGGGTTCTGGGTCGCCATCACCAGGAACAACGCCGGCAGCGCGTAGGTCTGGCGGCCCACTGTCACCTGCCGCTCGCCCATCGCCTCCAGCAGCGCCGACTGCACCTTGGCCGGCGCGCGATTGATCTCGTCTGCGAGCAGCAGCGAATGGAAGATCGGCCCGGGCACGAATTCGAAGCGCGACTCCTGGGGGCGCCAGATCTCGGTGCCGGTCAGGTCGGCAGGCAGCAGGTCGGGAGTGAACTGGACGCGGGCGAAGTCGCCCTCGATCCGTGACGCCAGCGCACGGACCGCCGTGGTCTTGGCCAGCCCGGGCGCGCCTTCCACCAGCAGGTGGCCGTCGGCCAGCAGGGCGATCAGCAGTCGCTCGACCAGGGCGGCCTGGCCCAGGATGCCGCTCGCCAGCTCGTCCCGCAGCGCGGAGAAGGCCGCGTGCAGGCGTGGGGTGTCGTCACGCGCGGTATCCATGGAGTGCCCGGGGCTGCCTGGTCGGGTGCCATTGGACCAGATGGAGGTGTGGAGGTTCAGTGCCGGAGGGCACGTCCAGGCCGGACCAGCCCCGCGTCAAACGACGACGGGGCCCGCGGGCCCGGTGGTCTGTTCCATATCAGTATGACGGTGGGCTCCCCAGGCCGGCGCAATCCCGGAGCGGGCTAGGCAACATTCACGGTCACCAAGCATTGACGCAACCGCCCCCCGCCTGTCGCTCCCAGATCGGGGCAAGTTGCCGCAGCGATCGCCCGCGAACCATGGGTGCATGATCAGCCGACTTCCTGACCGCGGTCAGCAGCACCTGCTCCAGGCGGAACGTGCGTCATGTCGTCGACGGCACCCGCCAAGGCGAATCGCGCCTGTCCTGGCCGGGCCGGACGCGTCATCGACGGCAGGGTGGTCATCGGCCGCCAATGCGGTCAACAGGCGTTCGCGAGCGCCGCATGACTCAGGGTTCCACTGGTCCAGTCGTCACGCACCGCGACGCGCGGTCTGCACAAGAGAACGGGGCCTCGTGGCCCCGTTCGTCTTGATGCCGTGGTTCAGTTCACGCGTTGCGCGACACGCAGCACCTTGGGTGTTACGAAGATCAGCAGCTCGGCCTTCTCGCGGTCGCGGCCGCGCTTCTTGAACAGGTTGCCGAGGATCGGCAAGTCGCCCAGGAACGGGACCTTGCTCAGGTCGCTGCGATCGCGGAACTCGTAGACGCCGCCGATCGAGACCGTCTGGCCATCCTCGACCAGCACGGCGGTGGTGATCTCGCGCTTGTTGATCTCCGGCACCGAACCGATGTCCTGGATGTTGATGAAGCGGTTCACTTCATCCTTCTTGAGCGCCATGTTCAGGAAGACGCGGCCGTCGTTGGTGATGGTCGGGGTGACCTTCAGTTCCAGCAACACGTCCTTGAATTCCACGGTGGGGATCGAGTTGCTCTGGCCACCGGTCACGGTGAGATAGCCGATTTCCTGACCCTGCCGGATCACCGCTTCCTTCTGGTTGCTGGTGACGATGCGCGGGTTGGACACCACCTCGCCCCGGCCTTCCTCCTGGAGCGCGGAGATTTCCAGATCCCAGTTCACGTAGTTGCCGAGAATGGTCAGCGCGAGCGAACCGGCACCAGTTCCGGCGGCCCCCGAGAAATTGAGTGGATTGGTGAACGACGGGAACGGAGCATCGTCCGGATCGCGTGCGAACGCGTTGGAGGAAGAAATATAGGACTGGTTGGCATCGATGCTGCCGGACGTAATCACCCGGTCCTTCGCACCGTACACGCCGAATCTCGCGCCCAGGTCGCGCGCGAACGACTCGTTGGCGATCACGATCCGCGCCTCGATGACCACCTGGTCGACCGGCTTGTCGAGCATCGTCACCAGCCGCTGGATCTCGTTCACGCGCTGCGGGATGTCGATGACCAGCAGGGTGTTGGTACGACGGTCGAAGCTCAGGCTGCCGCGCCGCGACAGGAATCCGCGGCTCTCCTGCTGCCCCTGGCTGCCGCCACCCTGGCCGCCACCCATGCTGTTCTTGCTTTCCTCGGTCAGCAGCTTGGCGATGTCCTCGGCGTTGCCGTAGCTGATCGGGATGTACTGGGTGACCATCTCGGCGCGCTCCTCGAGCTCGAGGCGCGCATCCTCCTTGGCCTTCTCGAACGCGGCGATCTCCGCCTGCGGCGCCACCCACACCACGTTGCCGCTGCGGCGCTGGTCGAGCTGGCGCGCCTGCAGGACGATGTCGAGCGCCTGGTCCCACGGCACGTTGATCAGGCGCAGGGTGACGTTGCCGGTGACCGTGTCGCTGGCGACGATGTTGAGGTTGGACTCCTCGGCGATCAGCTGCAGGACGGTGCGCACCGGCACGTCCTGGAAGTTGAAGGTCACCGGGCGGCCGCTGTAGCTGCGGGCTGCCGAACCCTGCGCCGCCGCGGTCACCGCGGACGGGCTGCTGGCGCCGACTGCCCGGTCGGACGCCGCCGCGCGCGGCACGATCTCGACGACGTAGTCGCGACCGGTCTGGTAGGCCATCGACTCGAAGTTCCCCTGCGCGCTGAGCACCAGCTGGGCCCCTTCCCCACCCTGCCGCGCGTCGATGCGCTGCACCGGCGTGGCGAAGTCGCTGACGTTCAGCGGCCGCTGCAGCGAAGCCGGCAGAGAGGCGTTGCCGATGTTGACGACGATGTTCGAACCCTGGGTGCGCAGGTCGGGGCTCGCGCCCTCGCCGTCGAACCGCAGGATCAGCTTGCCCGCCCCGCCATCGCCGCGCTTGAAGTCCACGGCCGACACCGAGACCACGCCCGGCACCTGCTTGGCGGGGTCGATGGCGGCTGCTTGCGCCATGGCCAGCATCCCCGGCGCATGGAAAGGCAGCTGCGGCGCGCCGGCTGCGGCCGAGGCGGACAGGAGGCCCGCGCAAAGGCCGATCGCGAGGGCCTTGACGGGGATGGCTCGCCGGGCAGGCTGCCGATTACGCACTGTGGTCATCTTTGACTTCCCCTGATCAATTGTCTTCGAGCGCAACCGAAGCCGGCCGTTCCAGCCAGCCGCCAGCGCCATCGGGCACGAGTTCGACGAGATCGATTCGATCTTCCTGAACGCTGGTCACCCTGCCGTCGTTCTGGCCCATGTAGACGCCGGGCGACACGCGGTAGGTCACCTTGTCCGGCGCCATCACCAGCGCAACCATGGACGCGCCGGTATGCAAGGTACCGACCATGTCCAGGCTGTCGAGCGGGAACGCCTCGAGCACCTGCTTGCGACGGTTGGAGTCCGGCCTGGGCCCACTGCCGTTGCCGTCGTCGCGGAACGCGGTGCTGAAGGGGTCGCGCAGGTCCTGCGCGGCGTACTCGAAGGTTTCGAACTGCTGCATCACCGGCAGCGGGTCCAGCGGCGGCGCCGGGCGCGCCTTCACGTTGGCCACCCACTCATCCAGCGGCGGCGCGTCGCCCGCCTTGGTTCCCACGCCGCGCAGGCAGCCGGTGAGCGCCAGCGCCAGCATGCAGACTGCGGCGCCGGCGACTTTCCTCGAAATTCGCATCAGTGTGCTCCCCCCGCAGCCGCCGCAACCCGTTCCTGCGCCGCGGCCTCTTCCTCGTCCAGGTAGCGGTAGGTCTTGACCGTACCGGCCAGTTCGAGGCTCGAGTTCGGGCCGATGCCGGTCACGACGCTGGTGTTGGTGCTGCCGCTACCCCTGCTGCTGCCGCGCGGACGCAGCGAGATGTCATGCATGGTCATGATCACCACCCGCGGCAGCGAGGCGACGCCGCTGACGAACGCACCGAACTGGTGGTAGGTGCCCACCATCTTCAGCTCGATCGGCTTCTCGGCGTAGAACTCCTTGGGTGCCTCGGGGCCGGGCTTGAACAGTTCGTTGTGGATGCCCGTCGCCAGCGCGGTCTGCGAGATATCGTTGATCAGCGCCGGCATCTCGGTGCGGCTGGGAAGCTGCCGCAGCATCTGCTGGAGCTGCTGCTCCATCTGCGCGAGCTGCTGCTTGAGCGGCTCCAGGTTCGACGCCCGCCCCTGCTTGGTTTCGAAGTCCGTGCGCAGTTCGGCTTCCGTGCGCTCCAGGTTCTTCAGCTCCGTTCCCTTGGGACGCGTGATCGAGTACCACAGCAGGCCGAAGATCAGGGCGGCCAGCAGCACGCAGAAGCCGATCTTGTACTCACGCGGCCACGAACCCATGTTGTTGAAGTCGAGCTCGCGCAGCGACACCTTCTTCTTGCTCACTGGGCGGCTCCTTCGGCGGGCGCGGCCTGGACCGCGGGCTCGTCTGCGATGGCCGGATCGGCAGCGGCGGCCGCCACCGGCTCCGCGGCAGGCTCGGCACTGACCGGCGGCACCGGGTCGGGTATGCCGTCGCCGTCCTCGTCCTTGGGCGCGTTGGGGTTGGCCAGCTGCACCGACAGGGTGAATGCGTAGGGAAGTCCGGCGACGCCGTCGCGCGCTTCGATGATCGACAGGTCAGGCTTGGTCATCCAGCCCGAACCCTCGAGGTTGCGCATGTAGGTACTCACCCGCGAGTTCGACTGCGAACGTCCTTCCAGGGTGAGCTTCTCGCCTTCCTGCTTGATCGCGGTCAGGATCACGCCGTCGGGGATGGTGCGCACCAGGGAGTCGAACAGGTGGACCATCTGCGAGCGGTTGGCCTGCAGCTGCTCGATCACGTCCTTGCGCGCGAGCAGGCGGGCACGCTGGCGGTCGAGCGCCTCGATCTCGACGATCTTCTTGTCGACCTCGGCGATCTCCTGCTCCAGGAACCGGTTGCGCTCCTTCTGCCCGGAGATCTGGGCGTTGTAGTACATGTTGAACAGGAACCACAGCAGCAACCCGGCCAGCGCAGCCAGGCCGAGCATGGCGCCGAACTCCTTCTGGCGCTGCTTGCGGCGCTCCGCGCGCCACGGAAGTAGGTTGATGCGCGCCATCAGTCGAAGCTCCTCAGGGCCAGGCCGCAGGCGATCATCAGGGCCGGGGCATCCTGGGCGAGGGCGTGCGCCTGGACCCGCGAGCCCAGCGTCATCTGCGCCAGCGGGTTGGCGATCACGGTCTGCACGCCGAGCTGTTCCTCGACCATCTCGGCGATGCCAGGGATCGACGCGCAGCCGCCGGCCAGCACGATCTGGTCGACGCGGTTGAACTCGCTGCCGGCGTAGAAGAACTGCAGCAGGCGGCTGATCTGCTGGACCAGCGCCTCCTTGAAGGGTTCGAGCACCTCGATCTCGTAGCTTTCGGGCAGGCCGCCCTGGCGCTTGGCCAGCCCCGCCTCCTCGTAGCTCAGGCCGTAGCGGCGCATCACCTCGTCGGTGAGCTGCTTGCCGCCGAACACCTGCTCGCGCGAGTACAGGCTGCGACCGTTGCGCAGGATGTTGAGCGTGGTCATCGTCGCGCCGACATCGACCAGCGCCACGATGCCGTCGCGCGGGATGTTGAGCGTGTTGGCCAGCAGGCCGAAGGCGTTCTCGATGGCGAACGCCTCGACATCGACCACCTTCGCGCTCAGGCCGCCGAGCTCCAGCGCCGAAGCGCGCATCTCGACGTTCTCCGAGCGGGAGGCGGCCAGCAGCACCTGCACCATCTCGGTATTGCCCGGCATGCCACCGAGCACCTCGAAGTCGAGGTTCACTTCCTCGATGGGGTAAGGAATGTAGTTGACCGCCTCGAGCTCGACCTGGGACTCCATGTCGTCCTCGTCCAGGTCGGCGGGCATCGGGATGATCTTGGTGATCACCGCCGAGCCCGAGACCGCGGCCGCGGCGAACTTGGCCTTGGTCCCCGAGCGCGAGACCGCGCGGCGGATGGCCTCGCCCACCGCCTCGACCTCGACAATGTTCTTTTCGACCACGGCGTTGGGCGGCAGCGGCTCCACGGCGTAGTGCTCGACCCGGTAGCGGTCCCCGGATCGCGACAGCTGCAGCAGCTTGACCGCAGTCGAACTGATGTCGACCCCGACAAGCGGCGCTTGACTTTTTGTGATCAGCCCCACGTTTTTCCCCTTTGCCACGGGCGCTTACGTGCGCAACGTGCCCCGGCGCATTAAATAACGGACTTTTCATCCGGTGGCAACAGTCGGCTTCCCGGAGCGTGCCCGGTGCCCGCTTTGCAGGGACGGGTCGCGCGCTGGCGGCCGGCCCTCGCGGATGGCGCCGACCGCCCCCTCGCCGCGGCGCCGGCCACCCGGCACTCGCGGACGGCGACGGGACCATTGCGCGCGGCCTCTATACTTC
>JAEXLY010000190.1 GCA_023444765.1 Pseudomonadota bacterium | reverse complement strand
CGGATGCGTCGCATGCCCTGCGCCGGAGCGTGATGCTCTGCTCCCTCCCCCGCGAGCGGGGGCGGGTCGGGGTGGGGGCCACCGGCGCGAGACCAGCGATCCCGCGACAACCCTACATCCGGAATACTCCAACTTCGCCGGCTCGATCGGCACGTTGAACGCCGTCATCTACGCCGCCGCGAAACAGCTTCCTCCCCCCCCCGTGCGTGAGAGGAGCCTTTCGCAGCGGCGGATGCGTCGCATGCCCTGCGTCGGCGCGTGCTGCTCCGCTCTCCCCCGCGTGCGGGGGAGGGTCGGGGTGGGGGTCACCGGCGCGAGATCGGCGATCCCGCTACAAGCTCACATCCGGAACACCCCGAACTTCGCCGGCTCGATCGGCGCATTGAGCGAAGCGGAGATCCCCAGTCCCAGCACCCGGCGCGTATCCGCCGGATCGATGATGCCGTCGTCCCACAGCCTTGCAGTGGCGTACCAAGGGCTGCCCTGGCTTTCATACTGCTCCCGGATCGGCGCCTTGAACGCGTCCTCGTCTTCCGCGCTCCACTCGCCGCCCTGTGCCTCGATGCCGTCGCGGCGCACCGTCGCCAGCACGCTCGCCGCCTGCTCGCCGCCCATCACGCTGATGCGCGCGTTCGGCCACATCCACAGGAAGCGCGCGCCATAGGCGCGTCCGCACATCGCGTAGTTGCCCGCGCCGAAGCTGCCGCCGATCACCACGGTGAACTTCGGCACGCTCGAGCACGCCACCGCGGTCACCATCTTCGCGCCATCCTTCGCGATACCCGCGTTCTCGTACTTGCGGCCGACCATGAAGCCGGTGATGTTCTGCAGGAACACCAGCGGGATGCCGCGCTGGTTGCACAGTTCGATGAAGTGCGCGCCCTTGAGCGCGCTTTCGCCGAACAGGATGCCGTTGTTGGCCACGATGCCTACCGGATAACCGTGCAGGTGGGCGAAGCCGGTCACCAGGGTCTTGCCGTAGCGCGCCTTGAACTCGTCCAGCTCGCTGCCGTCGACGATGCGCGCGATCACCTCGCGGATGTCGAACGGGCGGCGCGTGTCGCGCGGCACGATGCCGTACAGCTCCTCGGCCGCGTACAGCGGCTCGCGCGGCGTGCGCACGGCGACGGGCAGGGTCTTGCGACGGTTGAGGTGGCCGACGATGGAGCGCGCGATCTCCAGCGCATGGCGGTCGTCCTCGGCGAAGTGGTCGGCCACGCCCGACACCGAGGTGTGCACGTCCGCGCCGCCCAGCGCCTCGGCATCGACCACCTCCCCGGTCGCCGCCTTCACCAGCGGCGGGCCGCCGAGGAAGATCGTGCCCTGCTCCTTCACGATCACGCTCTCGTCGCACATGGCCGGCACGTAGGCGCCGCCCGCGGTGCAGCTGCCCATCACCACCGCGACCTGCGGGATGTTCTCGGCCGACAGCCGCGCCTGGTTGTAGAAGATGCGGCCGAAGTGTTCGCGATCCGGAAAGACCTCGTCCTGCAGCGGCAGGAAGGCGCCGCCCGAGTCGACCAGGTACACGCAGGGCAGGCGGTTCTCGCGCGCGATCTCCTGCGCGCGCAGGTGCTTCTTCACCGTCATCGGGAAATAGGTGCCGCCCTTTACCGTGGCGTCGTTGGCGACCACCACCACCTCCTGGCCCATCACCCGGCCGATGCCGCAGACCATGCCCGCGGCGGGCGCCGCGCCGTCGTACATCTCCTCGGCGGCCAGCGGCGCGATCTCGAGGAAGGGGGAGCCCGGGTCGAGCAGGGCGGTGACGCGGTCGCGCGCCAGCAGCTTGCCGCGCTCGGTGTGCCTGTTGCGGGCCCGCTCGCCACCGCCGTCGGCGGCGCGCGCCAGGCGACGCTCCAGCTCCTCCACGAGAGACCGGTGGTAGGCGGTGTTGTCGAGGAACTCCTGCGAGCGCGGATCGAGGTGCGAGGTCAGTGCCGGCATGTACGGTTTGTTGCTAGCGAAAGCGAAGAGGATACGTGAGCGCGTCGCCGTATGGCGCCGGCGAGCTGCTCGTTGGCGTTCCAGGACCCACTGGCGCTCCATGGCGACGTCGGTCGGAAGCCGGGTCGCGTCTGGTTCCCGGGCATCGCAGAAGCCCGCCGGGATTCCTCGCTGTCGGGAATGACGATGCCGGCGTGTCCAGGGGCCACGGACCGGCGCGACGTGGCAATCGCCCGGGACCGGCCCGCAGCGACCGCGCCTGCCGCGGCGTGGCAGGCGACGCTGCGGGCGGTCGCCAGGCAGCGCAGTACAAAGGCTCTCCCCGAATCCGGAGGACCAGGTCGTGCGGGTCGGGTGGTGGTTCGGAGTTGCGGACAGGGACCGTCCCGACCCGGGCAGTGCTTCCCGTCCCGGTCAGCCCGCTGCACGATCCGGCCGGAGCGAAGAGCGACGCCCGGTCGACAGGGTGCGGCGTCCATCCGAGGGCCTGACCGATCTCTCCCCGGAGCGGCGCAAACGTCCCGCAGTCGGGGACGGAGCCACGAAAAAGGCCCGCACATGGCGGGCCTTCTCCGTTCACCGTTGCTGCGTGGATCAGTTGCGCGCGGCTTCCTCGGCTTCCGCCGCAGCGTCCTTCACCGCACCGGCGGCGTCTGCAGCGGCCTCGCGGCTCGCCTCGGCAGCGCGGTCGGCGGCAGCCTCGGCGTTGGCGGCGGCTTCCTCGGT
>JAEXLY010000133.1 GCA_023444765.1 Pseudomonadota bacterium | reverse complement strand
GCGCCGGGGTGCCCCGCCTCAGGTCGTCCCCTGCTCGCGCGCGATCGCGCGCCAGCCGATGTCGCCGCGATGGAACTCGTGGGCCCAGCCGATCGATTCCACGCGTGCGTACGCGTTGCGCTGCGCTTCGCGCACCGAGGCGCCGAGCGCGGCCACGCACAGCACGCGGCCGCCGGCGCTGACGACGTTGCCGTCCGCGTCGAGGGCCGTGCCGGCGTGGAACACCTTCACCGGCGGATCGCCGGCGGTGGAATCATCCAGTCCGGAGATCACGTCGCCGGTCCGCGGCGTGTCGGGGTAGGGCCGGGCCGCCATCACCACGCCCAGCGACGGGCGCGGATCCCACAGCGCCTCGGCGCTGTCGAGCCGCCCGTCCAGCGCCGCCTCGACCAGGTCCACGAGGTCGGACTGCAGGCGCAGCATCACCGGCTGGGTTTCCGGATCGCCGAAGCGCACGTTGAATTCGATCACCTTCGGCGCGCCAGTGGCATCGATCATCAGGCCGGCGTAGAGGAAGCCGGTGAACGGCACACCGTCGGCGGCCATGCCCGCCACGGTCGGTTCCACGATCTCGCGCATCACCCGCGCATGCACCTCCGGGGTGACCACCGGCGCCGGCGAGTACGCGCCCATGCCGCCGGTGTTGGGGCCGGTGTCGCCATCGCCCACGCGCTTGTGGTCCTGGCTGGTGGCCATCGGCAGGGCGGTGCGGCCATCGACCATGGAGATGAAACTGGCTTCCTCGCCGTCGAGGAACTCCTCGATGACCACGCGCGCGCCGGCGTCGCCAAAGGCATTGCCGGCGAGCATGTCGCGCACCGCGGCTTCCGCCTCGTCCAGCGTCATGGCGACGATCACGCCCTTGCCCGCGGCCAGGCCATCGGCCTTGACCACGATGGGCGCGCCCTTGTCGCGCACGTAGGCGAGCGCTGCATCCACCTCGGTATGCACCGCGTAGAACGCAGTGGGGATGCCGTGGCGGGCGAGGAAATCCTTGGCGAAGGCCTTGCTCCCTTCGAGCTGCGCCGCCGCGGCGCTGGGCCCGAAGATGCGCAGGCCGGCTTGGCGGAAGCGGTCGACCACGCCGGCCACCAGCGGGACCTCGGGGCCGACGACGGTCAGCGCCACGTCCTCCTCGCGCGCCAGCTGCAGCAGGCCGTCGAGGTCGCCGACCTTGACCGCGGCATTGCGGCAGCGCGGCTCGCGCGCGGTGCCGGCGTTGCCGGGGGCGACGATCACTTCGGACACGCGCGGCGACTGCGCCAGCTTCCAGGCCAGCGCGTGTTCGCGTCCGCCGGAACCGATGACCAGGATTTTCACGATGCGGACCTCATGGCGGGGGCGCGCACTCGCGCGCGGGCAGGGTGGTTTCGAAGAAGGTCTTGTCGTGGCGGTCGACGAAGCGCCGTACCAGCACCACGTCGGTCCCGGACAGCGCCTGGACCGGGGGCAGCGCGCACAGCGCCGGCATCTCGTCCTGCTCGCTCTGGCGCAGCAATTCGAACCGGGGGTGCTGCCGGGTGCTGTCGGCGTCGCCCTCGGGGCTGCGCACCAGCAGCACCAGCCGCCTGCCCTCGATGATCGCCGATTCGGTCACCAGATCCTCGAAGTAGGGCTCGGGCAGGTTGGCCCCCAGCGCGTCGCGGGCCGCCTCCAGTGCATCGGGCCGTGCGCCACAGCCGGCCAGCGCGACGATGGCGAGGATCGCCGGCAGGAATCGCGTCATGGCGCGGGGTTCCCGCGCGCCTGCCGGCGCGCCTTCAGGCTGTCCAGCGTCACCGCTGCCACGGTGAGCGCGGTCAGCGGCATCACGACATAGACCATGACTTCGCGGAAATCCTCGAGTGCCGCGTGGCGCGACGCCGCCATCACCAGATAGGCCACGTAGGCGGCGTAGTAGCCCACGAACACCGCGCCTTCCCAGCGGTGGATGCAGTGGCCGGAGAAGAAGATCGGCAGGCACGCGACCGCCACCGCGGTCATCACCGGCAGGTCGAAACGCAGCGCCGCGGCGTTGACCGGAACGCCCTCGGTCGCCACCAGCGCGGTCGCGCCCAGCACCAGCAGGAGGTTGAAGATCGAGCTGCCGACGATGTTCCCGACCGCCAGGTCGCGCTCGCCGCGCACGGCGGCCAGGATCGAAGTCGCGATCTCGGGCAGCGAGGTCCCGACGGCCACCACGGTCAGGCCGACCACCAGCTCGCTCAGTCCGAGCGCGGTGGCGGTTTCGGTGGCGGCACGGACCAGCAGGCGGGCGCCGACCACCAGCATCGCCAGGCCGGCCGCGATCAGCAGCAGCTGGCGGGCGAGTCCGGCGGACCCGTTGGCCGCCATGTCCGATCGTTCCGGCACGTGCCCGGGGCTGCGCCGCGCCAGCCGCACCAGGAACACCGTATAGGCCACCGCGTAGGCGACCAGCAGTGCGCCCTCCCAGCGGGCGATGCGTCCATCGAGCGCCATGGCGAAGCAGGCGCCGGAGGCGGCGATCATGATCGGCACGTCCAGCCAGACGAGCTGGCGCTGCACCACCAGCGGGGTAACCAGGGCCACGACGCCCAGCACCAGCAGCACGTTGGCGATATTGCTGCCCACCACGTTGCCCAGCGCCAGGTCGGGTGCGTCCGACAGCGCGCCTCCGACACTGATCGCCAGCTCCGGTGCGCTGGTGCCGATCGACACCACGGTCAGCCCGACGACGATCGGGGTCAGGCCCAGCGCCAGCGCCATCCGCGATGCGCCGCGCACGAGCAGCTCCGCTCCCGTCAGCAGCAGGCCGAGGCCGGCGACGAACAGCAGGGCGAGCACCATCGCGCGTAGTCCGGCGTCAGTGGCGGAAGTGGCGCACGCCGGTGAACACCATGGCGATGCCGTGCGCGTCCGCCGCGGCGATCACTTCGGCATCGCGCATCGAGCCGCCCGGCTGGATCACCGCCTTGATGCCGGCCTCGGCCGCGGCGTCGATGCCGTCGCGGAACGGGAAGAAGGCATCGCTCGCCATCACCGAACCGGGCACTTCCAGGCCGGCATCGTTCGCCTTGATCCCCGCGATGCGGGCCGAGTAGACGCGGCTCATCTGGCCGGCGCCCACGCC
This sequence comes from Pseudomonadota bacterium, assembly GCA_023444765.1. Taxonomy (GTDB): domain Bacteria; phylum Pseudomonadota; class Gammaproteobacteria; order Xanthomonadales; family Xanthomonadaceae; genus Luteimonas. The sequence goes on along the minus strand of JAEXLY010000133.1, from coordinate 2,434 downwards.
GATCGTGCGTCCGTCCTTCGCATAGACGATGGCAATGGACTAGACGAACTTCGCCACCATCCAGCCGAACAGCAGGACGTCGAACTGCGCATCGTCCGGCGCGAGCTTCGTCACCACCTTCAGTTCGTCGCGCGCGACCACGCGGTCGTCCGCAGTCTGCAGCAGCATGCCCGAGCCCACGCGCTTGCTGTCGGTGAAGCCCGGGCGCGCCGGCGCCAGCGGGATGCGCAGCACGCGCACGTTGGCCTTCTTCTTCGCGTATTCCAGCGCGCCTTCCTCGTAGTCCGGCGCCAGCAGCACTTCCACGAACTGGCGGTCGAGGATGGTTTTCGCGGTCGCCGCGTCGAGCCTGCGGTTGAACGCGATGATGCCGCCGAAGGCGCTGGTCGGATCGGTGGCATAGGCCTGCTCGTAGACCTCGTTGCAGCTGGCGCCGACCGCCACGCCGCAGGGATTGGCGTGCTTGACGATCACGCAGGCGGGCGCGTCGAACTGGCGCACGCATTCCCACGCCGCATCGCTGTCGGCGATGTTGTTGTAGCTCAGCTCCTTGCCCTGCAGCTGCTCGAAGGTGGCCAGCGACCCGGGCGCCGGATACAGGTCGCGGTAGAACGCGGCCTGCTGGTGCGGGTTCTCGCCGTAGCGCAGGTCCATCACCTTGACGAAGCTGCCGTTGGCCTGGCCGGCGAACGGGGAACGCACCGGCACGTCGGCCGATGCGTCGGTGATCGCGGACAGGTAGTTGCTGATCGCCGCGTCGTACTGCGCGACGCGGTTGAACGCCGCCACCGACAGCGAGAAGCGCTTCGCGGCCGACAGCTTTCCGTCGTTGGCCTCCAGCTCGGACACGAGGTCGGCGTACTGGTCGGGCGAGGTCGCCACCGCCACGCGCGCGAAGTTCTTGGCCGCCGAGCGCAGCATCGCCGGGCCGCCGATGTCGATGTTCTCCACCGCTTCGGCCAGCGTGCAGTCGGCGCGCGCGGTGACCGTCTCGAACGGATACAGGTTCAGTACCAGCAGGTCGATCGCGCCGATGCCGTGCTCGGCCATCACCGCCTCGTCGATGCCGGCGCGGCCGAGCAGGCCGCCGTGCACCACCGGATGCAGGGTCTTGACCCGGCCGTCCATCATTTCCGGAAAACCGGTCGCCTCGCTGACGTCCTTCACCGCCAGGCCCGCCTCGCGGAGCGCCTTCGCGGTCCCGCCGGTGGAGAGCAGCTCCACGCCGTGGCGCGAGAGCGCGGTGGCGAATTCGATCAGGCCGGTCTTGTCGGACACGGACAGCAATGCCCGGCGCAGGGGCAACAGGTCGTGGGTCATTCGGGGGCAGGGGCGCGGAGAGAGGCGGAATTATAGCCAGCCGCCCGCTGCGCTGCGGCTCAGCCGATGCCGTACTCGCGCAGTTTCTTGCGCAACGTTGCGCGGTGGATGCCGAGCATGGTCGCCGCGCGGCTCTGGTTGCCGTCGCAATGCTCCAGCACTTCCAGGAACAGCGGAATCTCCAGCTCGCGCAGCGCGATCTGGTAGAGGTTGTCGGCATCGCTGCCGTTGAGGTCGCCGAGATAACGTCGCACCGAATTGGCGACGTGTTCGCGCAGCGGCGCGCGCGGTGCGCTGCGGATGGCGGGATCGGAGTGTTCTGCGGTGTTCAATTGGGCGCTCGGTGCGGCCGGCGACGCGGCGCATGGGGCGTGGTCGTCGCGGGGCGATCGAGTCTAGCGCCTCGCGGTCGCAGTCGACAATGCGAACGTCGCCGCGGCGACCTACCGCAGGTCCCAGGCGTAGGACACGGTCTCGACCGAAGGCTCGCGGATGTCCAGCGCGATGTCCACCGCCTGGCCACTGGACAGCAGGGGCGCGCCGGGCGCCCCGCCCAGGTATTCGTCCGGCGCGAACGCGCGCGCCGCCACCGCGTGGCCGTCGACATCCGACAGGACCAGGACCAGTTGCGGCCAGGGCTGAGGCCACTGCGCGTCGTTGCGGAACGACGCGGTGGCGCGCAGCGCACCACGATGGTCCGGGTGCGGACGCACGTCGCGGGAGAGCAGCACCAGCGCCTCGGGTTCGCGCCAAGGTGGCACGCTGCAGCGCAGTACGCCGCAGACGGCGCCGACCAGCGGACGCCACTGGGCGTCCGCCGCAAGGCGGTCGCGATCGGCCAGCACGATCTGGAGGGCAAGCAGCAACGAGAGGCCTGCGACGGCGGCGGGCTGTGCCCAGGCGCGTTGCCGGCGGGCCGCGGCGACGGCGGCGCCCCTGGTGAACGCGGGCGAGGGCACGGAGACGGCCGCTGCGTCGCTGGCCGTCGCCTGCGACGCTTGCACAGGCTTGGCCGGTGGTTCCGTGGGCAGGGCCTCAACGGCCGTGTCGACGTCGGGGGTGGCAAGCGGTGGCGACGTCGGTGCCTGGAGCGCTGCGACGGCAGGCATCGGCG
>JAEXLY010000120.1 GCA_023444765.1 Pseudomonadota bacterium | reverse complement strand
GCGATCACCACCCGCGACGGCGCGCCCTCGCCGGCGGCGGCCGGCTGCGTGGCGATGCCCAGGTCGCAGGTGCGGTGGTGCTGGGTGCCGGTCTTGTGTTCGAAGCGCGTGCCCGGCGGGAGGCCTGCGCGCAGTCGGCGGTGGCCGGTCTGCACCCGTGCCATCAGGTCGAGCAGGTACACCGTCTGCGCGGGCGGCAGCGCGCGGCCGTCGGAGAGCGCGGCCAGCATGCGCCCGAAGTCGGTCAGCGTGGCGCTGTTGACGTGGGTGGCGTAGTAGGCCTCGAAGGCGGCGTCGAGATCGCCGTGGCGCAGCTGCTCGGGCGTGAGCGAAAGCAGCTGCGCGAACTTGCGCACGCGCGCCTGGCCCGCGCCGCTGCGCCTGAGCGCGAGCAGGTCGGCCGAGTCCAGCTGCGACGCCGCCGGATGCAGCTGGCCGTAGGCCAGGCGGCGCACGTCGGCCAGGGTGGTGATGCGCAGGTCGGCCGCGCCGGTGAGCTCGGCCGCGACCGCGTTGACCTGTTCGATGCCGACGGTGCGGATCAGCACGTCGCTGGCGGTGTTGTCGCTGTGCACGATCATCTGTTCGAGCAACCACGAGACCCGCAGCCGCGTTCCCGGGCCGTAGGCATTGGTCCCGCCCGCGCCATCGACGAAATCCGATTCGAGCAGGGCCACGCGCGTGTCGAGCGCCAGCGTGCCGGCCGCCACCGCGCGCATCACCGCGATCGCCACCGGCACCTTGATGCCGGAGGCCAGGTACCAGGCCTCGTCGGCGCGGTAGGAGAACGACTCGCCGCGGTCGAGATGGCGCACGTACACGCCGATGTCCCCGGGATGGCGGCCGTCGACGGCCTCGAGTCCGCGCTGCAGGCGCGCGGTCCAGCCCGGTACGGGCAGCGGCTGCGAAGGCGCCGCGGCCGGCGGCGCCGCGACTGCAGGCAGGGCCCAGGCGAGCGCCGTGGCCAGCGCGATGGCAATGAGCGTCTTCATCGCCGCCCGAGTCTGGCGTGAAGGCCCGCCCCCGACGCTGAACATCACTCCGGCGCGCGCATCGCGGTCGGGCGGCGTGCAGGCTCGCGCCACGGCAACGGCAGCCGGTTCCACAGCCAGATCCACAGCGCGGTGGCAGCGGCCAGCAGCAGCGACATCTGCAACGCATGCGTGTACGACAGCGACTGGTACCACTCCAGCGTGTTGCGCCAGAGCAGGAAGATCACGCTGATGTGGACGATGAAGGCCATCAACGCGTCGGTGCCCACCACGGTGACCGGCCGCAGCACGCGCGCCAGCAGGTTGCCGCCGGCGATGCACAGCGCCAGCAGGATCAGCGCGCCGCCGACGCTGAACAGCGAGAACAGCAGGCCCGGCGGGTGCTTGCCGTCGTTGCGGCCGATCGCCACTAGTTCGGCGTGCATGTCGCCGCCCGCCCGCAGTGCGAACCACGCCAGCAGCGCGGCGCCCGCCAGGGCGACGCCGGAGGCCAGCAGCAGCCGTCGCGCCGGCGCCTCGTGGCTGCGCAGCAGCACGCCGCCGATCAGCAGCCCGGCCAGCACCAGCGGCAGGCGCGAGAGCTGGCCCCAGGTGTAGTAGTCCGGATGCTCGACGAAGATCGCCTGCAGCTGCGGTACGCCGCCGAAACCCGCGTTGTTCAGCAGCCACCACGACAGCCAGAGCACCGGCAGCGGACTCAGCCAGCGCAGCCAGGCGGGCGCCTTCGCCCACAGCGGCAGCAGCCACGGGATCCACAGCAGGGCGATGGCGTAGAAGCCCAGGATCTCGACGAACGACGGAAAGTCGCGATAGAGCAGCGCGTCGGCGATCTGCGCCGGCTCGCGGCCCCACAGCTCCACCACGGTCAGCAGCTTGTACCAGAGCAGCACCAGCAGGCCGCGCCGCAGCAGGCGGTTGCGGCGCCGTGGCCAGTCGGCACCGCCGGTTTTCGGCACGAAGGCCACCGCCAGCGCCACGCCGAACACCAGGAAGAACAGCGACGAGGAGAACTTGGTCAGCGCGTGCAGCGGAACCTGGCCCCAGTCGGGGAAATCGCTGTAGGGCAACAGCCCGTTGGTGCCGTGGGCGACGATCATCAGGCACACGGCGATGCCGCGCGCCAGGTCGATCGCGTCGATGCGGCCGCGCATGCGTGGCCGGCGCCCGCTATCGGCGGCTTTCGCCCGGGCGTCGCCGCGCACCGTGGCCGTGGCCGGGTCGGTGCGCATCCCGGGATCCTCGTGCGGAAAACACCGATTGCAGCATGGCTGCCGTGACGGGGTGGTCAGCAGGGCGCCGGCCGCAGCCGATGCCCAGGCCCGCGCCGGCCGCAGGCTCAGCCGGGGGCGGCGGCGCGGTCATCGGCCGCGAGCCGCGCGAGGGCATCGCCGGTCAGCCGCTGCGTGGTCCAGCCCTCCATGCCCACGGCCCCGATCCGCCGGTAGAAGCCGATCGCCGGTGCGTTCCAGTCCAGCACCGACCACTCGAAGCGGCCGCAGCCGCGGTCCACCGCCAGCCGCGCAAGATGCGCCATCAGTCGCCGGCCGACGCCCATGCCGCGGAAGCGCGGCTGCACGAACAGGTCTTCCAGGTAGAGTCCGGGCCGCGCCAGGAAGGTCGAGTAGTTGTGGAAGAACAGCGCGAAGCCGGCGGCTTCGCCGTCCACCTCGGCCACCACCACTTCGGCGCAAGGGGTATCGCCGAACAGCGTCGCCGCCAGTTGCGCCTCGTCGGCTTCCACTTCGTGGCCGAGCCGTTCGTAGTCGGCCAGGGCGCGGATCAGGGCGAGGATGGCCGGGACGTCGTCGCGGTTGGCGGGACGCAGGCGGAGGCCGGGCGCGGGTTGCATGGCCACGATTGTGCGCGCAAACGAGGCCGGGCGCCTTGGCTCGCGGCCGCAGGGCGGTCCGCGGCGAGGTCCGGCCAGGGCCGG
>JAEXLY010000105.1 GCA_023444765.1 Pseudomonadota bacterium | reverse complement strand
GCGGTAAGGCACCTGACTCTGACTCAGGCATTCGGTGGTTCGAATCCATCCGGGGCTGCCAGTTCCACGAAAGACCCGCCGCCAGGCGGGTCTTTTCGTTTCCGCTGCATTCCACGGAATGCATTGCGCCGCATGGCATCCTGTCGGCTCCCGTCGACTTCCGCCGCACGCCATGTCCGCCAATCCGCTGCTCGACTTCTCCGGCCTTCCGCGTTTCGACCGGATCCGGCCCGCGCATGTCGCTCCGGCCATCGAACGGCTGCTGTCCGAAGCGGAGGCCGCGGTGCGCGCGGCCGAGGCGGCGCCAGCGACCTGGGACGTGTTCGTCGCTCCCCTGGAGGATGCGACCGAGCGCCTGGCGCGCGCCTGGAACCAGGTCACCCATCTGGAAGCCGTGGTCAACACGCCGGAGCTGCGTGCGGCCTACAACCAGGCGCTGCCGGCGGTCACGCGTTTCTGGAGCGCACTGGGCCAGAACGAAGCATTGTTCGCGCAGTACAGGAGACTGGCTGAAACCCCCGGCTTCGCGGACTGGAGCCAGGCGCGCCGCAAGGTGGTGGAGAACGCGCTGCGCGATTTTCGCCTGGGTGGCGCCGAACTGGCCGATGCGGACAAGGCGCGTTTCGCGCAGATCCGCGAGGAGCTCGCCGCGCTGCAGGCGCGCTTCTCGCAGAACGTGCTCGATGCCACCGACGCCTTCGCCCTCTATGTCGAGGACCCCGCGCGCCTGGCCGGGCTGCCCGGCGATGTGCTTGCTGCCTGTCGCGCGGCGGCGGAGCGGGACGGACGCGCGGGCTGGAAGCTCGGCCTGCAGATGCCGGTGTACCTGCCGGTCCAGGCCTATGCCGAGGATCGCGCGCTGCGCGCGGAGCTCTATCGCGCCAATGCGGTCCGCGCGTCGGAGCTGGGTGGCGATCCCGCGCTCGACAACAGTGCGCTGATCGACCGCATCCTCGCCCTGCGGTCGGAACTGGCGGCCCTGCTTCACTTCGACGACTACGCCGCCTACGCGCTCGCCACGCGCATGGCCGACACCGCGCAGGGGGTGCTGGCGTTCCTGCGCGACCTGGCCGCCCGCGCCCGGCCCCATGCGCAGGCCGACCGCGCCGAACTGGAAGCCTTCGCCCGCGAGCGCCTCGGCCTGGACCGGCTCGAGGCCTGGGACCTGGCCTGGGCTTCGGAGAAGCTCAAGCAGGCGCGCTACGACTTCTCCGCCCAGGAGGTGAAGCAGTACTTCACCGAGCCGAAGGTGCTGGCAGGCCTGTTCGGCCTGATCCACGACCTCTATGGACTGCGGGTCGAGCCCGACACCGCGCCGGTCTGGCACGCGGACGTGCGCTTCTACCGGCTCGTCGACGCGGCGGGAGATCTCGTCGGGCAGTTCTACCTGGACCTGTACGCGCGCGAGGCCAAGCGAGGCGGCGCGTGGATGGACGACTGCCGCAACCGGCGCGAGCGCGACGGCCGCCCGCAGACCCCCATCGTCTACCTGGTGTGCAACTTCGGTCGCGGCGTCGACGGGCTTCCGGCGACTTTCAGCCATGCCGAGGTGCTCACCCTGTTCCACGAGATGGGCCACGGCCTGCACCAGTTGCTGACGCGCGTGGGCGAACTGGCGGTGGCCGGCATCAACGGCGTGGAGTGGGATGCGGTCGAACTGCCCAGCCAGTTCATGGAGAACTTCTGCTGGGAATGGCCGCGCGTCGAAGCGATGACGTCGCACGTGGAGACGGGAGAGCCGCTGCCGCGCGCGCTGTTCGAGCGGATGCTGGCGGCGAAGAACTTCCAGAGCGGCATGGCCACCGTTCGCCAACTGGAGTTCGGTCTGTTCGACATGCTGCTGCACGGGCCGCGCGAGCCGGACGGCGAGCCGGTGCAGGCGCTGCTCGACCGCGTGCGCGCGGAGGTGGCGGTCAACCTGCCGCCGCCGTGGAGTCGTTTCCAGCACCAGTTCAGCCACATCTTCGCCGGGGGCTACGCCGCCGGCTACTACAGCTACAAGTGGGCAGAGGTGCTGAGCGCCGACGCGTACGCCGCGTTCGAGGAAGCCCCCGAGGCGATCGCCACGACCGGTGCGCGGTTCCGCGACGAGGTGCTCTCGCGCGGAGGCAGCCGCGGCGCCTCCGAGAACTTCCTGGCCTTCCGTGGCCGCGCACCGCGCATCGACGCTCTGTTGCGGCACACCGGCATGGCAGGCTGAGTCCTGCGTACCACGGCGTTGACGCAGCGTTAAGCGTCGGCCCGTCTAATGATGCGCGGTTACCTGTTCCTCCCCCGAGGCCGACCTTGCATCGCCGACAACTGATCGCGGCCGGTACATCGCTGCCGTTGCTGCTGGGCCTGCCGCTGCGCGGCGCCCTGGCGGCGCCGACCGGCAAGCCGACGACGTTCGACCGCGACACCGTGCCCGCGCTTGCGCGCGCGCTCGCCGCGCGCGCCTACGTGCCGCCCTCGCGCGCATTGCCGGCGGTGCTGGAGGGCATCGACTACGACCAGTTCCGCGACTACCGGTTCCGCCCGGAACAGGCCCTGTGGCGGCAGGACGATGCGCCATTCCAGGCGCAGATGTTCCATCGCGGCTTCATCTTCAAGGACCTGGTCGAACTGCATCTGGTACAGGATGGCCGCGCCACGACGCTGCCCTACCGGCGCGGCTTCTTCGACTTCGGTCCGCAGTCGCCGCCGCCGGAGGATCCCGCCATGGGCTATGCCGGCTTCCGCCTGCATGCGCCGCTCAACCGCCCGGACTACTTCGACGAACTGTGCGTGTTCCTGGGCGCCAGCTACTTCCGCGCGGTGGCCCGTGGGCTGGCCTATGGCCTGTCCGCCCGCGGACTGGCGCTGGGCAGCGGCGATCCGGGACCCGAGGAGTTCCCCCTGTTCCGCGCCTTCTGGCTGGAACGCCCGCTGCCCGGCGCCGGATCGGCGGTGGTGCATGCTCTGCTCGACAGCCGCAGCGTGGCCGGCGCCTACCGCTTCGCGATCACCCCCGGCGGCGGAACGACCGTGATGGACGTCGAGGCGCGCCTGTTCCCGCGAACGGAACTGCGCAACGCCGGGATCGCACCGCTGACGAGCATGTTCGAGTTCGATGCCGGCGATCGCGCCGGTGTCGACGATTTCCGCCCGGCGGTGCACGACTCCGACGGACTGGCGATCCTCAACGGCGCGGGCGAACAGCTCTGGCGGCCGCTGCGCAACCCGGCCCGGGTCGAACACAGCGGCTTTCGCGATGACGGGCCGCGCGGCTTCGGACTGATGCAGCGCAAGCGTGATTTCGAGGCATTCCAGGATGCCGAAGCCAACTACCACCTGCGCCCGAGCGCGTGGGTCGAGCCCCAGGGCGACTGGGGCAGGGGCGAAGTGCATCTGGTCGAGCTCCCGACCGGCAACGAGTTCGCCGACAACATCGTCGCCTTCTGGCGGCCACGGGCGCCGCTTGGCGCCGGTCGCGAGCATCGTTTCGCCTACCGCCTGCACTGGTGCGCCGACCACGCCTGGCTGCCGCAGCTCGGACGCGTGGCCGCCACGCGCACCGGACAGGCGGATGCGGAAGGCGTCGCGCCGCGCATGTTCGTGATCGATTTCGAAGGCGGTTCGCTGGACAGGCTGGCGCACGACGCGGCGCCCCGCGTCGATGCCCATGCGTCAGCCGGCGAACTGCGCAATCCCGTGGTCTACCGGCTTGCGGCCAACGGCCGCTGGCGTCTGAGCTTCGAACTGCTGCCCGGGACGGCCGACGTGGCCGAACTGCGCGCGCGTCTGGTGGATGCGGCCGGCAGCGCCCTGACCGAAACCTGGCTCGCGAGGTGGCCGGCATGAACATGGCCGCCGCCCTGCCGGCCGCCCCGCCGGTGCGCGAGGCGCCCTGGCTTCCGCCAGAGGCGCCGCTGGCCATGCCGGTGCAGGACCTGCGCCAGGGGCGGCTGGCCAATCCACGCTTGCCAACCACGCCGCCGGGGATGCTCCTGCGTCGGAGCTTCGTGTTCGGCGGCACGGCCGCGCTTAGCCTCCTTGCCGCCTACCAGATGTGGTGGTTGTTGCGCGGCAACGGTATCGCCGTGCTGGAAGGCGTGCTGCTGGCGCTGTTCGTGCCGCTGTTCGCATGGATAGCACTGTCCTTCATGAGCGCAGTGCCGGGCTTCTGGCGCGTGCTGCGCGACCGGCCGATGCGGCTGGGGCTGTCCGCGGACGGTCCGCTGCCGCGCCTGTCCACGCGCACCGCGCTGCTGGTCCCGGTCTACAACGAGGACCCGCACCGCACCTTCGCCGGCGTGCAGGCCATCCTCGAATCGGTACAGGCGACCGGGCAGGGCGCCTGCTTCGACCTGTTCATCCTGAGCGACACGCGCCGGCCCGAGGTGGCCGCGGCGGAAGAGCGGGCCTTCCTCGCCTTGCGCCAACGCCTGGGCGGCGAGACCGGGATCTACTACCGGCGCCGGCGCGACAATGCCGAACGCAAGGCCGGCAACATCGCCGGCTGGGTGCGCCGCTTCGGTGGCGCCTTCGCCAGCATGCTGATCCTGGATGCCGACAGCCTGATGGAGGGCGCCACCATCGTGCGCCTGGCCGCGGCGATGGAGCGCCATCCGGACGTGGCCCTGATCCAGACCCTGCCGCTGGTGGTGAACGGCAGCACGATCTTCGCGCGCATGCAGCAGTTCTCCGGCCGCGTGTACGGTCCGGTGATCGCGCATGGCGTGGCCTGGTGGCACGGTGCGGAAAGCAACTACTGGGGCCACAACGCGATGATCCGCACCCGTGCCTTCGCCGCGGCGGCCGGGTTGCCGGCGCTGGAAGGGCGCGCGCCGTTCGGCGGCAACGTGCTCAGCCACGACTTCGTGGAGGCCGCATTGATGCGTCGCGGCGGCTGGGCGCTGCACATGGAGCCGGGGCTGGGCGGCAGCTTCGAGGAAGGCCCGCCCTCGCTCACCGACATGCTGGTGCGCGACCGGCGCTGGTGCCAGGGCAACCTGCAGCATTCGCTGGTACTGCCCGCGCGCGGGCTGCATCCGGTCAGCCGCCTGCACATGATGATCGGCATCGGCCATTACTTCACAGCGCCGATGTGGGCGATGCTGATGCTGGTGGGCCTGTCGATCCCGCTGCAGGCCGGCATCGAGCACGGCTACGCGCCGCTGGCGTACTGGCGCGGCGTCGATCCCGAGCGTTTCCTGTGGGTGTTCGCGCTGACCATGGCGTTGCTGTTCGGTCCCAAGCTGCTGGGGCTGGCCGCGGCGCTGCTGGATGGGGGCAGCCGGCGTGCGTTCGGTGGCGGCCTGCGCCTGGCCGCCGGCGCGCTGCTGGAAACCGTGCTTGCCGCGCTCATGGCACCGATCACGATGTACCTGCAGTCGCGCGGCGTGGCCGAGGTGCTGGCGGGCAGGGACTCGGGCTGGCATGCGCAGCGCCGCGACGACGGCTCCCTGCCGCTGTCGGCCCTGGTCGCGCGCTACGGCGGGCTGAGCCTGTTCGGCGCGGGCGCCGGCCTGGTGGCCTGGCTGGTCTCGCCGGCGCTGGCGGCGTGGATGACCCCCGTCATCGCCGGCATGGTGCTGTCGATCCCGGTGGTGGCGCTGACTTCGGCGCAGGGGGCGGGGCAGTGGCTGCGCCGCATGGGCGTGTTCTCCACGCCGGAGGAAATCGAGCCGCCGGCCATCCTGCAGCGTGCGGAGTCGTTGCGGCGACCGCCCCCGGGCTGAGGCGCGCGGCCGCCGCACCACTGCTCAGCTTCCGAACGTCCTGCGCAGAAGCTCCAGCAGGCCCTCGCTGTCGTGCAGGCGCCGCACCAGCACCTCCACGTACACGCCAAGCAGCAGCAGGATGATGCCGGTCGCCGCCCAGGCCTTGAGCGGCAGGGTCAGCGCGAACACGTTCAGCTGCGGCGCGTAGCGGTTCACCAGCCCGAACGACAGGTCCACGATCAGCAGGATCACCATCACCGGCGCGGCCAGCACCAGCATCGTGGTCATGAAGAAGCCGAAGTGGCCGACGAACAGGTTCATGCCCACGGCCGGCAGGTCGGGGTAGAACGAGGTCGGCGGCCAGATGCCGTAGCTGCCCAGCAGCAGGTCGAGGAAGATCAGGAACGCGCCGCTGGCCATGAACACCCAGGCCGCGAACATCGACAGGAACTCCGCGTGCAGCGAGGTCTGGTGACCCTGGATCGGATCGAACACCGTGGCCATGCTCATGCCCACCTGGGTGTCGATCACGTTGCCCGCGGCCGAGATCGCCCAGAACACGATGCCGAAGCAGAAGCCGATGGCGATGCCGATGAACAGCTCCTTGACCACCAGCGCCGGCCACGACAGCGTGCTCATGGTGCCTGGCGGCGCGGTGGTGACCACGATCGGCAGGGCCACGATCGCCAGGCTCACCAGGAAGCTGTTGCGCACCATCGCCGGCATGTTCTGCGGGCTGATCAGCGGCAACATGATGAACGCCCCGATGATCCGCGGCAGGGTCAGGCCCAGCGCCAGCATCGCGGTCTCGGCGGAGGCGAAGATCTCCATCAGCGCCGGATGAGGCTGGGGAACTCGTTGAAGATCCGGTTCGAGTAGGTGTACAGCGTGCCGCCGATCATCGCGCCGGTGACGAACAGGGCCAGCACGATCGCCACGAACTTCAGCGCGTAGGCGAAGGTCTGCTCCTGGATCTGGGTTGCCGCCTGCAGGAACGCCACCAGCAGGCCGACGATCGCCGCCGCCGCGATCGGCGGGCCCGACAGCATCAGCACCAGCCACAGCGCCTGGCGCGTCAGTTCGAGTGTCTCGCCCATCCTCGCTCCCTCGCGCGTGGCCCGTCAGGGCGTGTAGGTCAGTACCAGGCCGTGCACCAGCTTGGCCCAGCCGTCGATCAGCACGAACAGCAGCAGCTTGAACGGCAGCGAGACCGTGGTGGGCGACATCATCATCATGCCCAGCGCGAGCAGGATGTTGGCCACCACCAGGTCGATGATCAGGAACGGCAGGAAGATCAGGAAGCCGATCTGGAATGCGGTGGTCAGCTCGCTCACGGTGAATGCGGGCACGACCACGATGAAGTCGTCGGCGGTCAGCGCCCCGCGCCGCTCTTCCGGCAGCAGGCGCTGCGCGCTGCGCAGGAAGAAGGCGCGCTCGGCCGGGTTGGAGTGGGCGATGAGGAACGAGCGCAGCGGCTCCTTGCCGGCCTCGAACATCGCCAGCAGGCGCGCGCCGTCGCTACCGGGCGGCGCCAGCGGCGTGGCCGCCGGGGATGCGGTGCCGGTCGATGCGGCTGCGGGCCGCGCCTCGCCTGCGGGCGTCGAACCGGTGACCACGTTGCGGAACAGCGGCCCCGGACCCTCCTCCGGTGCCGCGGTGCCGGACGCCACGGCTTCGGCCTCGGCG
>JAEXLY010000082.1 GCA_023444765.1 Pseudomonadota bacterium | reverse complement strand
GCGCGGGCCTGGCGGGCGGGTCGCCCGGCAGCGCGCCGGAGGCGGCGAAGGCCCGCGCGGCAGCCCAGTCGGGCAGGCCGTCGCTCCAGTAGCCGACACCGGCGATCCGCGCGACCAGGGCGCTCATGCCGCCACCCCGCGCCCGAACACCAGCGAGCAGTTGTTGCCGCCGAAGCCGAAGGAGTTGTTCATCGCGTACCCGATGTCGCGCCGGGCGTTGTCGAAGCGGATCTGCGGGCCGCAATCCGGATCGGGCGCGTCGCTGTTGAGGATCCCGGGCAGCACGCCGTCGCGCAGCGCGAGCAGGGCGATGACCGATTCGACGATGCCGGCCGCGCCCAGGGTGTGCCCGGTCCAGCCCTTGGTGGAACTCGCATGCAGGGTGTCCGGAAACAGCGCCGCGACGGCGCGCGCCTCGATCGCATCGTTGGCCGGGGTCGACGTGCCATGCAGGTTGAGGTAACCCACCTCGCCGGGCTCGATGCCGGCGCGCGCCAGCGCATCGCGCATCGCCAGGGTGGCGCCCAGGCCTTCGGGATGCGGCGCGGACATGTGGTGCGCGTCGCTGGATTCCCCGTAACCGCGCAGCTGCAGCCCTGTCTCGCCGGACGTGGCGCGCTCGAGCAGGGCGAAGCCGCCGGCCTCGCCCAGCGACAGTCCATCGCGCCGGGCATCGAACGGCCGGCACGGGTCGCGCGAGACCAGGCCCAGCGCGTTGAAGCCGAACAGCACGCTGCCGCACAGCGTGTCCACCCCGCCGACCACGGCCGCATCGACCACGCCGGCACGGATCAGGCGCGCGGCCTGGGCGAAGACCTTGGCGCTGGAGGAACAGGCGGTGGCCACGGTCACGCAGGGCCCCCGCAGCCCGGTGGCGTGCTGCAGGAAATCGCCCAGCGAATGCGGGGTGTGCACGATCGGGCGGCGCAGGTCCTCGGGAAAGCAGGGCCGGCCCTGCGCGTCGGTCTGCGCGCGCGCATAGCCTTCCTCGCTGGCGCCGATGCTGGAGGTCGAAGTGCCGACCACCAGGGCGACGCGTTCGGCGCCATGGCGCGCGACCAGCGCCTGCAGCGCGTCGGGCAGACCATCCTGCTGCAGGGCGAGCCACGCGAGGCGGTTGTTGCGGCACTCCCATCCGGCCAGGTGCGCCGGCAGCGGCGCATCCTCGATGCCGTCCACGCGGCCGATCCAGGTGGGCAGCGGGTTGGCGCCGAAGTCGTTGCTGCGCCGGCCGCCGCGCCGGGCGGCCAGGGCCGCGGCCTGCGCCGCAATACCGGTGCCCAGGGCCGTGGTCGCGCTGAACGCGCGCAGGGCGACGGGCGGCATGCGTTGGGGCAGGGAGGGTGCTGGCACGGCGGCTCGCGGGCGAAAGGCGCCCGAGTATAGCGACCGTCCGGTGAGGATAGACTGGGCCTTCCCTGGCCACGGAGCCCGCGTGCATGCCCCGCTCGCGCCTTGCCCACAGGCTGGCCCTGCTGGCCGATCGCGACGCCCTGCATTCGCTGGCGGTCGCCACGCTGGCCTGTGCCGCAAGCCTCGGCGTGGTGTACGTGGGCTACCTCGTGCACGTGGTCCGCGTCGCGCGCAGCGCGCCCTTCCAGCCGGCCCGTGGACAGACGGTGCTGCTCTTCGGCAAGCACGCGCCGCAGGGCCGTCCCGATCCCGACTTCCAGGCGCGCCTGCAGCGCGCCGCCGGCCTGTGGCAACAGCGCCCGCCGGACAGCATGTTCCTCCTTGGTGGAGGCCCCGCGGGGGCGCCGACGGAAGCGGCGCTCGCCCGCCAGCGCCTGATCGAACTCGGGGTCCCGGCCGATGCGCCACTGGTGCTGGAGGACCGTTCGCGCGACACCCTGCAGAACCTGCGCAACGCGCGGGCGCTCTGGCCGCCGGGCGCGGCGCCCGAGCCGGTCACCCTGCTCAGCAGCCGCTACCACCTTGCACGCTGCGCGCTGCTGGCCGGGCAGCTCGGCCTGCGCTGGGAGTTGTGCGCGGCCGAACCCGCGCTCTCGTGGCGGCCGCGTGCGCTGTGGAGGCTGGCCAGCGAAGCCGCCTATGTGTGCTGGACCGATCTCGGCGCGCGCTGGGCGCGCCTGATCGGGCACCAGCGCATGCTGGCGCGATTGAGCTGAGCGGCGCTACGGCGCCAGGCAGCGCGCCAGGAACGATTCGGCCAGCCGGTAGCGGTGCAGCGCGTCCTTGCCGCGCAGTCCGTGCTTGGCACCGGGATAGGTCATCAGCTCGAAGCTGGTGCCGCGCGCCTGCAGGTCGCTCATCAGCGCGGTCGAGTTGCTGAAAAGCACGTTGTCGTCGGCCATGCCGTGCACCAGCAGCAGCGCGCCGGGGCGGATGTCGGCCGAATGGGCGAGTACGCGCGCGGCGGCATAGCCGCCGGGATTGGCCTCGGGCAGACCCATGTAGCGCTCGGTGTAGTGCGTGTCGTACAGCGCCCAGTCGGTCACCGGCGCGCCCGCCACGCCGCAGGCGTAGTCCTGCGGCGCGCGGCCCAGCAGCATCAGGGTCATGTAGCCGCCGTTGGACCAGCCGTGCACGCCGATGCGCTGGCCATCCACCCAGGGCTGGGCGCGCAGCCATTCCACCCCCTTGCGCTGGTCGTCGACCTCGACCGTCCCCTGCACGCCGTACAGCGCGCCGCCGAACTCCCGCCCGCGCCGCGGCGTGCCGCGGTTGTCCAGCGAGAACACCACGTAGCCCTGCTGCGCCAGGTACTGGTTGAAGAACGCGTCCGCGCGGCCGGGCCAGCTATCGAGCACGGTCTGCGCAGCGGGACCGCCATAGACGAAGACCACCACCGGGTAGCGGCGCGCCGGGTCGAAGTCCGGCGGGGTGATCAGGCTGTAGTGCAACGGGGTGCTGCCGTCGGCGGCGGTGAGGGTGCCGAACCGGGTGGGCCGGTGCGCGACGCGGTAGGGCGCATAGGGATGGTCCGCATCGTCCAGCGCGTTGGGCAGGAGGACGGCCAGGCGCGTACCGTCGGCGCGCAGCAGTTCGATCTGCGGCGGCGTGGTGGTGTTGGACCAGTTGTCCACGTACACGCTGGCATTGCGCGCGAAGCTGGCGTTGTGGGTGCCCGGCGCCTGCGAGAGCGTACGCACCGGGCCGCCTTCCAGCGGCACCACGTGCACGTGGCGTTCGGTCGGTGCGGCGACCGGCAACGCGGCATCCGCGGCGGCCCCGGGCGGCGAAGCGCGCATGCCGGCGCTGAAGTAGACCAGTCCGGCGGCCTGGTCCACCGCGAGCAGGGCGTCGACCGGCCATTGCCCTCGGGTGAGCTGGACCAGCTGGCCGCCGTCTTCCGAGGCCAGGTACAGGTGTTCGTAGCCGTCGCGTTCGGAGGACCACAGGAAGCGCCCGTCGGGCAGGAAGCGCAGGCTGTTGTGCAACGGCACCCAGGTCTTCGAGGTTTCGGTGACGAGGATGCGCTGGGCGCCGCTGGCCAGCGTGGTCTCGACCAGGTCCAGGCGCTGCTGGTCGCGCGACTGGCGCTGGAAGGTCAGGCGCTGCGGATCGCGCCAGTCCACGCGCGCGAGGTAGATGTCCTGTTCCGGGCCCAGGTCGATCCACTGCGGTCTCGCGCCGGCGCGCGGGGCGATGACGCCCAGCTGCACCAGCACGTTGCGCTCGCCCGCGGCCGGATAGCGCTGCTCGACGACTTCGGTGCGGTCGGCGTACATCTCGTAGCGGCGCACCAGCGGCACCGGCGATTCGTCGATCCGGGCGAAGGCGATGGCCGAATCGTCCGGCGCCCACCAGTAGCCGGTATGGCGGTCCATCTCCTCGTCGGCCACGAATTCGGCCACGCCGTTGCCGATGGTGTCGCTGCCGTCGAAGGTCAGACGCAGTTGCCTGCCGTCGCGCAGGTCGATCACCCACAGGTCGCGTGCGCGCACGAAGCTGACGTAGCCGCCGGCCGGCGAGATCCGCGGGTCGGTCGCGAAGCCCTCGCCATCGGTGAGCTTGCGTACCGCGGCGCTGCCGCTGCGCTCCAGGTCGTACAGGTACAGCTCGCCGCCGAGCGGGAACAGCAGCCGGCGCGAGTCCGGCGCCCACTGGTAGTCGACGATGCCCGACAGCCCGGCGATGCGCTGGCGCTCGCGCCGCGCCTTCTCCTCGTCGCTCAGGGTTTCCTCGCCGGGCAGCACCACCTGCGAGTCGACCAGGATCCGCGTCTGGCCGCTGGCCACGTCGTACTCCCACAGGTCGAGCCGGTTGCGGTCGTCCTGCCTGCCGCGCAGGAAGGTCACGCGCGACCCGTCGGGCGCGACCTGGGGCTTCATCAGCGTGGGGCCGGACAGCGGCGCGTCGCCGGTGATCGCCTCCAGGGTGAGCTTGCGCGGGGTGTCGGGCGCGGCGTGCGCGGCCGTGGCGGCGATCAGGGTCATGGCGAGCAGGGCGGTCAGGCGCATGGACGGCATCCGTGGAACACCGTCCTATTGTAGGAGCGGTGCCGCGGCAGTCGTGCGCATGGCCCCGGATACGGCGCCTTCAGCGTGGCGGGAGACCGAACAGCACCCGCCTCTGCTCGTCGCTCAGCGGCTTGCCCAGGTCCGGGTTCACCTCCTGCGCGAGCGCGTACGCGCGGCGCGTCGCCGGCCGTGCGGCGATCGCGGTCTGCCAGCGCATCACTTCCGGGTAGGGCGACAGGTCGATCGGCGCCTTGTCGTAGGCGCCGATCCATGGATACGCCGCCATGTCGGCGATGGTGTACTCGTCACCGGCGATGAAGTGGCGCCCGGCCAGGCGGTGGTCGAGCACGCCAAGCAGCCGGTTGGCTTCGCCGGCGTAGCGCTTCTTCGCATAGTCGATCGATTCGGGCGCATAGACATGGAAGTGGCCGTACTGCCCGGTCATCGGGCCCAGTCCTCCCATCTGCCAGAACAGCCATTCCAGCGTGGTGGTGCGTCCGCGCAGGCCGGACGGCAGGAAACGGCCGGTCTTCTCGGCCAGGTACAGCAGGATCGCGCCGGATTCGAACACGCTCAGCGGCGGGCCGCCGTCGGCCGGGGCATGGTCGACGATGGCCGGCATCTTGTTGTTGGGCGAGATCTCGAGGAACTCCGCACGGAACTGGTCGCCCTGGCCGATGTTGACCGGGCGGATGCGGTACTCGAGCGCGGCGCCGGCCTCGGCCAGTTCCTCGAGCATCAGGGTGATCTTGTGGCCGTTGGGGGTGGGCCAGTAGTGCAGGTCGATCATCACCGTTCCCGTTGGGAAAGCACGCGAGTCTATCCCCGCAAGCGTGCTGGCCGGATCATTGCGGGCCGGCAAAAAAGGGTCATCCCGGTCTGAGGAGACCCGGGCGGACGTGGATCGGGTGGCGGTGCCGGGCTTGTGGGCGGAGGCCGCTCCGGTCAGGGGCCTGCTCCTCGACCCGCGGCGCGGGCCGGGCCGCGACGCGGTCCTGATCGAGCGATGAGCGATTCCCGGCCGACAGGTGCAGCGTCCGCCCGAAGCCCCGATCGACTGTCCCTCAGGACGGCAACCGTCCCGCAGCCGGGAGACGTTCCAAAAAGACCGGGGCGGCCGACGCTGGGTCGGACGCCCCGGCGGAGGAAGTCCTCAGTTCGTGCCGCACTCGGCCAGATGGTCGAACTCGGTGCTCACCGAAACACCGCTCAGCGCCAGCTTCGTGCCGGCGGCGGCGCGCAGCGCGAACGGCACCTGCAGCTTGCCGGTGTCGGCGCCGCCGGCGCGCAGGCACTTGAGCGGCACGGCCAGGCGCGTCCATTCGCCTTGCGGCAGTTTCGCCAGCGCCTCGCCGATCGTCACTTCGCCGCTGCAGCCCTCGCCGCAGCCGGCCGCGAGCGTGGCGTTGGCGCGGGCCGGAAGCGCGTCCACCCGCAGTTCCAGCACCACCGGCACGTCGCCATTGGTCTCGCGCGAGAGGTCGATCGGCTGGTAGGACAGCAGTTGCACCACGCCCTCGCCGCTCCAGGCGAACTGGCGCGCCCCTTCCTGCACCTCGGTGTTGATCGCGCTCATTTCGAGCGAGCCGTCCGCGGTCTTCGCCGCCGGATGCACCACGTCCATCGCGCTACCGTCGGCGCCGACGAGGCGCAGGGTGATGCCGGTGGTCGGGGCACCGCGCACGAACCAGGTGTTGCCGCCCGCGGCCTCCGGATCGATGCCCGGATCCTCGGGCAGCGCCGCCAGGTCGCCATTGTCGGCATAGGTCAGGCCGTGTCCGAAGGCGAACAGCGGGTCGTAGCCGTCCTGGCCGACATTGTTGGCGTACTGGTCGGCGCGGCGCGGCCAGGAGAAGCTGAGCTTGCCCTTGAAGTCGTGCTGCGGCTTGCCGTCCGCGCCCTGCAGCAGCACGTCCGCCACGCCGCCGCCCTCGGAGCCCGGCAGCCAGGCGGCGACGAAGGCGTCGGCGGCGTTGATCTCGCGGTTGAGCCACAGCGGGCGCCCGCTGAGGAACACCGCCACGACCGGAATGCCGTCGGCCTTGAGTTTCCGGATCAGTTCCAGGTCGCCCGACTTGCCGGACTTGAACATCAGGTTGGCGAGGTCGCCCTGGAACTCGGCATAGGGTTCCTCGCCGAACACCACGACCGCGACGTCGGGCTTGCGGCTGTACCTGCCGTCGATGGCGAGCTCGGCGCGACCGCCGGCGGCGTCGATCTGCGCCTTCAGTCCGTCCCAGATCGAATCGGCATTGGGGAAGTCCTCGCGCTTCGTACCGTCGCCCTGCCAGGTCAGCGTCCAGCCGCCGGCCTGCTTGCTGAGGTTGTCGGCGCCGTCGCCCGCCACCAGCACGTTCGACTTCGGCGACAGCGGCAGGATGCCGCCCTGGTTCTTGAGCAGCACCAGCGACTCGCGCACCGCGCGCCGCGCCACCTCCCGGTGTTCCGGCGCGCCGAGCAGCTCGAACCTGCCGCCGAGCGCACGCTCGGAGGGCCTGGGCTTCTCGAACAGGTTGGCGCGGAACTTCACCCGCAGGATGCGGCGCACCGCGTCGTCCAGGCGCTCCATCGGGATGGTGCCGTCCTTGACGTGGCGCAGGGTCGATTCGTACATGCCCTTCCAGCTGTCGGAGGCCATCGCCATGTCGAGGCCGGCGGTGTAGGTCTGCGCACAATCGGTGTTGGTGCAGCCGCGGACCTGGCCGTGGCCGTTCCAGTCGCCGACGATGAAGCCGCCGAAGTTCATGCGGCCCTTGAGTACGTCGGTCAGCAGCGGCTTGTGGCCGTGCATCTTCTCGCCGTGGAAGCTGTTGAACGAGGCCATCACCGCCTGTGCGCCCGCAGCGATCGACGGCACGTAGCCGGCGGCATGGATGTCGCGCAGCTGCGCTTCGCTGACCACGGTGTCGCCCTGGTCCTTGCCGTTGGCGGTGCCGCCGTCGCCAAGGAAGTGCTTGACCGAGCTCATCACGTGGTGGTCGTCGAGGAATTCGGGCGTGCCGGGCCTGCCCTGCAGGCCTTCGACGAACACCCCGGCGAAACTCGCCACCAGCTGCGGATCCTCCGAGTAGCCCTCGTAGGCGCGGCCCCAGCGGTCGTCCTGCGGCACGGCGACGGTGGGCGCGAAGGTCCACTCCATGCCGGTCGTGCGCGTCTCGATCGCGGTGATGCGCGCGATCTCGCGCAGCAGTTCCGGATTGCGGGTCGCGCCCAGGCCGATGTTGTGCGGGAACAGGGTGGCACCGACGATGTTGCTCTGGCCGTGCATCGCGTCGATGCCCCAGATGACCGGGATCGCCTTGCCGCCGCCGCTGGTGTCCATCGAGGCTTCCCAGAACGCGTCGGCCAGCGCCAGCCATTCCGCGGGGCTGGCGTTGTACTTGCCGCCGGGATCGGAACCGCCGCCGGCCAGGATCGACCCCAGCCGGTACTTGCGCACGTCCTCGGGGGTGATGCTGGCGATGTCGCCCTGCACGATCTGCCCGACCTTCTCCTCGACGGTCATGCTGGCGAGCAGCGCATCCACCTTCTGCTCCAGCGCGGGATCGTCCGCGAACGGCCACTGCGGCTGCGGCCACTGCGCCGGATCGATCGCGCCGGCATCGGAGCGGGCCGCGGAATCCTCGGCAGGCTGCGCGGTGGTGGCGGACGCGTCCGCGCGCTCGCCGCCACAGGCGGCCAGCAGCAGCGCCGTCGCCACGCCGGCGCACAGCCGCGAGAGGGTGAGGGAAGTGCGAGGTGTGCTCATGGTGGACGTCCCCTGGGGCTGCGGATCGATGCGGACCGGACTGTTTCGCGGCGCTTCCGGCGGACGCAGTGCTGCGCCGCGACATGACAGCGTTGTCAGATCGCGCACCATACCCGCTCCGCGCCCACGATGCTTGCTGCACAGCACAAGCGGCGCCAGCACGGGACAGGACGCAATGGACACTCGCGACAGGGACGCGGCGCAGGGAGCCGGCCAACCGGACCCGGTGGGCGACGGTCTGGCAGAATCGTCGGGCTTTGCGACGGGAAACTGCAGACCGATGGTGCGTGTCAGGATCGAGGATGTGGCCGCCGAAGCCGGCGTGTCGATGAAGACCGTCTCGCGCGTGCTCAACGAGGAGCCCAACGTCTCCGAACGCACGCGGGAGCGGGTGCGCGAGGTCGTCGAGCGTCTGCAGTACCGGCCGCATCCGTCCGCGCGGGTGCTGGCCGGGCGCAGGTCCTACCTGGTCGCGATGCTCTACGACAACCCGTCGAGCAACTATCTGATGGAGGTCGAGCAGGGCGTGCTCGACGCCTGCCAGTCGCAGCACTACAACCTGATGCTGGCGCCGCTGGTCTACGACGCCAAGGACATCGTCTCCAAGGTCGAATCGCTGGTGCTGCAGTCGCGACTGGACGGCGTGGTGCTGACGCCGCCGATCACCGACGATGCCGCACTGCTGGCGCGGCTGGACGAACTCGACATTCCCTGGGCGAGCATTTCGCCTACCGAGCGCAACCGGCGCATCGGCGTGGTGGTGGACGAGCCGAGCGCGGTGGCGGAGATGATCGGCCACCTCGCCTCGCTGGGGCATCGCCGCATTGCGCATATCAAGGGGCATCCGGCGCACGGCGCCAGCCGCTGGCGACTGGCCGGCTACCGCGAAGGGATGGAGCGCGCGGGCCTGCCGCTCGACGAGGCCCTGATCGCCGACGGCGAGTTCTCCTACGACTCCGGGTTCGCGGCCACCAACCGGCTGCTGGACCTGCCGGACCCGCCCACCGCGATCTTCGCCGCCAACGACGACATGGCCGCAGGCGCCATCGGCGCGATCTGCGAGCGCGGCCTGTCGGTGCCGCGCGACATCTCGGTCTGCGGTTTCGATGACACGCCGATCGCGCGCCACATCTATCCCACCCTCACCACGGTGCGCCAGCCCACGCGCGACATGGGCCGGCTGGCCGGGATGGAGCTGCTCAAGGCGATCCGCGACCGCGGCCAGGGCAGCATGGTGACCGTGCCGTACACGCTGCAGTTGCGTCGATCGACCGGGCCGCGGCGGGCCTGATCCGTCCCAGCCACATGGCTGTGCGGCGAAAGGTGCAGTGACCTGCACCGACCGGTAAGGCCCGCTTCCCACTGCCGCTCGCACGACACGACCGCATGTTTCCCGTCGCTTGCGAAAGCCACGGTGCTTTCGCGTGGCGTGTCGATCTGCGGCATGTGCGAGGCCCTCATCACGCCGTCCGGGCCGTCGAACGCATGCCCGCAGAAGGTAGCGCTAACAACAGGAAAGCCGCCTTCTTTCGGGTTGACAACGCTGTCAGCCCCCCTCCTAATGCATCCGCCGCCGGCCCTGCCGGGACAGGCCACACAACCCGATTCGTGACGACCTTGGGAGAGGGAAGGTTCATGAAAACCATCAAGGCAGCGCCCCAGCGGCGCCTGTTGACGTCGGCGCTGCTCATCGCGCTGGCCCCGCCGCTTGCGGCACAGACCGTTGCCCAGGACGCCGCGCCCGCGGCGCCCCTGGTCGCGAACGAGGAACCGGCCGAACTCGAGGCCGTCGTCGTCACCGGCATCCGCGCGAGCCTGGAGTCGTCGATGAACCTCAAGCGCGATGCGCAGGGCATCGTCGACGGCATCGTCGCCGAGGACATCGGCAAGTTCCCCGACACCAATCTGGCCGAATCGCTGCAGCGCATCAGCGGTGTGTCGATCGACCGCTCGATGGGCGAAGGTTCGCGCGTCACCGTTCGCGGCGTCGGGCCGGACTTCAACCTCGTGCTGCTCAACGGTCGCCAGATGCCGGCCTCGAGCATCGAGGCGACCAATGCCTCGAACTCGCGCGCCTTCGACTTCGCCAACCTCGCCTCGGAGTCGATCTCCGGCGTCGAGGTGTACAAGACCAGCCGCGCGGCGACGCCCACCGGCGGCATCGGCGCGACGATCAACATCAAGACCGCGCGCCCGCTCGAGAGCGGCCCGCTGGCGAGCGTCGGACTGAAGGCGGTGCACGACAGCTCGGTGGACAACCTGCCGGGCCCGATGCGTGGCGACAAGTGGACCGGCGAGATGTCGGGCATCTTCAGCGATACCTTCGCCGATGGCCGCCTCGGCATCGCGCTCAGCGGCAGCTACCAGGACCGCGACTTCGGCTACAACGAGGCGGCGGTGGGCGGCGGCTGGTATGCATTCCCCGGCGGCACCGGGCCGGTCGCCAACGCCGGCAACGCCACCAACCCGCCGGGCGAGGGCGACGTCTACTCGATCCCGCAGAACCTGATCTACGCCGTCAACGGCGTGAGCCGGCAGCGCACCAACGGCCAGGCCACGCTGCAGTGGGCGGCCACCGACCGGCTGACCGCCACCCTCGACTACACCTACGCCGAGAACAGCATCCAGGCGCGGCGCCACGAGCTGTCGACCTGGTTCAACCAGGCGGCGTCGGAGACGGCGTGGACCGATGGCCCGGTCGCCGGGCCGACCAGCTACACCGAGTACGCCGGGTGCTTCAACCCGGCGACCGAGCAGTGGACGGCGAGCGATCCCAACAACGTCTGCCCTGCCGGGTTCGAGCCGCGCTGGGGCGACCTGGCCATGGCCGGCTCGCTCAACGCGACGAAGAACGAGAACAAGTCGCTGGGATTCAACCTGGCCTGGGAAGTCAACGACGCCCTCGGCCTGGAGTTCGACTACCACCGGTCGAGCGCAGAGTCCGGCGCCGACGGCCCGTTCGGCTCCAACAACGTGATCGGAACGGCGGCGTTCGTGCGCGGCGTGACCAACGTCGACTTCAGCGGCGACTTCCCGGTGCTGTCGGTGCTGCTGCCGCCGGGCATGAGCGGAGTCGGCGCCGACCGGATGATGGTCACCGGTTCCTCGTTCCGCAACAGCTACATGAAGTCCGAGGTCGACCAGGCCCAGCTGCGCGGCAGCTTCGATTTCGCCAACTATTCGCGCCTGGATTTCGGCGTGGCCTACACCGAGGTGCAGAACCGCACCGCCTACAACTTCACCCAGCGCGACGACTGGGGCGGGTTCGGCGGCGGCGCGGCCGACTATGCCGACGACATCTGGATCGCCGACGACATCACGCGCTACTTCGACCGGTTCCCGGGCAGCGGCAACGCCTTCGGCTCGTTCTACCTGTTCGACTTCGCGCGCCTGCGCGAGGCGGCGGTCGCGGCGCGCGGCGGGGACGAAGCGGCCTACCTGCCGCCGGACGACTTCACGACCGACCGGCGCACCACCGAGAAATCGCGCAGCGCCTTCGTGCAGTGGAGCAACAGCTTCGACGTCGGCATGCCGCTCAACGTCGCCGTGGGCGTGCGCTACGAGGAAACCGAGGTGATCTCCAGCGCTCTGGTGCCGATCGCGACCGGGCTGCTGTGGACCGGCAACAACGAGTTCTCGGTGCAGTTCGGCGAACCGGATTTCACCACGTTGCGCGGCGAGTACGACTACTGGCTGCCGAGCGTCGACCTCGGCCTGGAGATCACCGACGAGATGGTCCTGCGCGCCAGCTACGGCCACAGCATCGGCAGGCCGCAGTGGAACCATATCCAGGGCGGGCAGACGCTCGACTCGTTCGCCGCGTACGAGGGTGGCACCGGCGCCCAGGGCGATCCGGGCCTGAAGCCGCTGGAGTCGAAGAACTTCGACCTCTCGTTCGAGTGGTACTACGGCGAGGGCAGCTACCTGTCGGTGGGGTACTTCCGCAAGGACATCGACAACTACATCGGCACCTCGGTGGTGGAGATCTCGCCATTCGACCTGCGCACGCCGGTCGGGGGCGCCTGGTTCAACGAAGCCATCGCCAACGGCTGCGTGCAGGGCGCGATCGACTTCCGTGGCTGCGTGCGCAACTACATCTTCGAGAACTACGCAGGCGCGCCGGGCGTGGTGCAGACCGGCGTCGGCCCCGACGGGCAGCCGCAGGGAACGATCGCGGGCATGCCGGGCGATCCGCTGGCGGTGTTCCGCGTCACCGTGCCGGTGAACAAGGAGTCCTCGCAGCTCGACGGCTGGGAACTCAACGTCCAGCACATGTTCGGCGACACCGGCTTCGGCATGTCGGCCAACTACACGATCGTCGATTCGGACCTCACCTACGACAACCGCAACCTGGGCGAACAGTTCGCGCTGGTGGGACTGAGCGATTCGGCCAACCTGGTGGCGTTCTACGACCGGGGGCCGTGGCAGGTCCGCGCGGCCTACAACTGGCGGGACGAGTTCCTGTCGAGCACCTTCGACAGTTGGCGTCCGAACCCGGTGTACGTCGAGGCCTACGGCCAGGTGGACGTCAACGTCAGCTACCAGGTCAACGAGAACCTGTCGCTGCACGCCGAGGCGATCAACCTGACCGACGAGACCATGCGCTCACACGGCCGCAACGAACGGCAGGTGTTCTACGCCACGCAGACCGGGCCGCGCTACATGCTGGGGCTGCGCTACCGGTTCTGACGCAAAGCCCGCCGCGGTGGCCGCCCACGGCGCCGCGGCGGTAACCGTCCGCCGGCCCGGCATGTCCGGGCAGGCCGCAGCCGGAGCAGCCGCCATGCAGGCCATCGACACGCTGGCCCGGGTTCCGGAGGCGCCGGCCGAGGCGCTGCCGGAAGTCCTGCAGTCGCAGGAACCCTGGGTGATCCGCGGACTGGTGGGCGACTGGCCACTGGTGCAGGCAGCGCAGCGCTCCACCCTCGACGCGGTCGCCTACCTCAAGCGCTTCGCCAACCCGGCGTTGCCCGCGATCGCCACCGTGGCGCCACCCGAAGCGGGCGGGCGCATCTTCTACGGTCCGTCGATGCAGGGCTTCAACTTCCGCCGGGAGCAGGTCGCGCTGGACGTGGCGCTCGACGCGCTGGTCAGGGCCGTCGACGAGGCCGGACCGCCGCTCATCTACATCGGTGCGACCACGCTCGAAACGCATCTGCCAGGGCTCGGCGCCGCCAACGGCCTGGACCTGGGCGGGCGCGAGGCACTGGCCAGCATCTGGATCGGGAACCGCTCGCGTGTGCCCATCCACCAGGACCTGCCCGACAACCTCGCCTGCGTTGCCGCGGGCCGCAGGCGCTTCCTGCTGTTCCCGCCTTCGCAGCTGCGCAATCTCTACATCGGTCCGCTCGACGTCACCCCGGCCGGGCAGCCGGTCAGCCTGGTCGACCCGCTGGCGCCGGATCCTGGACGCTTCCCCGCGTTCGCCGAAGCCTGGGCGAACGCACGCGTGGCCGACCTCGGGGCGGGGGATGCGATCTTCATGCCGGGGATGTGGTGGCACTACGTCGAGGCGCTGGACCCCTTCAACATCATGGTCAACTATTGGTGGCGCCGCGCGCCCGGATGGATGGACCCGCCGCTCGACGCCTTGATGGCGGCCATCCTGTGCATCCGGCAACTGCCGGCGCACGAGCGCGCGGTCTGGCAGGAGGTGTTCCGACACCACGTGTTCGAGTTCGAGGAGGCGACGGTCGCCGGTCACGTGCCGGAGGCGGCACGCGGCGTGCTTGCGCCGCTGGACGAGGCGCGCGCTGCCAACCTCCGGCGCCGTCTGCTGCAGCGACTGCAGCGCTGAGCGGCGGCGCGCACGGCGCCGCGGTTCAGACCGTGCGCGAGGAGCTGCCGTCCGCGGTGCCGGGGACGGCAGCCTGCAGCTGGCGCAGCCTGGGCATCACCATCGGGATGGTGAGCATCGTGCTCGCCACCGCCAGCAGCAGCAGTGCGGTGAAGGTCGCGCTGGTGATGATCGCCTTGTCCGCCAGGATACTGGCGAAGATGATGATGATCAGGCCCTTGGTCTGCAGCAGCCAGCCGATGATCGATGCCTCGCCGGGTTTCCAGCCCAGCAGGCGCCCGGCCAGGTGCATCGCGCCGATGCGTCCGGCGACCGATGCGACGAGCAGGACCGCGGCCGCGAGGAACACCTGCACGCCGCCCACGTCCCACGATGTGCGCAGTCCGGTGCTGAGGAAGAACACCGGCATCAGCACCAGCAGCACGTGGTGGCGCAGCAGGTCCAGGAGATCCTGCTCGAACCAGTCCGCGTCGATGACCACGCCGGCCAGGAACGCGCCGACCATGTAGTGCAGCCCCGCCCAGTCGGCGCCGAAGGCGCACACGGCCAGCCAGATCAGCATCACGTACCAGCGGTCGCCGGCGGGGATGGCGCGCATCAGCCGCCGGAAGGCGAAGCAGGCGAGCGCGAAGGCGGCGAGGAAGGCCGTCTGCCGCCCGATCCGCTCCCAGTCCATCAGCACCAGCGCCAGCACGCCCCAGATCGCGATGTCGTCGAGGCTGGCGTAGCGCAGGATCCGCTGGCCCAGGTGCGAACGCAGCAGCTGCATCTTCTCCATCAGAAGGATCAGGATCGGCAGCGCGGTGACGGCGCAGGCCATGCCCACGCCCACCACGAACTGCCACGGCCGACCCTGCGTCCCGAGCCAGCCGTCGAAGCGCAGCAGGCCCAGCGCCACGATGCCGCCCAGCAGCAGCGGCACCCCGAGCGCCAGGCCGGCGGTGACGCCGGTCTCGCGCCGGTTCTGCCATGCCTTGCGGATGTCCAGCTCGATGCCGGCAATCATCACGAACAGCATCACCGCCCACAGCGCCACGCCGTTGAGCGTGTTGATGACATCGGTGGTGAAGACGGTGGCATGCAGCTCGGGCATCGCCTTGCCCAGCACGCCCGGCCCGAGGAGGATGCCGGCCACGATCTGCACCACGACCAGCGGCGCCCAGTAGTCGGTCCGCAGCAGCCGCCAGACCAGATAGGGGACGGCGAAGATGATCGCCATCGCGATCAGGAACAGCTCGGTGGTCGTGATCGAGTGGCTCATCCCTGGGGCGCGGCTGGTCGGAGTGTCAGTG
>JAEXLY010000325.1 GCA_023444765.1 Pseudomonadota bacterium | reverse complement strand
GGCGCGTGCGGATGCGCGCATCCAGACCGAGGCGCAGCAGGCCCGCGCAGGCGAGCACGATCGCGTCGTAGTCGCCGCCATCCAGCCGCGCCAGGCGCGTGTTGACGTTGCCGCGCAGGTCGCGCAGCCGCAGGTCGGGCCGCCGCGCGCGCAGCTGCGCCTGCCGACGCAGCGACGAGGTGCCCACGCAGGCGCCCTCGGGCAGCGCGTCGATGCCGTCGAAGCGGTTGCTGACAAAGGCGTCTGCCGGGTCTGCACGCTCCAGGATCGCCGGCAGCGCGAAGCCGGGTTCGAGCTCCATGGGCACGTCCTTGAGCGAATGCACCGCGCAGTCGGCCTGGCCGCGCTGCATCGCCACCTCGAGTTCCTTGAGGAACAGGCCCTTGCCACCGATGGCGGCGAGCGACCTGTCCAGCACCTCGTCGCCGCGCGTGCTCAGCGGCACCAGTGCGACCTCCAGACCCGGATGCGCGGCGCGCAGGCGCGCGGCCACGTGTTCGGTCTGCCACAGGGCGAGCGGGCTCTTGCGGGTGGCGATGCGGAGGATGTCCATGCGCGCATTATCGCCCGGGCATCGCCCCGGTGGCGGGCCGCCACTCGGGGCTACAGGCTGCGGATGGTGTCGCGCAGTTGCGCCACGCAGCGGCGGCTGACTTCCAGCGGACGGTCGCCGTGGCGCAGGATGGCGTGGACGTGGCCGTCCAGCCCGCGCCGCAGCTCGACCAGCTCGTGCCGGGCCACCAGGCAGTTGCGATGGATGCGGACGAAACGGTCGCCGAACTCGTCCTCGAGCGACTTGAGCGATTCCTCGATCAGGTCTTCGCCGCGCGCGTGGTGGACCACGACGTACTTCTCCTCGGCCTGCAGGTAGCGCACGTCCTCGACCGGAATCAGCCGCAGGCTGCCCCGCAGCCGCGCGCACAGGTGGGTGCGACGGGCAGCATCGGCCCCGGCGCCGGACTGCTGCTGGCGTCCGGCGGTGAGCATGCGCGCGCGTTGCAGCGCCGAGGCCAGGCGTTCGGGACGCACCGGCTTGACCAGATAGTCCACCGCCTCGGCATCGAAGGCCGACAGCGCGTGCGCGTCGTAGGCGGTGCAGAACACCACGACCGGGCGTGGCTCGAAGGCCTGCAGGTGCCGGGCCACCTCGAGACCGTCGATCCCGGGCATGGCGATGTCCAGCAGCACCAGGTCCGGGTTGTACTGCGCGCAGGCATGCAGCGCCTCGTGGCCGTCGCCCACCTCGGCCACCACCTCGACATCGCCCTGGCTGGCGAGCAGGACGCGCAGGCGCTCGCGGGCGAGCGGTTCGTCGTCGGCGATGACGATCTTCACTGGGGCATCGGGAACCAGCAAGAGCTTGTCAAGAGCATGTTAGCCCCTGCCCGGCCGGGCGCCAATCGGACTCAGGCGGCGGCCAGCCGCTTTCCGAACCAGCCGGCCAGGTCCCGGATCTCCTCGATGCAGACCGAGTGCGGCATCGGGTAACGGTGGAACTCGAGCTCGAAGCCCTGCTGGCGCAGCCATGCCGCGGATTGCTCGCCGGCGGCGAAGGGCACCACCGGGTCTGCAGTGCCGTGCGCCATGAACACCGGCTGCGCGGTGGCATTGCGGGTCAGCGCCGCAGCCGCGCCGGCCGCCCCGGGCAGGTAGGTGGACAGCCCGACCAGCCCGGCCAGCGGCGTCGCGCGGCGCAGGCCGGCGGCCAGGGTGATCGCCCCGCCCTGCGAGAAACCGGCCAGGAAGATCCGCGAGGCGGGAATGCCGCGGGCGATCTCGCGGTCGATCAGGGCCGTGACCTGTCCGACGGATTCCATCACGCCCTGTTCGTCGGCACGGTTGGCCAGGTCGAAGTCGCGGATGTCGTACCAGGCGCGCATGCGCGCACCGTTGTTGATCGTCACCGCGCGCACCGGGGCGTGCGGGAACACGAAGCGCATCGCCGGCCAGTCGCGCTGCACCAGTTCCGGCAGGATCGGTACGAAGTCGTTGCCGTCGGCGCCCAGGCCATGCAGCCACAGCACGCTCCACGCCGGGTTGGCGCCCGTCTCGCGCTCGATCGTCTCCAGCAGCACTGGCCCGCCTTCGCTCATCCTGTCCATCCCCGGTCGACGCAGCGGCGCACTATACCGCGTGGCCGGATGCGGACGCGCGGGCGAGGCATGCCATGGGAATTACCGGGCGCGCCGCACGGCTCATCCGGCCAGACCGTGCGCATGCCACGCCGAAATGATCGCCTGGCGCGCATCCTGCAGCGGTGCACCGAGCGGCACGATGCGCGGCCGCCGGTCGAGCGTGCAGTCCAGCCCCGCCGCGACCAGCACGGCATGCGCGCCGCGCAGCGCTTCGGCTGCCTGCGCATCGAGTACGTCCGCCGCGGCCAGCGCATCCAGCAGCAGGGGCGTGGCGCGCGGCGAAAGCAGCGCCGGTTGCGCGTTCGCCTCGCGCAGCACGAGGTACTGCAGCAGGAATTCCAGGTCGACCAGCCCGCCTTGTCCCTGCTTCAGGTCGAACATGCCCTCGCTGCCGCGATCGAGTTCGGCGCGCATCCGCGCACGCATCGACACCACGTCCTCGCGCAGCATCGCGAGGTCCCGGCCGCGGCCCAGCGTTGCCGACCGCACGCTGTCGAACGCCGCGGCCAGCTCGGCGTCGCCAGCGACGCAGCGCGCCCGTACCAGCGCCTGGTGTTCCCAGGTCCACGCGCGCCCGCGCTGGTAATCACCGTAACTGGCGAGCGAGGACACCAGCAGGCCCTTGCCGCCGTCGGGACGCAGGCGCACGTCGATGTCGTACAGACGCCCGGCGCCGGTGACTGCGCCCAGCAGCGCCACGATCTTCTGCGCCAGCCGCGCGAACCAGCGCGGCGCGTCGAGTGGGCGCGGTCCGTCGGATTGGGCGTCCAGCGGCGCGTCGTACAGAAAGACCAGGTCCAGGTCGGAGCCGAAGCCCAGCTCCTCGCCCCCCAGGCTGCCGTAGCCGAGCACGGCGAAGCCCGATCCCTCGATGGCGCCATGCGCGGCATGCAGGTCGCGCCGCGCCAGCGCCAGCACCGCGCCGACGACCGCATCCGCAAGCCAGGCCAGTTGGCGGGTGCTGGCCTGCGCCGGCTGGCGTCGGTCCAGCGTGGCCAGCGCGATGCGGAAGCTCAGCTGCTGGCGGATTTCATTGAGCGCGAACAGCGCCGCCTCGGTATCGCTGGCATCGACCCCGCCGCAGGCCTGTCCGAACAGCTCGCGCGTCGGCAGCGGCCCTTCGGCGCGGGCATCGAGCAGTTCGTCGAGCAGCAGCGGATGCGCGGCCAGGCGTTCGGCGAGCAGCGCGCTGCGGGTGACCAGGTCCACCAGTCGCGCCAGCGCGGGCGGGTGCTCGTCGAGCAGGGCGAGATAGCTCGAGCGTCGCAGGATGTTGTGCAGCAGCGCAAGCAGCCGTCGGATCGCCTGCAGAGGGCGATCGGCGGGTGCGGAGGCCTGCAGGAGCACCGGCATCACCCGGTCCAGGCGCGCGCGGGTGGCGTCGGACAGCTCGCGCACGCTCGGGGAACGGGCGAAATCGCGCAGCGCCGCATCGACGTTGCCGGCGTCGCCGAACCCGGCCTGCGCCAGCACACCGGCAGTGCTGCCGTCGGGCAGCGCGCGCCAGTAGGCGGCGATGTCGTGGTCCACCGACGGTTGCTGGCCACGGTGCGACAGCAGCGCATCGAACTCGCGCGACACGCGTTCGCGATGCAGGTCGACCCGGGCGGCGAGCGCCTCCCAGCGGTCGTGCCCCAGTCCACGCGCGATGCGGTCGCGGTCGACGCCCGAATCCGGCAATACATGCGTCTGCGCATCGCGCAGCATCTGCAACCGGTTCTCCACCCGGCGCAGGAAACGGTAGTCCTCGGCCAGCGCGTCGGCGGTCTCGGGGCCGATCTGTCCCGCATCGCGCAGCGCCGCCAGCGCCGGCAGCAGCCGCGGCTGCTGCAGCGCCGGTTCGCGGCCGCCGCGGATCAGCTGCAGGGCCTGGGCCAGGAACTCGATCTCGCGGATGCCGCCGGGGCCGCGCTTGATGTCGTCGGCCAGCTCCTGGCGCGCCACCTCGGCCGCGATCATCGCCTTCATCTGGCGCAGGCCGTCGAGCGCGCCGAAGTCGAGGTAGCGACGGTAGACGAACGGCCGCAGCGCCTGCAGGAAGCGCTGCCCGGCCTCGAGGTCGCCGGCGACCGGCCGCGCCTTCTGCCAGGCATAGCGTTCCCAGTCGCGGCCTTCGCGCTGGAAGTACAGCTCCAGCGACGGGAAACTCATGGCGACGCGGCCGGCGTTGCCGAACGGCCGCAGGCGCAGGTCGACGCGATGGCAGAAACCGTCCACGGTCGTCTCGTCCAGCATGCGCGCCAGCTGCTGGCCCAGCCGGGCGAAGTAGTCCTCGGCGGCCAGTGCGCGGGCGCCGTCGCTCTCGCCGCCGTGTTCGTAGGCGTAGACCAGGTCGATATCGGAGCTGAAGTTGAGTTCGCTCCCGCCGAGCTTGCCCATGCCGAACACCACCAGGCGCACCGGCTGGCCGGCGCCATCGCGCACGACGCCATGCCGCTGCGCGAAATCACGTTCGAGCGCCTCGAGGGCGAGTCGCAGGCACTCTTCCGCCAGCCGGGTGGCGCCGTCGAGGGTGTCGTCGACCCCGTCCAGCCCCAGTACGTCGCGCCAGACCAGGCGCGTGGATCCGGCGCGACGGTACTGGCGCAGCAGGCGCGGCCAGTCCTCGCGCGCCCCGGCCTCGAGCACGGGCGGCGGCAGCGGCCTTGCGCCGCCGTCGAGCGCAAGCTGCACCAGCAGCGCAGGCTGCTGCACGAGCACGTCGATGGCGAAATCGCTGGCGAGCGCCACCTGCCGCAGGTGGCTGCGCAGTGCCTCGTCCGCAAGCTGGGGAAAGCGCGCGAGCGCGCGGTCCGCAATCGCGTCGGCCTGTGAGCGGGCGTCGTCCATGCCGCGATTGTCGCAGGAGCCCGCCCGGGACGCGTGGCGCGGGAACGCCCTGTCCGCGCAGGACGTGCTTCGGGCATGCGAACCACGCGAGGATGGCGTCTGCGCAGGTCCCGGCGGGTACTTCACCCGGAAGCCGGTGACTCTCCACGATTGCGGCGGGCGGATGCCCCGGATGCAGCGCAACAGGGACGGGCGACGCCGCCGGGCACGCTACCCGGGCGGTCGTGGCGCCCGGCCCGCTGACATCGTCGCGACGGAACGACCACCGGCCGGGCACCGCGGCGTGCCGGTCGCTGCCGTGAAATGCCGGTCGCGGGCACGCGCCGGACATAAAAAAAGCCCGCTTGCAGTTGCCTGCCAGCGGGCTTTGCTCCCTCCCCCACGTCGGGTGCGGGGGCATCGTGAACGATTCGTTACCCCGGTTGCACGCTGCACCGCAAAACGATACCGGACGGTTTACTAAGCGCGTTCGCCGGGCCCTCGCGGACGTGCCGGCCTGGTAACGATTACATCGGCGCGGCTGCGCGGGCGGCGCGTCAGACTGGGGGCAAAGCGCATGCGGTCGCGGGGACGGCCGCGCCCGTCCGCACTCAGCGCGGACGCGGGCCACGGCGCAGGTCGCGCAGGATTTCGCGCGCCGCATTGCGCCCCGGCAGGCCGGTGACGCCGCCACCGGGGTGGCTTCCCGATCCGCACAGGTACAGGCCGGGCACCGCGCCGCGGTAGTTGCCCTGCCCCAGCAGCGGACGCGCGCTGAACATCTGGTCCAGGCCGAGCGCGCCATGGAAGATGTCGCCGCCGACGAGTCCGAACTCGCGCTCCAGGTCGAGTGGCGTCAGCGCGCGATAGCCCAGCACGCTGCGGGCGAAGTTCGGCGCGACCGCGTCCACCGTGTCGATCATCAGCTTCGCCACGGTGTCGCGGTGCGCGTCCCAGCCGCCATCGTCCCCGGGCAGTTCCGGATTGACGTGCTGGCAGAAGAGGCTGGCCACATGCCGTCCCGGTGGCGCCAGCGTGTCGTCGAGCGTGGAGGAGATCACCAGTTCGACGATGGGCGCGCGCGCCCAGCCCGGGTTGTGCGCACGCGAGCGGGCATCGAAGTAGGCGTCCTCGAAGTACCGCAGCGACGGGCCGACCAGGATGCCGCTCTGGTGGTGCGGCTGCAGCGTCGTGCCCGGTGCGGCGCTGAAATCGGGCAGTTCCGACAGCGCCACGTTCATGCGGAAGGTGCCCGACCCGCAGCGGTAGCGGACGATGCGCTGCGCGGTGTCCTCGTCCAGGTGCTCGCGCGCGACCAGGCGTGTGTAGAGGAGCTTCGGATTGAGGTTGGAGACGATGGTCCTGGCGCGCAGTTCGCGGCCATCGGCCAGCGCCACGCCGGTCGCGCGACCGCCTTCCACCAGCACGCGCTCCACCGCCTGCCCGCTGCAGACCTGCACGCCACGCGCCTGGCACTCGGCCGCGATGGCCCGGGTGATCGCGCCCATTCCGCCGATGGCGTGGCCCCACACGCCCGGCTTGCCATTGGTCTCCCCGAACACATGGTGCAGCAGCACGTAGGCGCTGCCGGGCGTGTACGGGCTCGCGAAATTGCCGACCACCGAGTCCCAGCCCAGCGCGGCCTTGAGCGGCTCCGATTCGAACCAGTGGTCGAGCAGTTCGCCGGCGGACTTGGTGAACAGGTCGAGCAGGTCGCGGCGGGCGCGCAGGTCGAGGTGGCGCAGGCGGCGCGCGGCGTGCAGCGAGGCCATCCAGTCGGCCAGCGACATGACATCGCCGAGGTTGGGGGGCGTGCGCTGCATCAGCTCGCGCAGCACGGGGACCACCCGGTCGAGCATGGCGCTGTAGCCGGCCAGGCGCTCGATGTCGCGCGGCGACGTGGCCTGCAGCGAGGCCGCGGTCTGGCCGTCGCCGAGGCGGAACGCGCGGCCGTCGGGCAGCGGCAGGAAGTTGGCGTAGGGCCGTTCGACCACGCGCAGGCCGTGCCGCACCAGGTGCAGGTCGGCGATCACCGCGGGATTGAGCAGGCTGACGGTGTAGCTTGCGGTGGAGTTGCGGAAGCCGGGATGGAACTCCTCGGTCACCGCGGCGCCGCCGACCACGCCACGGCGCTCGAGTACCGTCACCTCGAGCCCGGCACCGGCGAGGTAGGCCGCACACACGAGTCCGTTGTGCCCGCCTCCGATGATCAGTACGTCCTGCGTCTCGCGCATCGTCCCGCCCGTGTCCGCGCCCATGCGCGCACGCATTGTAGGAGCGCCCGGACCGGGCCTGCGCCTGCACGGCGGGCGATCGCGCCGCAGGACCGGCACGGTGACGCGGCCGCGCCGTCGTCAGCGGCTTGCCGGCAG
>JAEXLY010000169.1 GCA_023444765.1 Pseudomonadota bacterium | reverse complement strand
GGTCCCGCCGGCGGCTGCGCGCGGACCGCGTGCCCTGCGCACCAGCCGCGAGGTGCCGTTGCGCAGGTCGTCGAGCAGGGCATAGATCGTCGGCAGGAACAGCAGGCTGACCACGGTCGAGAACGCGAGTCCGCCGGCGATCGCGCGCGCCATGGGATGGTAGGGCGGCATGCCCTCGGCGGTGTCGGTGTTGAGCGCGATCGGGATCATGGCCAGGATCGCCGTACCCATCGTCATCATGATCGGACGCAGGCGTTCGCGGCTGCCCTCGACCAGGGCGTCGGTCCTGGGCATTCCGCGTCGGCGGAGATTGTTGATGTGCTCGATCATCACGATGCCGTTGTTCACCACCACGCCCATCAGCACCAGGATGCCGATCACCGCCATGATGTTCATCTCGGTACCGGTGATCCAGAACAGCCAGTACACGCCGAAGATCGAGAACAGCACGCAGGACATGATCGCGGTCGGGAACAGCAGCGACTCGAACACCGCCGCCATGATCACCAGCATCAGCACCAGCGCGATCATGATCGCCTGCACCATCTGCTGCATGCCGTCGAAATTGATGTTGAACCCCATCCCGGTGAACGTGTAGCCGTAGCCCGGCGGGAACTGCATGCCGTCCAGGGCGGTTTCGATCGCCTTGCGCGCGTCTTCCATCGACACATCCTTCGCCAGGCCGGCCTCGATGCGCAGCATGGTCTGCCGGTTCATGCGCTGGATCGAGGTCGAGGCGGGATTGACCGACACGTCCACCATCGCCAGCAGCGGCACTTCGGTGCCTCCGGGTGCGCGCACCATGAAGCCGGCCAGGTCCTCGAAACCGTAGTTCTCCGAGCCCGCGAAGCGCACGTTGACCGGGATCTCGACGTCGTCGCGATGGAAGTCGCGCAACGAGGATCCACGCAGGGCCATGCCCACGAACTGGGCGACCTCCTGCGCGGTGAAGCCGTAGGCCGCGGCACGTTCGCGGTCCACACGTACCGACAGTTCGGTGTTGGCATCACCCGTATCCACCCTGGCGTCGCGCAGCGACGGGTTTCGATTGAGCATCGGGACGATATCGACGGCCAGTTCCTCCAGCACCTGCGTCGAATCGCCGATCAGGCTGAAGCGGATCCCCTGGCCCTCGCTCCCCATCCCGCCGGGCCAGCCGATGCCGGTAGTCGCCCGGGCGGACTTCGGCAGCCCCTCGCGGACCTGCTCCTCGATCTGCTTGGTCAGCTCGCGATCGTTGATGTCCAGGAACAGCCTGGTGAATGCCCATCCCTGCTCGCTGTAACGGCTGTACACCTTGTCGATATGGAAGCGTTCGCGATTGGCGTTGACGAAGTCCTCCACGCGCGCCACCTCGCGCCCCATCTCTTCCTTGGAGTAGGCGCCCTTCCACTGGTAGTAGATGTTGATCGAACTGTCGTCGCCGTCGTCGCCGCCGCCCTTGGTGTTCATCATCGGGTAGACGCTGATCAGCGAGATGGCGAGGATGCCGGCCACGCTCCAGCCGCGATGCTCCAGCGTCCAGCGCAACAGGCGCGCATATCGCTGCTGCATGGCGTTGATGAAGGGCGACTTCAGCGCCGGCGGGGTCTTCATCCGCGCCGAGAGCATCGGGATCAGGCTCACCGCCACCAGCCACGAGGCCAGCAGCGAGACCGAAATGGTCACCGCCAGCTGCGACAGGTAGATGGTGATGATGTTGTTCTCGCCGAACAGCATCGGCAGAAACACCACGCAGTGGCACAGGGTGCCGGCCGACAGCGCGATCGCCACGTGGCGCGTGCCGATGATCGAGGCCAGCGCCGGCTTGTCGGGATACTTCTCCCGCTCCTGGTAGATGCTCTCCACCACGACCACGGCGTTGTCGACCAGCATTCCGACCGCGAGCAGGAGGCCCATCATGGAGATGATGTTGAGCGAGATGCCCGCGAAGTACATGAAGCCCAGGGTCATGATGAAGCAGATCGGGATGGCGGTGGTCACCATCAACGTCGAGGGCCAGTGGCGCAGGAAGGCGTACAGCACGATCACCGACAGCGCCAGGCCGATCGCCCCGGCCTCGGCCAGGGCCAGCAGCGACGCGGTGACGGCCTCGCCCTGGTCGTCGACCACCTCGATCCCGACCCCGCGCATCGCAGGGTCCTGCTCGAGCACCGCGACCTCGGCGCGGACCGCGCGCGACAGGTCCACCAGGTTTGCGGCCCGCTCCTTGTACACGTCCACCGCAACGCTCGGCCTGCCCTCCAGCTGGCGCACGTAGTTCATGCGCTGCGGCTGCAGGCTCACGTCGGCCACGTCCGAGAGCCTCGTGCCGCGGCCGCCTACCGGCAGGTCGCGCAACGCCTGCAGCTCCTGCAGTTCGCCGCGTGGCTGCACCCGCAGCCGCTGCCCGCCCTGGGTGATCTGGCCGGCGGACACCGAGAAGTTCGCCGCCTGCAGGCGCTGCACCAGCTCGTTGAGCGCCACGCCGTGGGCGCTCAGGCGATCCTTGTCCAGCGCGACCAGCACTTCCTGCCGGGCCACGCCTTCGACCTCCACCCGCGCCACGCCGGGCAGCCGCTCGAGGCGCTGCTTGACGCTGCGCTCGATCAGGTCGGCGCGCGCGGTCAGGTCGTCGTCGCTGGTCAGGCGCAGGCTCATCGCCTCACGGTCGCTGGTGCTCCAGCGCTGCACGTAGTAACGGCGGAAGTCGTCCGGCAGCTGGTCGCGCACCGCATCGATCCGCTCGCGCGCCTCGGACGCGGCGATCGCGATGTCCCGGTTCCAGTCGCTGAATTCGACCTGGATCTGGCCGCCCTCGGCGTTGGCGCGCGAGTTCATGGCCTTGATACCCGACATCGTCGCCAGCGCCTCTTCCACAGGCCGCAGGATGTTGCGCTCGACCTCTTCGGGCGTCGAGCCCGGGTACGGCAGCGACACGAAGAAGAACGGGATCGTCGCCTCCGGCTCGGCCTCCAGCGGCAGCCGGAAGGAGGCGATCAGGCCGATCGCCACCATCGAGACGAACAGCATGATGGTGGTGACCGGACGGCGGATCGAGAGCTCGGTGATGTTCATCGGCTCAGCTCCGCACGCCCGGACCGTCGAGTGCGTCCTGCTCGTGCGCCAGCACCTGCGCCACCTGCTGCGCGGTCGCCTGCGCACGGCGTCCGCGCTCGACGTAGTACTCGTCCGGCTTGCGGTCGAGCAGGTCGTAGACCACGGGGATCACCACCAGGGTCAGCAGGGTCGAGACCAGCAGGCCGCCGATCACCGTGACCGCCATCGGCGAGCGCACCTCGGCACCCTCACCGAAGGCCAGCGCCAGCGGCATGAAGCCGAACACGGCGGTGAGCATGGTCATCATGATCGGACGCAGGCGCGAACGAGCGCCCTCCACCAGCGCCTCGCGCTTGGCCACGCCTGCCTCGCGCAGCTGGTTGACCTTGTCGATGAGGATGATCGCGTTCTTGACCACCAGGCCCACCAGCAGGATCAGGCCGATGAACACCACCACCGAAATCGGCGAGCCGGTCAACAGCAGGGCCGCGATCGCGCCGACCATCGCCAGGGGGATGGTGAACAGGATCACGAACGGATGCAGCAGCGACTCGAACTGGGAGGCCATCACCAGGTACACCAGGAATACCGCCAGGCCGAAAGCGAAGAGCAGCGAACGCACCGATTCGCCGAGCTCCTGGCCCTGCCCACCGATGCGCATGCCGACCCCGGTACCGAGCGGGTTGGCCGCGACCATCTCCTGCACCTCGGTGATCGCCGTGCCCAGGTCGATGCCGCGCAGGTTGGCCGAAACCAGGGCCACGCGGCGCTGGTCGGCGCGGTGGATCTCGCTCGGACCGGTGGTGGCCACGACTTCGGCCACCGACCCCAGTTCGACCGGCGCGCCCGAACCCGGGTTGACGATCAGGCGACGGATGTCGTCCACCGAAGAACGCTCGGATTCGGCCAGCCGTACCAGCACGTCGATCTTGCGATCGCGGAAGCTGTAGCGTGTGGCGACGTTGCCGCGCACCTTGTTCACCACCGCGTCGGCGATCTGGCGCGAGGTCAGGCCGAGCGCGGCGGCGCGGTCGTGGTCGAAGACGATCTGGATCTCGGGATAGCCCTGCTCCACGGTCGACTTGACGTCGGCGTAGTGCGGGTTGTCCCGGAGCATGCCCGCCAGGCGCACGCCGGCCGCGCGGATCGAGTCCAGGTCGCCCCCCTCGATCTCGATCTCCAGCGGCGGCGAGAGCGCGAACAGCTCCGGACGCGAGAAATCGACCTGGGCCTCCGGATACCCCGCCATCGTCGCGCGCAGGCTGTCGACCAGCGCCGCCTCGAGCTTCGTGTCCTCCATCACCACGGAGAGCTTGCCGATGTTCTCGCCACTCTCGGTCGGGCTGGCGTCCAGCCGCGTGCCAGTCCCCGACACGCCGTACAGCAGGCGCACGCCGTCATCGGCCGCGTGCTTTCGCTGCACCTCGCGGATCAGCGCGTCCGTCTGCGCCAGCGGCGTGCCGGGCGGCAGCTTCGCGGTCATCTCGAAACGGTCCTGCGCCAGTTGCGGGATCAGGTCCATGCCCATGAACGGCAGCGCCGCCAGCGTCGCCACGAAGGCGAGGACGGCGCCCATCAGAACCGGCACCGGCCGCCGCAGCGCCTCCGGCAGCATCCGCAGGTAGGCGGCCTCGGCGCGGTTGTAGGGCGCCATCGCGATGTCGCTGGCCTTGCGCATCACCGGCGCGACCACTGCCACCAGGCCGCGCCACAGTCGCACGACCAGCCACACCGCCGCGAAACCGGTGCCACGCACGCCGGCACCGATGCCGCGCCCGGTCGCCGCAACCGGCTTCTTCCAGCGACTCGACGGACGCCACTGCGGATGCGGCTCTTCCTCCGGGAATGCCAGGGGCGCACGGCCCTTGAGCGAGCTGAGCATCGGGACAAGGGTCATCGACACCAGCAGCGAGACCGCGATCGCGATGGACACCGTCAGCGCCTGGTCGCGGAACAGCTGGCCGGCGATGCCCTCCACGAACACCAGCGGCAGGAACACCGCGATGGTGGTCAGGGTCGACGCCACGACGGCCATGAAGACCTCGCGCGTACCGGACATCGCCGCTTCCAGGATGCCCAGCCCGCGCTCGCGCGCCTTTGCCACCGATTCGAGCACGACGATCGAATCGTCCACCACCAGGCCGGTGGCGAGCGCGAGTCCGCCGAGCGACATCAGATTGAGGCTCAGGCCGAACTGGCCCATGAAGAAGAAGGTGGTGATGATCGATATCGGCAACGACAGGGAGATGACGAAGGTGCTCCAGCCATCGCGCAGGAACAGGAAGATGATCAGCACCGCCAGCAGGCCGCCGAGCACGGCGTCGAACTTGAGGTCGCTGATCGCGTGGCGGATGAAGACCGACTGGTCCTCCACCACCGCCAGCTCGATGTCGGCCGGCAGGTCCTCGCGCACCTGCTTCAGGCGGGCCTCCAGCGCATCGGCGGTGGAGACCGTGTTGGCGTCGCCTTCCTTGTAGATCGCAAGTTCGACCGCTTCGTTGCCGCCGGCGCGAATCACCGCCTCACGCTCGCTGTAACCCTGGCGCACGACGGCCACGTCCTTCAGCCGCACCGGCGAGGCCCCGCCGCCGCCGGCATCGCTGCGCAGGGCGGCGATCACGTTGGGGTCGCGGCTGCCGAGGATCGCCGTCATCAGTTGGCGGTTCTCACCGCCGGATGCGCCTGCCGATCCGTTGCCGCCGGCGGGGTTGAGCAGCATCTCGCCCATCTGCTCGACGCTGGCGAACTGGTTCACCGTGCGCACGAGGTAGCGCTGGGAGCCTTCTTCCAGGCGCCCGCCGGAGAGGTTGACGTTCTCCTGCTGCAGGCGCTGGATCACGGTGTCCAGCGATATGCCCAGCTGCGCCAGCCGGCGCTGGTCGATCTCGACCTGGACCTCGTCCTCCAGCCCGCCGCCAACCTTGACCGCGGCCACGCCCGGGACCGGCTCGAGCTTGCGCTTGAGGTCGTCGTCGGCATAGCGGCGCAGTTCCATCAGCCGCCGCACCGCCTCCGCTTCGCCACCGCTCTCCTGCCTGGAGGACAGCGCCAGGCGCATGATCGGCTGCGTGGACGGATTGAAGCGCAGCAGGACCGGCGGCTTGGCCTCCAGCGGCAGCTGCAGGGTCTCCATCTTGTCGCGCACGTCCAGGCCCGCCTGCTCCATGTCCGTGCCCCAAGCGAACTCGAGCACCACGTCGCTCTGCCCGGTGCGCGAGATCGACTTGAGCTTGCGCAGCCCCTTGACCACGCCCAGCGCTTCCTCCGCCGGCTGCGAGATCAGGGTCTCGATCTCGGTCGGCGCGGCGCCCTCGTAGTCGGTGCGCACCGTCAGCGTCGGGTAGCTCAGGTCCGGCAGCAGTTCGACCTTGAGTCCCGAGAGCGAGATCAGCCCGAACAGCACCAGGGTCAGGGTCATCATCGCGACCGTGACGCGGCGCCTGGTGGAGAACTCGACGACGTCGAAACCGCCTGCGCCGGACGGGGAATCGTGCGGTCCCATCAGTTGCCCGCCTGCTTGCCCGTGTCGCCGGCATTGGCCTTGGGCGCGGATCCGGCCTCCGCCCCCGTCGCGACGACGGCCTGCTCACCGAGCACCTGCACCACGGTGCCCTCGCGCAGCGCCGCCTTGCCCGCGACGACCACCTGGTCGCCCTCGTCCAGGCCCTTGCGCACCTCGACCCAGCCGCCATCCGAGTAACCCAGCTCCAGCGCGACGCGCGAGGCCTTGCCTTCGCGCACCACAAACACGGCCGGTTCGCCTCCATCCTCCAGCAGCGCACGGCGCGGTACCACCAGCGCATCCTCGCGCTGGTCGTAACGGATCGCCAGGCGACTGAACATGCCCGCCTGCAGGTCGCCGTCGCCAGCGAAGCTCGCCACCACCCGGAACGTGCCGCTGCCGGTGTCGACCACCGGCGCCACCCGGTCCACCACGCCGCTGAAGCGCCTGCCCGGCAGCGCGTCCACGGTGAGATCGACCGCCTGGCCCGCGCGCAGCTTGGTGATCTCGCGCTCCGGCACGTTGAGCGTGGCCTCCAGTCGCGCGGTATCGACGATCCGGAAGATCGGCGAATTGATCTGCACGAAGTTGCCGGCCTTGATGTCGCGCGAGGCGATCACGCCGGAGATCGGCGCCACCACGCTGGCATAGGACAGCTCGAGGTTCGCCAGCCGGTTCACGGCGCGGGCGTTCTCGAGGTCGTAGCGCAGCTGGTCGAGGTCGTTGGCGCTGACCATCTGCTGCGCCTCGAGCTGCTGGGCGCGCCTGAAGTTGGCTTCGAGCTTGCGCACCTGCGCTGCGCTCTGCGCGGCCTGCAGGCGGGCGCGGTCGGGATCCAGGCGCACCAGCACCTGCCCGGCACGCACGGTCTGCCCCTCCTCCACCAGCACTTCCAGGGCGACCCCCGAGGTCTTGGCCACCACCTGCGACTCGGCCCGCGGCTCGAGCGTGGCGGTATTGCCGTAGCTCGCCGCGATCGCGCGACGCGCCACCTGTTCCACCTCGACGGGGATCGCATCGGGCCCCTTGTCCTCGGCGGCCTTGGCCTGCGCGTCGCCGCCGCCCTTGCAGGCGGCCAGGGACAGGCAGGCGGTCAGCGCGGCGATCGCCAGCAAGGGCCGAAGGCCCGGGTAAACGCGGTTCGTGGACATGGACGGACGGGACCCCTATGGTGTTGTAGCAAGGTATATCACCCATCGTTGGGCGACATCCGCCGAAGGTCATGGTGACTGCCGGCGGCAACGCAACTTCGACGCGAGCAGGGATGCGGAAGTGACCGCACCGGTTGCACGCGACTACCGGTGGATGACGGCCGCTTCCCGCCAGCCAGGACAGCACGCGTTAACAGTCCGTGGACCGCAAGCTATACTGCGGCGATTGCGCGATGGCCGGGCCGTCGCCATCCGGTCCACCAAGCCAACAGCCACAGGATTGCGGAACCACTCCATGACGCGACCGTTGACGATCGCCGCCAGCCTCGCCGCCGTGCTCGTGCTGGCCTCGCTGCCGCACAGCGCCCCGGCGCAGGACGCCACCCCGACCGCCGGGCAGACCGCCACGGCCGATGCCCAGTCAACCACCGGCGAGGCCAGCCAGGCCCCTGCCGGGCCGTCGGCGCCGGCGTCCACCACGCCGACCGCGCTGGCGGGCAACGCCGACAACGGTCGCCAGCTCACCTATACCTGCCTGGGCTGCCACGGCATCGTCGGATACCGCAACGTGTACCCGACCTACCACGTTCCCAAGATCGGCGGCCAGTCCGCGGTCTACCTCGGCAACGCACTGACCGAGTACCGCAAGGGCACCCGCAAGCATCCGACCATGCAGGCGCAGGCGCAGAGCTTCACGGACCAGGACATCGCCGACATCGCCGCCTTCCTGTCGGAGCTGAAGCCATGAGTCTCGCGCGTTACGCCGGCCGCGCCGGCCGCATCACCCTGCCCGTGCTGTTCGCCCTGGCGCTGGTCGCCTGCGGTGGCGGCGACGACGCCGGCCAGGGCAGCCAGATGTCCTCTTCGGCGGGCCTGCCGGAAGGCCGCATCGCCGAAGGCGAGGCCCAGGCCAACGCCAAGGGCCAGGCCACCGGCCAGTCCTGCATCGACTGCCACGGCGCCGACGGCAACGAGCCGCTGGACGAGACCTATCCCAAGCTGGGCGGGCAGTACTACGACTACATTGAGCATGCGCTGGTGCAGTACCGCGACGGTCGTCGCGAGCATGCGCTGATGTCGCAGCAGGCGACGAACCTGACCGACCAGCAGATCGCCGACCTGGCCGCCTATTTCGCCTCGCGGCCCTCGCAACTGCGCGACCTGCACGGCGCGCACTGAGTCGCGCTGCGATCGACCGGAGAAGCCCGCCACGCGCGGGCTTTTTCTTGCCTGCGCCTGCGGTCGCCGCCGGGGACCCAAGACGGCCGGCCGCCCCGGTCCGGCACCGCGGCATCCTCCGGCGGCAGCGTCCCGTGCCCGGCGAAGGATGGCGCCACTCCGTCATCCGCGCGCAGGAGGACGCGACGCAGACGTCCCGGCAATCCGTGACGGGGGCGCGGCAGTTCAGCCGCCGGGCGGACGCAGGCTCTGCTGATCCTGCTGCAGTTCCGGCTTGAACGGAACATCCGGCGGCTTGCGCGCCTCGGCTTCGACATCGAGCATGTTCGGGTCCGTGAGGCCGCAGGCGCCGCCGAGCATCAGCAGCGCCACCGCGCATCTGATGCGCTTGCCGGTGCCGGGGATCGGGATCAGCACTTCCTTGATGCTGCGCCTCACCCATTCCTCCAGCAGGTCCTCGTGCGGGACCCAGAAGCGGTCGAATGCAGTGGGCTCGTAGCCGATCGGCGGGCGCTTGAGCCAGGTGCCCATGCGGTCGATCTTCTCGTAGTCCTCGGTGATCGTGCCCGGCGGCAGGCCGCCGCCGCCGGCGCCGGTGTTGCCG
>JAEXLY010000083.1 GCA_023444765.1 Pseudomonadota bacterium | reverse complement strand
GTTCGCGCTGGTGCTGGTGGTCGGCCTGATCCTGCTGCTGTCGTGGCTGGCCAAGCGCATGCCCGGCCTGGGCGGCGGCGGCGCGGCCAACCCCGCGCTGCGCATCGTCGGTTCGCTGGCGCTGGGCCCGCGCGACCGCCTGGT
Source organism: Pseudomonadota bacterium (assembly GCA_023444765.1). Taxonomy (GTDB): domain Bacteria; phylum Pseudomonadota; class Gammaproteobacteria; order Xanthomonadales; family Xanthomonadaceae; genus Luteimonas. The sequence goes on along the minus strand of JAEXLY010000083.1, from coordinate 5,422 downwards.
GGTGGTCGAAGTGGGCCAGACCCAGTTGCTGCTCGGCGTCGGCGCCGGCGGCACCCGCACCCTGCACACCCTCGAGCAGCCGCTGCCGGCGGCCGCCGCGAAATCCGCGCCGGCCTTCGCCCAGCTGCTCGCCCAGCAGTTCGGAAAGAAACCATGAGTCTCCTGCACGCGCTGCTCCGCGCCGCCGGCGCCTGCCGCGCCACCCTGCCCGCGTGGCTGCTCGGCGCCTGCCTGGCGTTGGCCCTGCTGCCGTCGGATGCGTTCGCGCAGACCGCGCCGGTGGCCACCCCGGCGGCCCCGTCGCAGCCGCTTCCGTCGGTGGAGGTGGGCAACATCGGCGGCCAGCCGGTGAGCATGCCGCTGCAGGTGCTGGCGCTGATGACCGGCATCACCCTGTTGCCGGCCGCGCTGCTGGGCATCACCGCCTTCACCCGGATCATCATCGTGCTGGCGCTGCTGCGACAGGCGCTGGGCACCGGCCAGACCCCCAGCAACCAGGTACTGCTGGCGCTGGCGCTGTTCCTCACCGCGATGGTGATGATGCCGGTGTTCGACCAGGCCTGGGCGGCCGGCATCGCGCCCTACCTCGACGGCACGATGGAGTTCCGCGCGGCCTGGGCGGCGGCCTCCGAACCGTTCCGCGGCTTCATGCTGGCGCAGGTGCGCGAGACCGACCTGATGACCTTCGCCGGCCTCTCGCAGACCGGGCCCTATGCCACGCCGCAGGACGTGCCGTTCGGCGTGCTGGCCGCCTCGTTCCTGACCAGCGAGCTCAAGACCGCGTTCGAGATCGCGTTCCTGGTCTACATCCCGTTCGTGATCATCGACCTGGTGGTGGCGAGCGTGCTGATGTCGATGGGCATGATGATGCTCTCGCCGATGCTGATCTCGGCGCCATTCAAGATCCTGCTGTTCGTGCTGGTGGACGGCTGGGTGCTCGTGGTCGGCTCGCTGGCGGCCAGCTTCAATCCCGTCTGAGCCCGATGCCATGACCCCCGAAACCGCACTTGGCGAGATTTCCCGCGGCCTCCAGATCGCGCTGCTGCTCGGCGGACCGCCGCTGGTGGCCGTGCTCGTGGTCGGTGTGGCCGTGGGCGTGATGCAGGCGGCCACCCAGATCAACGAGCCGACCATCCCGTTCGTGGTCAAGGCGGTGGGCCTGGTGGTGGTGCTCGCGACCACCGGGCACTTCCTGCTGGGGCGCCTGGTGGCCTTCACCACCGACCTGTTCCACCGCATCCCGCACCTGATCGGCTAGGCCCCGGCGACGTGGACACCGTTTCGCTCGCGGCACTGGCCGGGGTCGACCTGTTCGGCATGCTGGCCGCGGTGCTCTGGTACGCGCTGCGCGTGGGCGCCGCGCTGCAGGTGCTGCCGGTGATCGGCGGCCGCGGCATCCCGGTGCGGGCGCGCCTGATGGTGACCCTGGCGATGGCGGCGGCGATGTCCTCGGTGCTGCCCGCCCCGCCGCCGATGGGCGTGGACGCGGCCACCGCGCTGGGCGTGCTGCGCGAGTTCACGGTGGGGGTGGCGATCGGCATGATGCTGCGCCTGGCGTTCGAGGCGGGGCGCCTGGCCGGGGAACTGGTCAGCCAGGGCATGGGCCTGTCGTTCGCGACCATGGCCGATCCCCTGAGCGGCGCGTCGTCGGCGGTGCTGTCGCAGTGGTTCTACCTGGCCTTCGCCCTGCTGTTCTTCGTCACCGACGGCCACCTGGCGCTGGTGTCGCTGCTGGCCGACAGCTATGGCGGCCTGCCGGTGGGCGCGGCGCTGCCGGACGTGCAGGACCTGCTGGCCGCGGTGCCGGCCTTCTTCACCGCCTGCCTGCGCGCCGGGGCGCTGCTGGCGATGCCCGTGATGATGGCGTTGCTGGCGGTCAACATCGCCTTCGGCGTGCTGGCGCGCGCGGCCGCGCAGCTCAACCCCATCGCCATCGGCCTGCCGGTCTCGCTGCTGGTCGGCCTGACCCTGCTGATGCTGCTGATGCGGCAGCTGGCGTCGCCGGTCGGGCAGCTGTTCGAAGACGCCTTCACCGCCGCGCGCGCCCTGACCGGATGAGCCGATGAGCGAGCAGGCGCCCAAGGAAGACCGCACAGAACAGCCAAGCGAAAAACGGCTGCGCGATGCGCGCGAGAAGGGCCAGGTCCCGCGCTCGCGCGAGCTGGGCAACGTCGCCGTGCTCGGCTGCGCGGTGATCGCGCTCAAGGCCACCGGCGGCAACGTCGGCGCGGCTTCGCGCGACTGGATGCGCGAGGCCCTGAGCTTCGACCGCGCGCTGCTCGATTCCCCGGAACTGCTGCTGCCCCATGCCGGCCGCCTGATGCTGGAGCTGATGCTGCCGCTGTTGCCGCTGCTGCTCACCGCGCTGGTGGCCTGCGCGATCGCGCCGGCGGCGATGGGCGGGCTGCGCTTCGCCGGCAAGGCCCTGGCGCCGGACTTCAGCCGGCTCAATCCAGGCAAGGGCCTGGCCCGGCTGTACGGCAGCGAGAGCCTGGCCGAGCTGCTGCGCTCGCTCCTGCGCGTGGGCCTGATCGGCGGTATCGGCGGCTGGGTGGTGTGGCGTGCGTTCTCGACCCTGCTGACCATGCCGCAGGCCTCGCTGGAAGCCTCGGTCGCCGGTGGCGTGGACCTGGCGCTCAACGCGCTGCTGGCCATGGTCGGCGCGCTGGCCCTGCTGGCGGCGATCGACGTGCCCTGGCAGCACCACCAGCACCGCAGCCGGCTGAAGATGACCAAACAGGAGCTGCGCGACGAGTACAAGCAGATCGAGGGCAATCCCGAACTCAAGGCGCGGGTGCGCCAGGTGCAGCGGCAGATGTCGCAGAAGCGGATGATGGAGGCGGTGCCGGATGCCGACGTGGTGGTGGTGAACCCCACCCACTACGCGGTGGCGATGAAGTACAAGCCGGGCATGCGCGCACCGGTGGTCGTGGCCAGGGGCGTGGACGAACTGGCGCTGGCGATCCGCGCGCTGGCCGAGAAGCACCGGGTCGCGATCGTCGAGGCGCCGCCGCTGGCACGCGCCTTGTATAGGCAGTCGCAGGTCGACCAGGAAATCCCGGTGAAACTGTACGCCGCCGTCGCGCAGGTGCTCTCCTACGTGTTCCAGCTGCGGGCGTGGGTGCCCGGCCGCGGGCCGATGCCGGTGATGGCCGAGTTCGACGTGGGCGCCGATGGCGCGCCCGATCCGGCCGACGACGCGTCCGGCGGAGCCCCCGCGCGATGAGCAGCGTGCCGGGCCGCGGCGCCCTGATCCTGTCCAGCCTGCGCAACGGCGCCGCCGCGCCGGTGGTGGTGCTGGCGATCCTGGCGATGGTGATCGTGCCGCTGGCGCCGATCGTGCTGGACGCGCTGTTCACCATCAACATCGCGCTGTCGCTGGTGGTGCTGCTGGCTGTGGTGTACGTGCGGCGGCCGCTGGAATTCTCGATCTTCCCCAGCGTGCTGCTGATGGTCACCCTGCTGCGGCTGGCGCTCAACGTCGCCTCCACCCGCGTGGTGCTGATGCACGGCCACGAGGGCGAGGCCGCGGCCGGCCACGTGATCGAATCCTTCGCCCAGTTCGTGATCGGCGGCAGCTATGCGGTCGGCATCGTGGTGTTCGCGATCCTGACCATCGTCAACTTCGTGGTGGTGACCAAGGGCGCGGGCCGCATCTCCGAGGTGTCGGCGCGCTTCATCCTCGACGCCCTGCCCGGCAAGCAGATGGCGATCGACGCCGACCTCAACGCCGGCCTGCTGAGCCGCGAGGACGCCAAGCTGCGCCGGCAGGAAGTGCGCGAGGAGGCCGACTTCTACGGCTCGATGGACGGCGCCAGCAAGTTCGTGCGCGGCGACGCCATCGCCGGCATCCTGATCCTGGTGATCAACCTGGTCGGCGGCATCCTGATCGGGCTGCTGTCGCACGGCATGTCCTTCGCCGACGCGGCGCAGACCTACACCACCCTGGCGATCGGCGACGGCCTGGTGGCGCAGCTGCCGGCGCTGCTGATCGCGGTCGCCACCGCCATGCTCGTCACCCGCTCGACCGGCGAGCAGGAGATGGGCGAGACGATGTCGAAGCAGGTCTTCGGCCACCAGCGCGCGCTCACCGTCTCGGCGGTGCTGATGGGCCTGATCGGCATCGTGCCGGGCATGCCCAACCTGCCGTTCCTGCTGCTGGCCGCCCTGCTGGGCTGGGCGGCGTGGAAGTTGCGCAAGCGCGAGGCCGCCGCAGCCGAGGCGCCCGAAGCGGGCAATGCGGCCGCGGGCGCAGCGCCCGCGGCGATGGCCGAACTGAGCTGGGACGAGATCCGGCCGGTCGAGCCGCTCGCGCTGGAGGTGGGCTACCGGCTGATCGCGCTGGTGGACCAGGCCCAGGGCGGGCAGCTGCTCGCGCGCCTGAAGGGCGTGCGCCGCAAGCTCACCCAGGACCTGGGCTTCCTGATCCCGGCCGTGCATGTGCGCGACAACCTCGAACTGGCTCCCGGCCAGTACCGGCTGCTGGTGCACGGCGTGCCGGTGGCCACCGGCGAACTGGTGCCCGACCGCGAACTGGCGCTGGACCCGGGCCGGGTGTTCGGCCCGCTGGATGGCATCCCGGGCAAGGATCCGGCCTTCGGCCTGGACGCGGTGTGGATCGTGCCCGGCCAGCGCGCGCACGCCGAGTCGCTGGGCTACACCGTGGTCGATGCGGCCACGGTCGCGGCCACCCATCTGTCGCACGTGGTGCGCGAACGCGCGTCCGAACTGCTCGGACACGACGAGGTGCAGAACCTGCTGTCCGCGCTCGGCCGCAGCGTGCCCAAGCTGGTCGAGGACCTGGTGCCCAAGCTGCTGCCGCTGTCGGTGGTGGTGAAGGTCCTGCAGTCGCTGCTGGCCGACCGCGTGCCGGTGCGGCAGATGCGGCAGATCGTCGAGACCCTGCTCGAGCACGGGGCGCAGACGCAGGATCCGGCCGCGCTCACGGCGGCCGTGCGGGTGTCGCTGGGCCGCTTCATCGTGCAGGAACTCAACGGCATGGCGCCGGAGCTGCCGGTGTTCACCCTCGCCCCGGCGCTGGAGCGGGTGCTGCAGGAATCGGTGAGCGGCCAGGGGGCGGCGCTGGAGCCGGGCCTGGCCGAGCGCCTGCACCAGAACCTGGGCGAATGCGTGAGCCGCCAGGAAAGCCGGGGCGAGCCGGCGGTGCTGCTGGTGCCCGGCGGCGTGCGCGCCGCCGTGGCGCGGCTGGTACGCCACAGCGTGCCCTCGCTTGCGGTGCTGGCCTATGCCGAGGTGCCGGAGGACAAGCGGCTGCGGCTGGTTGGGTCGGTGGGCTGAGGCCAGGACCGGGGCTGAGGCTGGCCCGCTGGCCGCAGGCGACGCGCCCGGCCGCAACAGGAAACCCTGGAATGCCATTGCCCCTTCCCCCGCTTGCGGGGCATTGCGCCCTTCATGGGTGGAA
>JAEXLY010000065.1 GCA_023444765.1 Pseudomonadota bacterium | reverse complement strand
GGCTGGCTTGCCTGCTCAACAGCACCGCGCTTGAACTCCGCACTGAACTTCCTTCGCTTCGACATGAACACTCCTCAGGGCCTGCATCGGCCGTCTCGTAAGTGTCCGTGAAAACGGGGTAGAACCCCTCATAACACCCGGGTGCAACAATTGGCACTCACCGCTTAGCTCCACTTTTAGCGTGCGGGATCTACCATAGCTGGGCGTCCCAAAGCTCACAACACGTTCAAGGCGGCACGCTGGATGACGGAGGACGCGCGGTGGCTTCGGCCCCAGCGGCACCCTGCCAACTGGCATCGGCGGATTGAGCGGGGGCTTCCTCCTATCCGCTCGCCGGCTGCAAGGCTTGTCGAAGTTCGCTGGCTCGTCGATGATCGCCAGCGCTCCGGCTCGCAGGCCGCATTGGACCAAGGAAACGGTGTTGACGACGACTCTGCTGCTGATTCAAGTTGCTGTAATCCTCGTCGTCGCGCGCATTTGCGGCGGCATACTTCGGCATCTAGGACAACCGGCTGTGATCGGCGAGATGGCCGGTGGCCTTTTGCTTGGGCCAGTCGTGTTCGGCGCTTGGATGCCGGACGTTCATAGTGCACTGTTCCCGGCTGGTTCGTGGCCGCCGCTGTCGGCGCTGTCGACGATTGGGCTAGTGCTCTTCATGTTCATCATCGGAGCGGAACTTCGCGCGGTAGAAGGTACGCGAGCGCAGGTACGAGCAGCGAGCCTGGTCGGGGTGCTGGGCATCTCGCTGCCGCTCGTCCTCGGGTTGGCGATCTCGCCGTGGCTGCACCCGCGCTTCGCGCCGGAGGGCACGGGTTTCTGGCCGTTCGCGCTCTTTATGGCGGCGGCTATGTCCGTCACTGCGTTCCCCGTGCTTGCACGCGTTCTCAAGGATCGCAACCTCACGCAGACTCGGGCCGGCAGACTGGCGATGAGCTCGGCGATCATTGACGACGGCTTCGTCTGGATCTTCTTAGCGTTAGTGCTCACCTTGGGCGGGGGGGGCAAGGGACCAGGCGTGGCGACGGTCGCGGCCGGCGCGCTGCTGCTCGTCGCCGTGGCGTTCTTGGTGCTCAAGCCGCTATACGCCGTACTGCTGCGCCGCGGCTGCGACGCCGATGGCGCTCCGACACGCAGCACCCTGGTTACGATCTTAATCGGTCTGATCGGCTGCGCGGCGTTCACTGAGGCAATTGGCCTGCATGCCGTATTCGGCGCATTCGTCTTCGGCGTTTGCATGCCGCGCGAGAACCGATTGACGCACGTCCTGGTTAGGGCGTTCGAGCCGGTCTCGATGCTGCTTCTGATGCCGATCGTGTTCGCATTGTCTGGTCTAAACACCACGCCTGAGGCCTTCGTCGGCACGGGTTTGGGCGCGTTTGCACTCATCCTGATTGTCGCCACCGCCGGCAAGATGATCGGAGGAACCATTGGCGCACGTATATCGGGCTGCGATTGGCGCGACAGCTTCTCGGTCGGCTCGCTAATCAACGCGCGCGGCCTAATGGAGATCGTCGTACTGAATGTCGGTATGGATGCTGGGCTGATTGGCCCGGAATTGTTCACCCTGATGTTTGGCATGGCCCTAGTGACGACGGTCGCGACCTCGCCGCTGCTGTCGCTGTGCACGCGCCACGGCGAGAGCGCCGACGCGTTGGTTCGTGGCCGCGTGCACTGACGCCCGCGCCCGCGCTCTAGCAGGGCAACACGACTGCCGGCAGCGGCAGGGGCGTGTTTTGCACTGATTTTATTCGGGACCCGGTGCCGGCCAAGCGCGGCGGCTCACGCCGGCCGGGTGGCGAAGCGACTTCGCCGGCGTCTACGGGAGCGCGGCGACATGGCAGGTATACTCGCCTGTGAGGAGGATCCGTCGGAGTCGAACCGCGCGGAGTTCGGGAGGGCCACCTTGAACCCGGTCCCCATGCGAACCTGTCATCACGGTCCGCGGATCGACCCGCAGGCCGGTGCCGATCGCTTTCAAGGCCGCCTCTTTGCGCGTGAACACGTCGTAGAAGTACGCACGCGTCGCTACCGCTTCAGACTGGCGCACGAAGCCATCAAGTTCGATTGCATGCATGAAGTCCCCAGCGATTTCGAACGGGGGCGCTGGTTCGCGCTGTTCGACGTCGATGCCCACGTGCATGGAGTCGCTTGCGACGACCACGACCCGCTCGCCAGAATGCGATATATTGAAATGCACGCGAGATCCGATGGCCCGCGGCTTGCCGAGCGCATCCGCAGCGAACACGATCCGCGAAGCTGGGACGTTGTCAGCCAGCGACACCAGTGCCCGGGCCACAGCGCGCCCGACAAGGAAACGGTCGCGATCATCAGCCCTGCGATAGAGCCCGGCCCGACCAAGCTCGTCGTTCGATACGAAGTCGCGCGTAACGGAATTGTAAAGATCGCTGAAGTTGCAGATGGACGCCTCGACAACCCGCACCGTGCGGCCTTCGAGGCAGGGCGTGTAGTGCCGGCAGTGCGAGAGTAAGGGGTGCCGTGGTGTCTCGACTGGCCCGGCGTGGACCGCGAGATGGTCTGGGAAAGTATGGGAATGCTTGAGGGTGGGCGTGAGCATGGATGCGACTCTGAAGGCGTGGCTCGGCTGACTCGTTCCACGCAACGTTGAATGGTGACGTCGGTTATGAAGACGCGAAGCATGTATGCGGACGCCGCCGCAGCGTTCTTGGCGTTGTCGGCCGCCGCTCTTAAAGGAGTGTGGGACGCATATTATCTCGCACAGATCGACGGCGAGCTGTTACTAGCGTTCGCGCTCGTCTTTCCGCTGACGATCCTCGTCAACTGCTGTGCGGCAGGCGTGGCGAGCGGTGTGATCGCGACCTTCGGAAACTGGCCTTGGCTCGTTGGGAACGGGATTTGCCGAACTGCTGTGCTGGTTGTCACTGCATCAGCGGTAGTCGCGGGCACGCTGTCCGGTGTGACGTTCTGGTTCGCTGGTCCGTTCGTCGCCGGAGGGCTCAATGCCGGCATCCACTCAAGTCATGTGGTCACGTTCTGCGCTTGGACCGCCCTCTGGCTGCCACTGCAGATGACAAGCCACGCCTGGTTAAGTATTGCGCGCGGCGCCGGACTGCAGAAGCAGGCCGCAGCGGTAATCGTGGTATGCAGCATCGCCGGGATGATGCTATCGATGCTGCTTCTGTCGGAACCGGGCGTCGACCCGATGAGGGCGGTAGTCTTGTCTAACGCGGCGATTGCCGGTGTTTCATGCTTAGCCCTGCTGCGCGTCGTCTTGCGGGCTCGGCCGATTCTGGCGACGTCGACCCGTGGGGCCTCCACCCTGCTGCGCACGATTCGGCGCGTCGGCTCGGCCGCTTTGGCCGCCAATGCCTTCGGTCTGGCATTTGTCACCGTCGTCACGCTCAGAGTGAAGGCGCTCGGTGACGACGTTGCGGCGGCGTTCGCCTACATCGCTCGCTTCGAACAACTCGCGTTGTCGCTATCGGCAGCACTGATCGTCGCTGCGCTGCCCTACGTTGCGCAGGCGCTGAGGGCTGGCGACGTTCCGCTCGCCCGGGAAACTGCCGCTCGCTGTTGCCGGCACCTCGTCGGCCTAGGCGTCGTGTCCGTCGTCATATGCTACCTGGCCATGGAGGCGGGAGCCGCGGGTCCTCTCGTCGGCGACCGGGATACTGAGTTGTTGATCGCGTCGATGCTGGTGCCGTGGCTGGTCGGCAGCACTCTTCAGGGCGTCGGGTTGCTCAAGATGCAAGTCGTTGGCACATTCTTGCGACCCGGCGTATCCGCCATGGTCAACGCGGTCCGCTTCCTTGTGGTCGGTATTCCGCTCGTGTTGTTTGCCGAGCGATTGTTCGGGCTCGCAGGACTTGTCTATGCGATGCCCGTCGCGCACGCGGTTTCGCTGCTTGTCGCCCGGTTCGTGTATGCCGGTAGTTGGGATCAACGCGTCTGACCAGTCAACGAATGTCACGACCTCCGTCGGTCGGCGGCAGTGTGCCAGCGAGCAGTCGCGCAACGCTGTGGCCGGCGGCATCCAGAAGTCGCGGAAACAAAGAGATCGGACTCATGCCAGGATGGGTGTTTACTTCGTTGACTAGAAGCTGGCCATCCTCGGCAAGGAAGAAGTCGACACGGGCGAGATGGCGCAGGCGAAGCTTATGAAAGATCTCCAGCGACAGACGTCGCGCAAGAGACGACAGTTCGGGGGAGAGCCCTTCTGCATTCGTTAGGACTTCCGCCTTGGAGTTAGCGCCGTACTTCTCCTCGTGCGAGTAGAAGCCACCTCGCGGACACCGGATCTCTCCGGGCTCGGACGCGAGTGTCCGGCCGTCGTATTCGTAAACGGCGACCTCGAGTTCGCGCCCTTGCACCGCCGGCTCGATCAGGACGGATGGCGACAGCGTAAATGCGTCCGCGACCGCGTCGCGCACTTGCTCCGGCGTCGTCGCGCGATAGACGCCGATCGACGAGCCCTGCTGGGACGCCTTGACGAAAACAGCGTCGGCGTCGCTCAGCCAAGCGTCGGTGGGCAGATCCGTCGGATCGAGCAATATCTTCGCTGGAACGGTTGGGATCCCAAGCAGTTGCATGTACAGCTTGAACGTGACCTTGTTGAAGCAGACTGCACTTGGCTCGGCTGCCGAACCAAAGTAGGGAATGCCGCAGAGTTCCAGCTGCGACTGCACGTGGCCGGTCTCGACCGGGAATCCGTGGATGTACGGGATTGCGTAGTCGACGCTGATGAAGCGCTCTTGCGAGTACACCCCTCGCGCGCCCAGCAAGTACGAGCTGCCGTCGCGGCCCAACAGTCTGCCGCTGTCCGCGAGTTCAGCCGCTAGTGGCTGAATGCCAATGGACTGGAGCTGTGTCTCGATGTAGGCGGCAGACAGCAGCGATACGTCTCGTTCTAGGCCGGTGCCGCCATACAACAGCAGAATAGTCGGTCGGGTCATCAATTGGTCTCGGAAAACAGTCGGGCCGGTGATTGATCGCTCGGTCTGCACGAACGATGCAGCGCATTGCGGTCGATCTTACCGTTTGCATTTATGGGCAGCGCATCCACCACCTCCAGGAGGGTGGGGACCATGTAGCGTGGTAGCCGCTGTGCTAGGAACCTGCGCAGCTCCGAACGCGAGCAGTCAAAACCAGGCTTGGCAACCACGAAGGCGGCGAGCATGGGAGCCCCGGAGGAGTTGGAGCCGACGTCGACGATGGCCTGCCGGACCGCGGGATGACTCTCGAGTGCGATGGCAACTTCCGACAGTTCGATTCGAAAGCCAGAAATCTTGACTTGCTCGTCACGGCGTCCGCTGAAAACGAGGGCGCCGCTCGCGTCGATGTAGCCGAAGTCGCCGCTCCGGTATACCCGGCCTGGTTCGAAGTCTTGGCCAGCCAGAAACTTCGCAGCGGTTTCCTGCGGGTTGCCGACGTAGCCGAGCGCAACTCCGTCCCCACTGATCAAAATCTCCCCAATGACGCCGTCGGGCACTGGCCGCAGCAGCTCATCGACGACATGGACGCGGGTCGCGTTAATCGGCGTTCCGATAGGGATGGGTGCGAACAGGTCCGTTATCGCACCTAATCGATGGAACGTCGCAAACGTGGTGCACTCGGTGGGCCCGTATACGTGGACCAGCGTGGTGTCCGGGAGGTGCGCAAGAGCTTTTGCGACGTGGGCCGGCGACTCGCGCTCCCCGCCGAACAGCGTAAAGCGCAGCGGACGCATGGCAGTCGGAAGCTCGTCCACTAGAAGATTGAACAGCGCCGTAGTAAAGAACGCGGTGTTCACGCAGTGGCGGTCGACGAGCCGTTCAATGTCGTACAGCGTCGCCGGCCCGTTAGGTGCCAGAACGAGCTTGCCGCCGTTGAGCAGAGCGCCCCATATCTCAAATGTCGCCGCATCAAAGGTGACACTGGAGTGCTGCAGCATCACGGTGCTCGGGCTGAGATGCACGTAGTTCGGCTCGATTACCAGCCTTGCTACGGCACGATGTGGAACCATCACGCCCTTCGGTGTTCCGGTGGAACCGGAGGTGTAGCTCACATAAATCAGCGCATCCGGTCCGAGGCTCGGGGTGTTGCCCATGCCGTCAGGTGCCCCGCTGGGATCGAGCAGAGCCTCGAAGTGGACGGTCCCATTGCGGACAACCAGCTTCCCTTCGACGTCGGTGATGGCGAGGATCGCGTCGCACCCATCCGCCATTAATTGGCGACGTACTAAGGGGGCGCTGCCGTCGAGCGGCAGATAGGCAGCGCCTGCGCGGACGATTCCGACTAGCGATACGATCAGCCGCCATGATCGCTCCAACTCGACCGCAACGACCATACCTGGTCGGACGCCCCGCGCGATCAGTGAGCAGGCAACCTGCGCGGACATCGCGTCGAGCTCGGCGTAGCTCAGTGAAACTCCGCTGTCATCCACGACCGCACATCTTTCGCCATGGCGGCGGACGACGCGGTCGAACAGCTCGGGGATGATAGCTTGCGGGCGATCGGCGGAATCCTGCATTGGATCTCGGGGCAATGTGGAGATGGCCGTGGCTGCACCGACGTCGATGTATGCGTCGGAAGGACTAACCTACATGGCGCGATAGCCGCTGGAATCGCTGCGGCGCACATCTTGGGATAGCCGCCGCACGCGGTCAAGGTGTCTTCTGGCGTCCACGCTTCGCAGGGTTTTTTGCTCCGCATGGAGCACCGTCGAGCCCCGTATGGTCATGAGCGACCAGCCTTCCCGACGTTCTAAGCAGTTCTGAGCATACGCGTGGGATTGAGGTATGACATCTGCCCGAATGACTTTCAGGGCCTTGACAAGGGCAGCCGGTTCTCGGATTAATGCGGCACTCAGTCGCAGGGGCGCGAGGGGGCGGGAGGGGCGCATCTGAGCAACCGCCGAGCTCGTTACGTTACAGAGCATCACTATGGAAAGTGAATCAGGATGGTCCATCCAAGGACGGTTCCAAGGCAGGTGCGTTCGGCTGCGACGAGCTGCCCGTGGCCCCATGGCGTGCGCCGACAGTACGCCATCCAAGGCAGCGTCTCTCATCCGGGGCCGTGTCTGCATCCGGATCGGGTTCTGCGGGATCGGCTCGGTATCTGCGCAGCCACTGCCTGCCCTCCAGTTCGGTCGGGACACGACGGCCATCAACCTCAGTTGCCGGACTTCGGGAAAAGGTCCGGGGAGCGCGTGCGCGCGAAGCTGAGCAGTGACGTCCCGTCCATGCGGCGCCCCCACATCGTGCGGTGGAGCGTCGTTTCCGCTTCTCGGAAATGCGTCCGCATCGCATGCCACGAGCTTTACTCTGCCGTCAGGCCGGTCGCGCCTTCCACTCCTGCACGGAAAAGCCAGTCGAATACTTTGGCGAAGCAAGCGCTTCCGGCGCTGGGTAATGGCGCGAGACGAGTCTGCCTCACCACTATGAGAGGCGGAATTTTGTCTAGAGGATGAAATCAGCTGTTGCAACGCTGATGAAGGCTCTTGTCAGCGGTCTGGATGCCGATTAGACCGGGTTCCAGGCGTTAGTCCTAGTTCCACAGACATCTATGTAGGGGTGCTTGCATGGCAAACGAGATACGCTGTCTTCGTGATCGCATCATTGCCGGGCTGCGCCATTACGATGGAACGGCGGTAGTGTGCGGCCAGAATCGTTTCTCTTACGCTGACGTCGACGCGGCTAGCGATCGGCTGGCGTTGCGCATGGCCGCGCGACTCAGCGAACTGCAGGCCGAGTGCCCGGTTGCATTCCCAATCGTCGCCGATCGCTCCGTCGAGTTCATCGTTGCGCTGTTGGCATGCTGGAAGCTGGGATGTGGATACGTCCCGCTGTCGCGGGACACGCCGGAACGGCGGATAGAGCTGGTGCTTCGGGACGTTGGCGCGCCTTTCGCGGTCGTCGCATCCGAGGCTCCGCTATCACACTGCCCCGCACTCAACTGGGTACTCGATGCGAGCCCGTGTGACACGCGCCCATCGAGACTGCGCGATGATGGGCTGGCCTATGTCATATACACCTCCGGGACCAGTGGGACGCCGAAGGGTTGCATTATTGGTTTTGAGTCTCTCACTCCAATCATCGACGCATTCATCGACCACTTCTCGATCTCCTCCGCAAGCCGGGTCACGTTCGTCGCCAATGTCGCGTTCGATGCGGCTGTCATCGAGATCTTTCCGGCGCTCGCGTGCGGCGCCGAGATCCATGTGGTCAGGCAGCATGTACTGCTCGATCCACAGCGGCTAGCCGCTTTCTATCGCGACTACGAAATAAGCTTCAGTTGGCTGCCGACGCCTGTGGCCGAGGTGCTGATGCTCGAGCCGGATCTCGATCTGCCCGAATGCCTGCAGACCATCGAGACCGCCGGTCAGCGACTGACGGTGCGTCCGCCGGCACGGTGGAAGACCCGAGTCGAGAACTCCTACGGCCCAACGGAGGCGACCGTGATCTCCACAAGCGGCGTGGTGCAGGCTGATGCGGAGGGACTGCCGGACATTGGAGCGCCTTTACCGGGTGTTCGTTGCTTCATCGTCGGGCCTGACCGGGTGCTGGTGAATGATGGGGAAATAGGTGAGCTGCTCATAGCGGGCGTGGGCCTTTCCCGGGGCTACCTAAATCGCCCAGAACTTGACGCAGAGCGATTCCTTCTCGTCGAAGATGGTGAGGGAAAGCGCTGTCGAGCGTACGCATCTGGTGACTTGTGTCGTCGAAGTGCGGACGGCAAGCTCCAGTTCGTTGGCCGCGTGGACAACCAGCTGAAAATCAACGGCGTCCGGATCGAGCCCTCGGAAATAGAAGGCGCGCTGGGGGGCCTAGATGGCATCGGCCAAGTGCACGTTGCCGCGCGCACGCTCGGTAGCAACCGCGTGCTGGTCGCATATTTCACTCTCAGGGCCGGTGTCCGCGTCGACGTCGCTCGAATGCGGGAATACCTGCTGGAGCGACTTCCGCGATACATGGTGCCCGAGCGCTATGTCGAGCTTCAGCACTTCCCGCTCACGGAGCGCGGCAAGATCGACGAATCCGCATTGCCCGAGCCGTCGGTCGTGTCCGGCCCCGTCGAGGCCGAACTCGATCCTTCACAGCAGCTGTTTCTTGATGCCTTCGAGCGTGTGCTCGGCATCCGCGTGGGATGGAATGAAGACTTCTTCGCCGCCGGTGGTAATTCGATTGGCGCGATCAGGCTAGCGGCCGAAGTGCGTCGTACGCTAGCGCTGTCGCTGCCTTACGAAGCGGTAGAAACTGAACGCACGCCGGCCGCGATGTTCGCGGCCTGCGCCGCTGGCATAGAGATTCACGAAATTCGACACCGCGCCCCTTCGATGGAAGCGCCATTGTCGTCGTCGCAGCGCTCGGTCTGGTTCATGGTTGACCAGAATCCCTTGGACCGTGCGTATCTCGCGAAGTCGATGATCCGCCTTCGCGGCTCGATCAATGCGGTCGCACTGCAAGCCGCCTTGCAGGACGTGGTTGATCGCCACGAGATCTATCGCACCGGGTTTCCCAGCGCAGACGGCGAGGGTCGCCAGCGTATCGCTGCGCGATGCTCAGTGTCATTAGAATGCTTCGACCTGCGCGACAGCGCACCCCAAGCAGTGGAGTCCGATTTACGCGACCTCCTTGATGGGCCCCTCGGCGGGCCGTTCGATCTTGACGCGCCGCCGCTGGTGCGTTGGGGCTTAGCGGCAATGCCGGGTGATGAGCACGTCCTGTTGATGGTCGAGCACCATCTCGTCCATGACGGATGGTCATTCAACCTGTTTCTGGAAGACTTCTGCGACTTCTATCGTGCGCGTTGCGCTGGCCGGAAACTGCGCCTGGCGCCGCCTTTTCAGTACGGTGATTTCTGCGTCAGCCAGCAGGAATGGCTGCGATCGGAAGCAGCGGACTCCGCCCGAGCGTTCTGGCGCAGGCAACTGCACGAGGTTCCCCTCAAGATCAACCTGCCACGACAGGCGATAACTGGGCCCGTAGCGCCGCGCGGCAAGACGTTGCGCGTCGAACTCGAGCGCGACAGCTGGCGGCGCATTGAGTTGCTTGCCGCTAGTCGGGGCGAGACCGCGTTTTCCGTGGTTTTCGCAGCTTTCGCAATGACGCTCGCACGATTTTCCGGCGATCACGATATTTGCGTAGGCTCAGCGTTTGCTAACCGAGGATGGGGGAACGCGACGGACATCATCGGGATGATGATCAACACCGTGGCTCTTCGACTTCGGCTTGCAGACGAAAAGTCGACCGACGAACTGATGCGAGACGCATTCCGCGCCGTTTCGGAGGCTCAGCGATACCAAGCGCTGCCGTTCGAGGAAATCGTAAAGGCGGCGGGGCCCCGGCGTGAGCCGGGCGTCAATCCGCTGTTCCAGGTTTTCCTCGGCTTCCACGATTCGCCGATGCCGACGCTTGATCTTCCCGGCGTGCATGAGACGACGGTGATCGAGGCAATCGATAGCGAGGCGGCCAAGTTCGACCTTTCAGTAGTAGTCATTCCACGTCGGGGACAGTTGGGGACGGACGACCCGGTGCACGTGTTGTGGGAGTTTAGATGTGACCTGATGCCGGAATGGCTGGTGCGAGGCATGGTCGAGCAGTTCCGCGAGTCGCTGCTGCAATTGGCCGCACCTAATCACGTCTGGTCGACCGTAGCACCGGCGGCGGGATCGCTGCTGCAGGGGCCTATTGCGCCGGCTGGGGCGACTACGTTGATCGAGGCGGTGATCCAGGCTGCCGAGCGCAGCCCGGAAGCTGCCGCTGTCCGCCATCGCGGGCTTGACGTGACCTATAGGGACTTGGTCAACGAAGTACTGCGTAAGGCGGGCGCATTGGCCGCTGCCGGCGTCGGTCGTGGCGACCGCGTCGGCATTTGTGTTGAGCGTGGTCACCACCTAGTTGCGTGGCTGCTAGCGGTGCATGTGGTCGGCGCTGCGTACGTGCCCCTAGATCCCAGTTATCCGCTGGCCCGGCGACGGTATGTCGTCGAGCACGCCCGGTTGGTCGCGCTTGTCGGCGGCGAGGAAGGCACCGATGCCTGCATTGCCATCGCGGCGGACGCCCACGGGCAACCATGGCCCGGCCCACCCGTGGCCGATATGGATGGTGCGGCTTACGTTATTTACACCTCCGGCTCGACCGGCAAGCCCAAGGGCGTAATGGTCAGCCAGCGGGCGGTGATGCATTTCATGGATGCCATGGGCGACTGGTTTCCGCTGCAGCCGAGCGATCGATGGCTTGCGGCGACCTCGTGCGCGTTCGACATTTCAGTGCTCGAACTGCTGTATCCGCTGACTTGTGGTGCAACGGTGGTGGTCGCCGACCGCGAAGACGTGCGTGACAGCACCCGGCTGACGGCGATGCTCGACGAGGAAGGCATCACGCACTTCCAAGCGACCCCATCGGGGTGGCGTACCTTGATGCAGGAATCGTGGCAGCCGCTGCGACCGCTAGCCGGGTTGTGCGGCGGCGAGGCGCTCGATTGTGCGCTTGCCGATGAGATCTTGGCGCGTGGTATTCGATTGTACAACCTGTACGGCCCGACTGAGACTACCGTATGGGCCACTGTTGCCCACGTTTCGCCGGACCGTCGGTCCGCTCCCCCGCCACTCGGCCACCCGTTACGCAATAGCCGAGTGGCTCTGGTAGATCCGTCCGGATCCATCGTGCCCCGGGGGGCGGTCGGTGAGCTCTGGATTGGCGGAGACGGCTTGGCCGACGGCTACCTGTTCGAGCCGGCGCTGACTGCAGAGCGTTTCGTCGCGCGTGCCGGCGAAGACACGGTCTGGTATCGCACTGGAGATCTTGCCTCGCTGGACGAGAAGGGCGATCTCGTCTTCCACGGACGCAACGACTATCAGGTCAAGGTGCACGGCTACCGGGTCGAGCTGGGCGAGATCGAGGTGGCCATGGCGGAGCAACCCGGTGTGGACGTCGCCGTCGCCGTCGTGCAGAGCATCGCGGGGACCCCCACCCAACACCCC
>JAEXLY010000059.1 GCA_023444765.1 Pseudomonadota bacterium | reverse complement strand
GGGAGGGGATTCCATGCCACGAGGGGCGCGTGAGGCGGGCGGCCGCAAGGTCAGGACAGTGCCGTCGCATGTCCTCACCGGGGTGCCTGATCCCCCCCCCGGCGGCAGCGCGCCACCGATGCCGCCGCCGGTTCACGCCGTACCGCGAGCGGTGGCCGGTGCCCAGCCCAGCGCCCTTTAGCGGCACATGCGTCGCGCGGCGACCAGCGGACAGACTCTTTAAGTACGATAGGCACCGGAGCAGGCCGCCGCTGAAATTGCCTTGAACATCGCTGTCGTCGCACCTGAAAAGTTCGCGTTCCAGGACATGGTCTGCGTGGACTTGGTCCTCGCGCTCCGTACCACTGGCTCGTTCACCCTGGTGCCGGAACCCGTGGGCGGCGAAGACGCCCGCATCTTGTGGGACGGTCAGCCGGCGACGACACTCGAAGTACAAGTCAAAGGCGCAAGCGGAATTGTTGACCTGTCGAATCTGGTCGAGTACTTGGCCCACTACCCGGAACGCACTAGATCGGGTTCGTTACTGGAACGCTTGATCCACGACCCGGATACTTACGCGGCCTTCGTGCTTTCTGCACGCTGTGCAGATTCCCTTCGACCGCTGCTGGCGCACTCGAATCGCCTCGGGGCTCCAAGCCTGCGAACCGTCTCCGCGGCCCTGGCAGGCGAACTTCGTGACGAAGTAGCCCGACGAGCTTCAGTGCTCGCCGGTAGACAACTCAGCGCACTTGCAAGAGACCGTGTTTCCGATCAGCAGGCGCTTGCCGCGAGGCCGGTCGCCGACTTTCAGGCGGCTCTGCGCAAAGTCACCCTGGTCGAGCAGGAAACCTCCGATACGATCGAAGTGCGCCTGCATGCAACGTTGCAGCGCGAGCGCTTCGAATCGGCCGCCATACGTGGCATTTTGGCGCATCTGACCGACTGCATCGGCGAAGCAAAGAAGACCCAGGCCGACGCGGCGCGCCTGATCAGCGACGTACTGTCGACGTTTTCACCGCGCGCGCTCCGCCCGCGCCGCTATAGGGATCGTGGCACGGAGTACGAACTAGTATCGGAGCTGGAAGCGCAGGGGTGCCTGCTGGTCGCCGGACCGCCTCGCGCGGGGAAGTCATGGGCGGCACTGGCCGTGGCCGAACGTCTTCAGGAACAGGGCATCGATGTCCGCCGCGGCACGTACATCGACGAGGCAGACCGATTCCTGTCCGATGACGTCACCGCGCGCCGGGCCTACGTGCTAGATGACCCGTTTGGCTCCCGCGAACCGATTCCTGATGCCAGCGCGCAGCTCGCGAAATTGTCAGCGTTGTGCGCCCGCCTCCAGCGGGGTCGCTACCTCATCACCGCACAGACCGAGAACGTGCTGCTACAGATTCGCGGTACCGGCGACCTCGCCGCATGCCGGCTTGGAGCCTTTAAGTGGCGCCGATTGAACTCGCTCTCCAACGAAGTGGCTAACGCCATTTGGACAGCCGAAGCCCAGGCGCAGGGACTCCCGCCCGCCGCAGTTGCTAGGGTCAGTGCACTGATCGACGGATCGGACGATCTTCGCGACCCGGGTGCATTGACCTATCTGGCTCAGACCTGGAGCGAGCTTGCCGAGCCCTACACCGACGAGGAGATCCTCGTGCAGGCCCGGCGTGATGCCATTGATTTCGCTCGCTCGATCGCCGGTCAGCACGCCGGCGCTGCCGATGTTCTCGTCGCCGCGGCGATTGCCACGGAGCCGGCGCGTTCGGTCGCAGAGATCGACTTGGCGTTTGTGGCGGACGGCACTCTGGAGCGGCCAAGTTTCCAGGGCGACTTCGAGGCGATCTCGTTCGGTGAAAGGGATAGGGTGTCGCCACCCGCCTACCAGAACAGTCCGGCGCTGCCCCTGGACATGTCCCACGCGCTGACGGTGCTGCAGCGGCGGCGAGTAATCGCGGTTGAGCGCAACGCGTTCAACTTCACCCATCCCTATCTACGCGCCGGAGCACAGGCGCTTGCAACCCCCGACATTCCTTCCGACCTCGACCGCCTGACC
This sequence comes from Pseudomonadota bacterium, assembly GCA_023444765.1. Taxonomy (GTDB): domain Bacteria; phylum Pseudomonadota; class Gammaproteobacteria; order Xanthomonadales; family Xanthomonadaceae; genus Luteimonas. The sequence goes on along the minus strand of JAEXLY010000059.1, from coordinate 10,941 downwards.
CCAAAGTTGGCGCGTGCACTGGCGAGCCCGTCGCCGCAAACCTCGCTCGCAGCCGCGGAGAACCTGCGCTGGCTACGAGCGGCGTTCAGCGGTAATGGCGAAGCGCTTTACCGGCTGGCCCACGAAGGCCTCCGATCGCGCTTTCCGGCCACGCGCGACAGTTGCTTCGAGTTTCTCGTGCGGTTCGCGGATCAGCTGCCCGAGGACTTAAGCGACGAGCTGGCCGGGCTTGCAGAAAGCATGATCGTGAGTCTGGACCGCATCGCCGTCGACGGTGGGGTTGGCTTCATCTCGAATAACTACGACTGGTCGCAGCCGCGGCCCACGCTTGACGAGGTGCGGCCCTTCCTTGACGCGCTGGATCGTGGCGAGCCAGTCGCGCTGGACATCGCACTTTCAAAGCGCCTTCTGCAAGCACTTAAGGGTGAACCCGCCGAACTGACGATCAGCGCGGTCCGACGGTTACTCCGCGCGGACGAAGCGATTGTGCGTGCGGCAGCCGCAAAGTTGTGGGTGTCCGTTCCGCGTAGCGAAGACGACGACGTGCTGGACTTGATTCAACGCGACGCGACGCCGCCCATGGGCGCCGCCCTCATTGAGGGCATCGCGAGAGCCTGGCCAGCGATCGGAGGGGCGCGGAGAGCTAGATTGGCCGACATCGCGATCGCGCAGTGTGGGTCGCCCAGTACCGCGAGCGTCGTCTACTCGCGTGCGGTGTTGTTCAATCGAGTAGAGAGGTTTGGGCAGTTCCCGCCATGGGATCTGTTCGCCGCTGTCGCGCCGCGTGCGCTTGAGCGGCTACCCCTCAACGTCTCCCTGCGCGACGGTCGACTGAACGCGGCGGTGGACGACGCTCTCAATGAGGTGCTCCCGGAGTTGCTGCTGCCGCTGCTTGAGGTTTGGACGCGGCGTGTCGTCGAAAAGGCTGGACAGCACTCGCTGGATGAGTCCGAACTCTTGCTGATTCCGCCACTGCTGCGCCTGGCCCCCGGGCCACCGCGCACGGCAATTGTCGAACAGCTCTTGCGGACCGAACACACCGGGACGCGGATCGTATCGGTCGCAGCGCTGACCCGTGCATGGGACGCGCTGTCGGCAGATGAAATAGAATGCGTGGCGGGCTGCTTGCGCGCCACGTCGCCTGATCGGCATTGGGTCGCGGCCGTCGCGCTGACACGACGCGTGACGCCCCCGGCCATTCTGACGACGCTTGCCGTGACCCAGGAGTGCTTCGATGGCGATGTCGCGGCAATCGAGCAAGCGCTCGGCCCACAGCTATTTGACGCCTGCATCCATGTTCTATGCGGCTGGCCACAACCACTGTGGTGGTACGGAACGCACCACTCAGGCAGCGAGCTGTGGAACCGGGTGATCATTGAACTCGCGCGCCAGCCGGAGCACCGGTTACACCGGGTGGCACTCAGCGAGTTGATCCATTACGGCGAGTTGCAAGCCGCCGTGCATGTCGTGCAAACACTGCCGACTGATTGCTTGCCTAGCACATTGGAATTCATGCTCGACATGCAGACGGCGTTGCGTCTGGACTGGAAGCCACCGCTGTGGAAGGCGTTGTTCGCTCGCCTGTCCGAGATTACGACGACTGAAGCAGCGCTTGGCGCAATTGACCGTCGTCTGGACGCGATCGTCGAGGATGTACACCAGGTCCATCTGTGGCTCGGCGATACAGAGATCGCCAGCGACGCGTATGCGCTGGTCGCCGCCGACATACGTGCCCTGCGGATGGGCGAAGGTCTCGACACCATGCTAGATGGCGCGCGCGAGGCGCCTGACGAGGCGGACAGGACCGGTACGTCGGCGGCCGATGCCGTCATCGACACCATTTTCCGCGCGTTCGCGGCGTCAATCGAAGAGCTCAATCCTCGCCTGCATGGCACGTGGTCTCATCTGCAGACCCGCGCGCGTTCGCTGGGCGCGCCCGCCGAAGCGGTCGAACGGTTGACGGCCGGCTATAACAGCGCGCTCCAACGCCACCATAGCATCCGCAATGCCCTGCTACCCTGGCCGATTGAACCCGAACTCGTCGGATGGCAACCGCCGCTGCAGTAAGCTCACTGCACCCAAGACCGCGGGGATGGCTTACGCCCGTCACTGAAATCGCTACGAAGCCCGCTCAGTGCCGTGGAGAAAGTTAGAACGCGTCCTCGATCACTTGGATCTGCGCGCAGTCCAGCCCATAAGCCTGATACACCAAGGCGTCGATACTGGCTTCGTCCCTCGTCATGTCGCGCTGTGGGTCCGCAGCCTTTGCTGCGATGGCTTGCCGTGCGGCTCGTTCCAACGGTTGAAGAGCCGCCCCCAGCTGCCGCGGCAACGGAAAGCCACGAAGATCCTGAACCAGGATCTTCGGGAATTCGCCTTTGGCCGCCTTCGGAGAGGCGTTAAAATGGAAGAATGTTGCGAGTTTGGAGTTGACGATCGCCCACAGTGTCTCTAAAGACACCGCTCCTGTTTTTGGAATCACCGAAATGATCTGAGGGTCGTTGACAAAGGTCATGTCTACCAATGCGGCCGTGATACGCGGCGTGGTGATCTCGCGGACAAGCAATCGCCTCTGATTGAAGAACTTCGGGTGTACGTAACTGGCCACATGCGGACCGTACTTTACGTAACGCCCCGTGCGTTCGTGGCCATACCGGTGAAGCGAGCGCCCCTTCAACTCCTCGATGTAGCTGGCGTCGACAGGGTGGTCGGCGTGCCACTGCTGCTCCTCCTTGATCGCCTTGCCTTTCGCTTCGCCGTAGAGCTTCACAAGGTCCGACAAACGGTACGGAATATAGCCCTGAGAGACGGAAAAGTGCTCCTCCAATGTCGGGTGCCTGCGCAAGGTCGAGATCATGGAGAGCACCGGCGGGTCGAGGCGGAACGGCAACGCCCAGTTTCGGTTCCACTCGCGTAACGTTGCTTCGGGGGCCCACTCGCGAGGCCCCGCCACCAGCTCGTCAAAGGACGTCGCGTCACGCGTGCGTCTGAACCCGACTCTTCCGGAGGGAACCTCCTTACCGAGCAGGATGACGCAGTTTCGAACCGTCGCATCCGGGAAGATCGCGAAGGCACTGCAATCGAGGACTTCCAGCACCGACCAATCCTCGAGCAGTTTGAGCCGGTAGGGCGCGGCGTAGACGTTGAACAGCAGGCCATTGGGCACGATGAGAGATAACAACCCCCCGGGACGCAGGATCTGTCGGCCACGGTTGATAAACCAGTAGAAGATCTCGAAGTCAGGGACCTTGCCCAGCGTCTTCGTGAGGTAATCACGGTCCAGTCCTTGGACCGAAACGCCGTATGGCGGATTTCCGATGACGATGTCGAAGCCCAGGTAGGTGCCGTCATCGCCAAGCACTTCCGGAAACTCGAGCCGCCATTCGAACGCGTTGACGAAAACGCGATTGTTGCGGACTTCGGCGATCTGGGCCTCCAGGCGACTCACTTCAGTCCTGAGCTTGTCGATCGCCGCTATCCTGACCTTTTTCTCCGCCTTGGACTCTTCAAACAGTACCTGTTGGTTTCGGAGTGTATCTAGTTCGCCCTGGGCGGCCCGCAAGCGACGCACTTTGGGGTCGTTGTCGAAAATCTCGGTGCGTAGCTCGCCCTTGATGCGCTCGATGAGGGCATGCATGTTGCGCTTTTCGTCCTTACTGCGCGCGTTGTGATAGCTGCGCACGGCGTTGCGGTACTCACCAAGCCGCAGGCCCTTCGCCTTAAGCACCTTGCTGACGTCCACGTCCAGGCCGAAGCGAGACACCAGCGCGTTCCCGCACTTGATGTTGATATCGATGTTTGGGAGGGTCTCAAGTTCGTTATCGGCGCGGTAGTACGCGCTCTTGAGCAGCTCGATCCACAGCCGCAGTCGGCAAATGTTGACGGAGTTAGGGTTGATGTCCAAGCCGAACAGACAATTCTCGATGAGAACCTGCTTCTCGTGGAAGAGTGCCTCTTGGATACGCTGGCTGTCGGCGCTCGCTGGGTGATAGCGAAATAACTCGCCATCCTCATCATTCATGACCAACTCGTCGTTGGCGACCGTGACCGTGTACCACTTCAGCCGGCGACCGGTGCGGTCGCAAAGCAAACCAAGCTCAGCCTTAAGTGCGAGAAGCTCATTGAGCGCGGACACTAGGAAATGGCCAGAGCCCACGGCCGGGTCGCATATGCGCACCGAATTAAAGATCTCGTTGGCCTCTTCCGCGTCTGTGATCTTATCCTGCAGCTGGATCAGGTCGGCACATTCCCATCCCTTAACGTCGTTGAACTTACGTAGGATCGCTTCGCGCACCGTGTCGCGACACATCCGCATCGTGACGTAGCCAGGCGTAAAAAAGGAGCCGTCCCGGTAGCCGTTGATCTTCTCGAAGATCAACCCTAGCACCGAGGCGTTAATCAGCGACTTGTTCTCTTCCTGGATTGCACCTGGTCCCTCGCTCCCGAAATCGTAGGCATCCAGGAAGCGCAGCAGGTAATCCAGTGTGCGCGGCGCTAGTGTCGTACGGCGCCCGTCAGCCTCACGAAGTACCGTGGACGGCAGGACCGGAAGGGTCAGATCATCCTTCAGATTCCCTATGGTGATCGTCTCGTGTTCGAGCTCGGAGATCTCGAAGAGCGAGCTGTTCAAGTACGGGACGTGAGCGAAGGCGGACAGGTCTTCGCTGCGCTCGTGCCGCTGACGCGCCAGCACCTGAAAGAATAGACTGTCGAGACGGTCAAACGTAGGAACCTGCAGGCTCCCCAGAAAGGCTAGGCACTTCTCGCCCTTATGATAGCCAATCAGTTGGGCCTCTAGCAGCTTCAGGAAGAGGACGCGATTGATCCAGGTCAAGACCAGTTCGAGAGCGACATTGAACAAGCGCTCATCGCGCGTTGACCCAAAGCGCGCGATGTTGGAAACACGGGGCAGCTTGTCCAACGCATCGAGTTGGCGAATCGCGTTCTCTAGCAGCGATGCGGGCTGACGGTCGGCCGGCGCAAGACGACTAATCAGGCGCCCCTTGCGGTCCCGGACCTCCGCCAAACCGATGATGTGCAGCAATTCGGTATAGAACCCAAGATGCAGTGTGTTGCTGTCGTTCTGAAACGGTTGCTTGAGTAAATGCTGCGGGGAGAGCAGCTTGTAAAGCGCCACGAGTTGCGCGTCGTCCGCTAGATCGGTGTTGCGCAGAGCGGCCTCGTAATCGCGCAGATTAAAGTAAGCAAAGCGGACCTCACTCTGGACGGCGGCGATCGCGGGCGCCGCGATCTCACGGTAGAAGAAGTCGGTCGTCTTGCCGGCGAGGCGGCCTGCTTCAAAGTCACGGAAGCGCGCCAACAAAAGAGTGTTTCGCGCAAACTCCTTCTCAAAGAACGCGGCGTCAAAAATGAACCACTCGTGAGCGTTGGTCACGATGAGATGGCGTAGCTCATGGTTGGGAACGCCGTCGCGAAACCGCTCGCGCAGGTAGTAGAGCAGAAGCTCTTGAAACGCCTTCGTATTGACGTTGTCTACGCGCACCATCTGCGCGCTATTGGCTGGGCGCTTGGCTTCGACGATCACCGCTACCTGCGACTGCGGACCTTCGCCGTGATGCACGACGAGATCGGCGCGCCCCTTGGTGTTGATGAAGTGCCGCGGCTGGTAGTACGTAAGCCGCAGAAAGTTAGCCACAAGGTTCTTGTGAAACTCCTCGGACTCGGCGTGCACGCAGGCGTCCAGCATCTCAATCAGGCGTGCTTTGAACGCGTCGATCTCGGCACGTGTCGGCTTAATCTTCAGATACGCGGGGTTGACCGCGCGCTTTGGTTCGATTTTGGCTAGGATCATGAATTGGCGGGAATCCGTGAAAGCCGAGGTGCGCGTCGTGGCGCGCAGTCCGGCGGAATGGCGACATCCTAACCGACAGGACGGGCGATAAGTCCGCGTTGGCCTAAGCTCGAAGAGGAGATGCCCGCCGTGCGAAGGCCACGGCAGTCGTCCTGTGCTGTCTCCCCAGCCGCCACGGCGGGATGGACGCGGCGAGACGATCCAGTGCAGTTTGGAAGCGATGATGATCCACGAGGTTGGGTAGCATTGATCTCCTGGCGACTCATCAATCGACTCTGGCCTCCGGCACCGACCGCAAGTTTATATTTCCTGACTGGACATCTTGGGACAAGGATCGGCTGACATCGTCGACCTCCTTAAATTGCCCTTTCTCGTCGCGCCTGACGTACCGCTTGTCGCCTGGGGTGGGTTCGATCAGTTCCCGCGTGCTCATCACATAGCTCCAGCGTGGGGGCTCTTATGCTCCGTCCAGGCCACATGAAGGACCGCGAAAAGGTGGGCAAGTTCGTGGAGCTAGCAAGCCGGCCTTGCCCATGCTGCGGCCAGCCGACAGACCGGCCAGCTCCCCATACCCCACGGGAGGACTTCGAGCACTTCCTTGCTTACTCGGGTTGGGCCGGCGAGGACGAAGCGACTAAGGAAAAGCTGTGGAAGGCCTGGCAGCACGCCAGATCGCCGAAGCTGGTAGAGGAGCTGGTCATCGACGTCCAGGGCCAGAACGGCGACCCACCCTCGGCCGTCGAGTTCTGGGACCCCGATGGCGCCCGGGTGGAGCTGGGGCGCTGGGAGCCCCGGAAGTTCGGCCGCTGGCAGCTTCGGCTGCCGCTGCGCCCCCTGGTACGGACTTTTGCCCCAGAGGAAACGTCAACGCCCCCGAAGGGGCGCTGACGGCTTATCGGCGCTTTGAGAGGTGGGGCTCCCGGCCCCTCCGGAGGGGCAATGGCCAGAACCGCAGGGTCAGTGTCGGCCAGTGGATGGCCCAGGTCGATCGGACAACCTCCATCCCGCTTGTAGGACTTCTACCCGGATGTCTCACGTCCTGAGCTTTGCGCTCCCTACGCTCCCGGCCCCGCCACGGAGAGACGAAATGGCTACCCCAGTCAGCTGGAAAGAGAAGCTCAAACCCATGGATGGCCAACGGTGGCCGATCCGCTGCGGGCTGGCCCTGTCGACCCACGCCGTAGAGCGACTTCGGGAAGGGCTGTGGCCGCAGGACATGGACGATCGATGGGCGGTCTGGCTGGATGAGGATGTGCTGCGAGCATGGCGCTCCTGGACCGGCATGTGCGTGTACGAGGGTCAGGTGGTCCTGGCCGATAACGGCTCGGCGGTGGTCACCGTTGTCGATGTGCTGGATGAGCCTGACAGCTATGTCAGGGCCCAGACCGAAAGCGCCGAGCTTGAGCGCTTCGAGGGAGTGGTCGGTCTGGCATTGAGCCATCAGGTGGCGTGATGTACGGCCTGATCGACGGCAACAATTTTTTCGTCAGCTGCGAGCGGGTGTTGGACCCGAAGCTGCGGGGCAAGCCCACTGTCGTGCTTGGCAATGCGGACGGCTGCGCCATTGCTATATCGCCGGAGGCCAAGGCGCTTGGGGTGAGGATGGGCACGCCTATCTTCCAGGTCAGCAAAGAAGTCCGCTCGCAGCTGGAAGTGCGCTCAGCGAACTTCGCTTGTACGGCGACCTCTCTGGCCGGATCGTGTCGATCCTGCGGGACCTGTTCCCTCGCGTGGAGGTGTACTCGATTGACGAGAATTTCTTCGGCGTTCATGTGCTCGATGACCCGGTTGAGCTGGCTCTGGAAGCCCGGGAGCGAATCCTGCGCTGGGTGGGGATCCCCTGTTGCGTGGGTTTGGGCGCCTCCAAGACCCTCGCCAAGGCCGGAAATAAAATTGCGAAGACGCACTCCAAGCGCGCTGTCAACGCCGGCAGGCTAGCTGTGTTCGAGGCCACCCTGGCCAACATCGATCAGCTACCCGTGCAAGACGTCTGGGGGCGTAGGCTCACGCTTCGCGGCACGCCTCAACGCCGAAGGCATCCGCACAGCCGCGGACCTGGCCGCAGCTCCCGAACAGCACATCCGTTCTCGCTATGGGGGGGTTCTGGCAAGGACACAGATGGAACTGCTGGGGTTCCCTGTGCTGATCTCGAACTGGAAGAACCCGACCGCAAGCAGATCGTGGTGTCCCGCACCTTCGGGCGAGACGTGGTCGAGCCACAGGCCGTCTTCGACGCGCTTGCAACGTTTTCCACCGTGGCTGCGAACGCATGCGGGGGCGGGAGCTCGCTGCTGGCGCGATGTGGGTGTGGCTGTCGGGCAATCCGCACAAGGGAGACGGCTTCCATGCCAGCCGTGCCGTGCCACTGCCTTTCCCGACACAGGACACAGGGGAAGTCATTCGAGCCGCGTGCTTCCTAGCCAAGGCGATGATGCAGCCAGATCAGGCCTATAAGCGGGCTGGTGTAGGTTTGACGGATCTAGTCCAAGCAGCTATGCGGCAAGAGGACCTGTTTTTTGGAGCCGATAAGAGGCGCGAGAAAAACATGTTGGTGATAGACGCCATCAACTCCAAGTACGGCCGTGGCACGATGGGCGTAGGCAGAGCCGGCTGGAGGATCGGGGGAGTGCGGCCAGGGCGTGGGAAGCCTGCGGATCAATGGCGGCCCACCCTGAAATCCTTATCGCCGGAGTAGACGACGAGATGGACTGATCTATTGCGAGTGAGATGACGGGCCGCGAATTTCTGCCGCAATGGGATGGACCTGGAAGGCAAACGGTACGACGAACCCGACAATCGTGCGTCTCTCGGCGCTACTTGAGATCGATTTCCGACGACGGGGTTCGCATTGAGAAGCGAACGTTCGTCGCCGGCCAGCCTGGCCGCTACCGCCTACGGGCAGCGGTGGTGCCGGCAAAGCCAGGGACATTAGTTCCTGCCCTGCCAAGTTCCTTTGCTAGGCTGAAATGGCTCGGGGCAGACACGCGGCAAGCGTAGCCCCAGGGGGCAGCCGATCCCGGAGATGCCTCAAAGCGGCGGAACGCCATCACTAAAGCTGGTACGCTGGGTCCATGGACACCACGACTTGCCAGAACTCGGGCTTCTGGCCGGGATTTCGCGCCGGGCTTCGGACTGCTCCAGTCGCTTTTTTTGCGCCACTGCTACCGCGCCTCTGGCGATATGTGGCGCGAAATGGCCTGGCATCGTTCTTCGAGGGTGAAAGGCTTTTAGTGGAAGGAAGATTGGACCCTGAGGGCCGAGTCTGTCCGACCGCCTGAGAGCGCCGCTCCAGACACTCTGCCGCAGGACAGGAAGACGGCGCGAAAGGCGGCAGACCCAAAGCTCAGAGTTTTCTGACACGGTGAACCCTCACCGCCTTATGTCATGCAGCGGCTGGTTGCGCAACGCTGGGCTCACCACCAACGCACGGTGCACTCCCGCCGGATCCGGATCGTCCACGACTGTCCCCTGGTCGTCCACCTTCCCCGGCGTGCATGCCATCCAGCCGTGCGGGCCTCCGCAGGTGACCTCCTCCCCGCATTAGGCCCGGGCAGAACTGGGAGGAGGTCACTTCGGTCTCCGAGGGACGATGCGATTGTCCACTAGTCAGGGTGCACCCAGAATTGGGTCGGGGATCCCAAAGGCATCTCGGTTCGAGGTTAGCCCGCGCCGTTATTCATCCTCGTCTCGCCTGTTTCTCTGGTTCTGCTTACGGGCGGCAAACGCAAGCAAGCCGCCCGCAATGGCCGCCGTGGCAATCATGATCGCTATGAAGCCGAAGATCTGAGCAACATCGCCCATTGCCCTCTCCCAATCCGAACTTGAGGTGAATCTTATAGCGCAACCGGGATGCGTCAGCGCCAACTTCCTTCCTTGCTCTCTGGGACCCAGAAACTGCGCTGAGCACCTCACGGCCGACACCATCAAAGGACGGCCCTTCCGAGCCCATGGGGTCCAGAAGCTTCCCGAGAGGCTCAGATTATTCTGACACGCTGAGTCGATACAGCCCGATCCTATGCGGCGGCCGCGTGCGTCACCCTAGACCCACCAGCAACGTACGGTGCACGCGCGTCGGATCCGGATCGTCCACGGCTGTCCCCTGGTCGTCCACCTTCCCCGTCGAGCGCGCAATCCAGCCGTGCGGGCCCCTGCAGGGATGCGGGGGCTCCTGGTGCCTTCCGCTCTAGAGCTTCCAGAAGCTCACGTGCCAGCGTCTTGTCTTGCCCCCGCCAAGTCTGATTAGCCAGCCACATCAAGTTTCGGTGTTCGGCGTACGCCTGCAAGGCAGCAAGGTGCCGAAGGGCCCACGCCTCGCAGCCTGCTCGACCGGTGGCCTCATCCGTACAATCCTTGGTGACGTGGCCGCGACCCGGTGGACGCAGTAGCGCGAACCAGCCACCCGTAACTCGCTGGTCCATTCGTGCGACCTCGGTCCCTCCCACATAGAGGGCGTTCCTCGGTCCGGGTCCCGCGGGACCTGTGATTGGGAGCCATTTGAGCGCCATGCGGAGAGCATATGGATCGGGCTCTCACAAGCCGAGACGAACGGTCGTCGCCGTTCCCAGCATGCGTTGGACGGGCAAGAGTCCTAGTAGCCTCGGGTCCGGTCGGCCGTCAGGCGTGGTGGAACAGACAGTAGAACTCAGCGTTCGCCAAGTTGCGCGAACTTAGCGTGGCCAAGACCCGTTTGGAAACGCAGTCCAGCATTGAGATTGCCATATCGTCCGCACCGGCCTGGAGTGGCACAGTGATCGCTTCCTTCGCGAAGTATTCCGGTCCGTTCTCCTGCAGCAACTCCCGGGCGCGCTCAGGCGTACGCGCGATGGCGATCAAGGTAGTGCTGCCTTCACCTTGTGCGACGTACTGCGAATAGCAAAGGTGGAGGCCAGCCGTAGCCAACGCTGAGGAGATTGGTGTTCCGCGGTCCATACCGGACTACCTTGCTAGATCTCTTGGCGCCTAGTGCAGACAACGCCGCGTCGTAACAAGCCTATCGCCGGGAGGGTTCTACCCCGTTTTCACGGACACTTACGAGACGGCCGATGCAGGCCCTGAGGAGTGTTCATGTCGAAGCGAAGGAAGTTCAGTGCGGAGTTCAAGCGCGGTGCTGTTGAGCAGGCAAGCCAGCC
>JAEXLY010000032.1 GCA_023444765.1 Pseudomonadota bacterium | reverse complement strand
CGCTGGGACCGGTCGAGAGCCGCAGGCGTTAGCCGCGCCACCCTGCCGGGGAAACTCCACGCGCGCGGGCGGAGGCCCGCCGCACCACGCAACCAGAAGACACCATGGACACCGCGACCCGACCGCTGCACCTCCACGAGGACCGCCTGTTCCCGCCGGACCCGGCCCAGCGCAGCATCGCCCGGCGGCTCTACGCCGAAGTTGGCACCTTGCCGATCGTCAGCCCGCACGGCCACACGGACCCGTCCTGGTGGGCCGGCAACGCCTGCTTCGCCAATGCCACCGAGCTGCTGCTGGTGCCGGACCATTACGTGTTCCGCATGCTCTACAGCCAGGGCATCAGCCTCGATGCACTCGGCATCCCGCGCGCCGACGGCAGCCGCGCCCAGGTGGATCCGCACCAGGCCTGGCGTGTGTTCGCCGAGAACTTCCACCTGTTCCGCGGCACGCCGTCGGCGATGTGGCTCAACCACGTCTTCCACGACGTGTTCGGGCTGCGCCAGCGCCTGGATGCGGACAGCGCGGATGCGTACTACGAGACCATCACCACTGCGCTGCAGACCGAGGCCTTCCGCCCGCGCGCGCTGTTCGAGCGCTTCAACATCGAGGCGATCGCGACCACCGAAGGCCCGCTTGACACGCTCGCACACCACCAGGCGATCCGTGACAGCGGCTGGCATGGCCGGGTGCTCACCGCCTACCGTCCCGACGAGGTGGTGGACCCGGAGCACGAAGCGTTTGCAGGTGCGCTGGAGCGTTTCGGCGAGATGACCGGCGAGGACGTCCAAAGCTGGGACGGCTATCTGCTCGCCCACCGCAAGCGCCGCGACTTCTTCAAGGCCATGGGTGCGACATCCACCGACCACGGGCACGAGACCGCGCTGACGGCCAACCTGCCGCGCGCGGAGGCCGAACGCCTGTTCGCCAAGATCGTCAGGGGCGATTTCAGCACGCAGGAAGCGGCCCTGTTCCGCGGCCAGGTGCTGACCGAGATGGCGGCCATGAGCCTGGACGACGGCCTGGTGATGCAGCTGCATCCGGGCTGCCTCCGCAACCACAACCCGCTGCTGTTCGCGCGGCACGGACGCAACGTGGGCGCCGACCTGCCCCTTCGCACCGACTACGTGAACGCGCTCAGGCCGCTGCTCGAGCGCTTCGGCAACGAGCCCGACTTCCGGCTGATCCTGTTCACCCTGGATGAAAGCACCTACTCGCGCGAGCTCGGCCCGATGGCGGGCCACTATCCCTGCGTGTTCCTCGGGCCAGCGTGGTGGTTCCACGATTCGGTCGAGGGCATGTGGCGTTTCCGCGAGCAGACGCTCAGCACCGCCGGCTTCTACAACACGGTCGGCTTCAACGACGACACCCGGGCATTCCTCTCGATACCCGCCCGGCACGACGTCGCCCGCCGCGTCGATTGCGCCGTGCTCGCGCGCCTGGTGGCCGAACACCGGCTCGACGAGGACGAGGCGCTCGAAGTCGCGATCGAGCTGGCCTACCACCTGCCCAAGCGCGCCTACCGCCTGTAAACCGACGTCAGGAGCCCTGCCATGCGTCCGCGCCCCCACGTCCGCCACCGCACCCGCCGCCAGCCGGCCGGGCTGCTGATCGCGATCGTCCTGCTCGCCGCATGCGCGCTGGCGCCCCCGGCCAGCGCCGCAGTGGTGGCGGACGTCGACGAACCGCGCCAGCGCATCCGCCTCGACAGCGGCTGGCGCTTCCATCGTGGCGATCCGCCGGGGATGGAGGGCCGGCTGGACTACGACGTGCGACCGGAGGTCGCCGGCAGCGCCGATGGCCGGGTGGCCGACGCACGACCGGACGAGGCGGTGCCCGTCCACGCCGGTCGGCCGGTGCTCAAGCCCTGGGTATTGCCGACCGCCAACCGTTTCATCGCCGATCCTGCGCAGCGTCACGCGCGTCCACCGCACGCGCCCGACCTCGGCGATGTGCCGTTCCTGCGCGCCGATTTCGACGACAGCCACTGGCAGCGAGTCACCCTGCCCCATGACTGGGCGATCGTCGGACCCTTCATCGCCGAGGGCCCCTACGGCGGCATGGGCCGCCTCCCGAGCTGGGGAATCGGCTGGTACCGGCGCGCGCTCGACGTTCCCGCTTCGCAGGCAGGCCGCCGGCTCTACCTCGACCTGGACGGTGCGATGTCCTACGCCACCGTCTGGCTCAACGGTCGGCTGGTCGGCGGCTGGCCCTACGGCTACAACAGCTGGCGGGTGGACCTGACGCCCTACGTGGCGTTCGGCGGACGCAACCAGCTGGCGATCCGGCTCGACAATCCTCCGGAGTCCGCCCGCTGGTATCCCGGAGGCGGCCTGTATCGCGACGTCTGGCTGACGAGTACCGCGCCGGTGCACGTGGCGCATTGGGGCACCACCGTGACCACCCCCGAGGTCGACGACGCCTCGGCAACGGTGCACATGCGGGTCGAGGTCGACAACACGACCGCGTCGCCGGTGCGCGTGCAGGTCGACACCGAGTTCTTCGCCATCGATGCGGACGGGCGCCGCCAGGGCGAGGCAGTCGCGCGCATTCCGTCCATGGGCTTCGACATCGTGGCCGGCGGCAGCACGCGCGTGGCGTCCGGCGCGCGCATCGACCGGCCGCGGCTGTGGGGCCCGCCGCCCGGGCAGCAGCCGCACCGTTACGCCGCGCTGACCACGCTGCGCCAGGATGGCCGCGTGGTCGACCGCTACGAAACGCGCTTCGGCATCCGCGACGTGCGGTGGGATCCGGACCGTGGCGTGATCGTCAACGGCGAGCACGTTCCGCTGCGCGGCGTCAACCAGCACCACGACCTGGGCGCGCTCGGGGCCGCGTTCAACGTCCGCGCCGCGCAGCGGCAGCTGGAGATCCTGCGCGACATGGGCGTCAACGCCATCCGCATGGCGCACAACCCGCCCGACCCTCAGCTGCTCGAACTCACCGACCGCATGGGATTCCTGGTCGTCGACGAGGTGTTCGACTCCTGGCAGAAGAAGAAGACGCCACTCGACTTCCACCTGGTGTTTCCCGACTGGCACGAGGCCGACCTGCGCGCGATGCTGCGTCGCGACCGCAACCATCCTTCGGTGATCCTGTGGAGCGTGGGCAACGAGGTCGGCGAGCAGTACGACGGCGAGGCCGGCGCGGCGATCGGCCGGCGGCTGGTGGAGATCGTGCGGGAGGAAGACCCCACCCGTCCGACTACCGCCTCGATGAACTGGGCCAAGGCCGACATGCCCTTCCCCGCCGTGTTCGACGTGGTCAACCTCAACTACCAGGGCGAAGGCATCCGCCAGGAACCGGAGTTCGAGGGCACCGAACGCATCCGCACGCCGCCGTCGTACCCGGCGTTCCGCGCGGCCTTCCCTGGCAAGGTGATCATGGGCAGCGAGACCGCCTCGGCCGCCAGCAGCCGCGGCATCTACCTGTTCCCGGTGACACCGCGCCACAGCGCGCCCATCCGCGACGACAACGGTGGCGGCGATTCCGCGCAACAGCATGTCAGCGCGTACGAGCTGCACGCGGTCGACTTCGGCTCCAGCGCCGACCGCGTGTTCGCCACCCTCGACCGCAATCCGTACGTGGCCGGTGAATTCGTCTGGAACGGCTTCGACTACCTCGGCGAACCGACCCCCTACTACTCGGCGCGCAGTTCGTACACCGGCATCGTGGACCTGGCGGGCTTCCCGAAGGACCGCTACTACCTGTACCAGTCGCGCTGGCGCCCCGACCTGCCGATGGCGCACATCCTGCCGCACTGGAACTGGCCGGGCCGCGAGGGCGAGGTCACGCCGGTGCACGTGTTCACCAGCGGCGACGAGGGCGAACTGTTCGTCAACGGCGTTTCGCAGGGGCGCAGGAAGAAGGGCGCGTTCGAGTACCGGCTGCGCTGGGACGAGGTGGTCTACGAGCCCGGCGAGGTTCGCGTGCGGACCTGGCGCGAAGGCCAGCCCTGGACGGACGTCACCGTGGAGACCACCGGCGCGCCCGCGCGGCTCGCGCTCGAGGCCGATCGCGACCGCATCGGCAACGACGGCCGCGACCTGTCGTTCGTCACCCTGCGCGTGCTCGATGCGCAGGGCCGGCCGATCCGCAATGCCGACAGCCGCGTGCGGTTCGAGGTCGACGGGCCGGTGGAGCTCGTCGCCACGGACAACGGCGACCCGCGCGACCTCACCGCCTTCCCGTCGCCGACGCGGCAGGCCTTCAGCGGACTGGCGCTGGCGATCGTGCGCGGCCGCGCCGGCGAGTCCGGGACCGCCACCGTGCGCGTGCGCTCCGAGGGCCTGGCGCCGGCGGAACTGCGCCTCCACGTCGGGGCACCCTGATGTCCACCCGGGGATCCCGCATGCCTGTCCGTCCGCTGGTCCTGCAGATGATCGGTGGCGCCATCGGCTGGGCGGCCGAGACGCCCCGCGACCGCTGCGAATGACGCTCCAGTCCACACGCCACGCCCGGAGATCGCCGATGCGCATCCGCCACACCTTCCATCTCCTCGCCGGCGCCATGCTGCTCGCGGCCGCCGCCGCCTTCGCCGCGCCGCCGACCACGCTCAAGGACGCCTATGTCGACGCCTTCCTCATCGGCACCGCGATGAACGCGGACATGGTGTCCGGCCGGGACGCGCGCGCACAGGCGCTGGTGCCGCTGCACTTCAACGCCATTACCGCCGAGAACGTGATGAAGGCCGAGGTGCTGCATCCCGAGCCCGGCACCTGGGACTTCTCCGCCGCCGACGCCTTCGTCGAATACGGCGAGCGGCACGACCTGTTCATGGTCGGCCACACCCTGGTCTGGCACAACCAGACGCCGGCCTGGTTCTTCGAGGGCGACGACGGCGCGCCGGCCGATCCGGCCACGATGCGCGAGCGCATGCGCGCCTACATCCACACCGTCGCGGGCCGCTACGCCGGGCGCCTGCACGCGTGGGACGTGGTCAACGAGCAGATCGGCGAGGACGGCCGGTACCGGGACACCACGTGGGTCCGCGCCTACGGCGGCGACGGCGACGCGCTGGTACGCGATGCCTTCCGCTTCGCCAGCGAGGCCGCGCCCGACGCGCAGCTCTACTACAACGATTTCAACGCCTGGCGCCCGGAGAAGCGCGACGGCATCGTGCGCATGGTGAAGATGCTGCAGCAGCACGGCATCCGCATCGACGGGATCGGCATCCAAGGGCACTGGGGCCTGAACTTTCCGTCCACGCAACACGTCGAGGAGGCCATCGATGCCTACGCCGCACTGGGGGTCAAGGTGATGATCACCGAGCTCGACGTCGACGTGCTGCCGCTGACCAGGGAAGGCCAGATCATCGGCCAGGGCATGATGCACCCGCAGTTCCAGCTGCCCGAGTTCAAGGCCTTCCTCGACCCCTGGCGCGATGGCCTGCCAGGGGACGTGCAGCGGCAGCTGGCCGAGCGCTACGCCGAGCTGTTCCGCATCTTCCACGGCCGCCGCGACAGGCTGCACCGCGTCTCGGTATGGGGCGTGGAGGACGGCATGTCGTGGAAGAACGGTTATCCCATTCCCGACCGCACCAACTACCCCCTGCTGTTCGACCGCCAGGGACAACCCAAGCCGGCGCTCGGGGCAGTGCTCGCCGTCCCGGCCGGTCGCTGACCGCCGCGCCGCCGCCGACTCCCGTCATCGCCAGGACCCAGCGCATGGCCACGATCCAGAACCCGATCCTCACCGGCTTCCATCCCGACCCGTCGATTGTGCGCGTGGAGGATGACTACTACATCGCCACCTCCACCTTCGAATGGCACCCCGGGGTGGCGCTCTCGCATTCGCGCGACCTGCTCCACTGGCGCACGCTGCCGCCCGCGCTGACCCGCACCTCGCAGATCGACCTGCGCGGTCGACCCAACTCCGGCGGTGTCTGGGCGCCTGCGCTCAGCCACGCCGACGGGCTGTTCCACCTGGTCTACACCGACGTGCGCGGCTGGGCCGGCGACTTCAAGGACGTGCGCAACTACCTGGTCACCGCCCCGGACATCGAAGGGCCCTGGTCGGAACCGGTGCACCTGAACAACTCCGGCTTCGATCCCTCGCTGTTCCATGACGAGGACGGCCGCAAGTGGCTGGTCAACATGGTCTGGGACCACCGCGCGGGCCACGACAGCTTCGGCGGCATCCTGCTGCAGGAATACGACCCCGATGCGCGGCGACTGGTCGGCCCGGTGCGCAACATCTTCCGCGGCACGGCGCTCGGCCTGGTCGAAGGCCCGCACCTCTACCGCATCGGCGGCTGGTACTACCTGCTGGTGGCCGAGGGCGGCACCTTCGCCACGCACGCGGCCACGGTCGCGCGCGCGCGACACATCGAAGGCCCGTACGAGGCGATGCCGGACGGGCCGCTGCTCACCAGCGCGCACGATCCTTCGCTGAGGCTGCAGGCGGCCGGGCATGGCTCGCTCGTCCAGCACCGCGATGGCAGCTGGAGCCTGGCCCACCTGTGCAGGCGGCCCCTGGCCAACGGTCGCGCGATCCTGGGCCGCGAAACCGCGCTGCAGGCGATCGAGTGGACGGGGGGATGGCCGCGGCTCGCGCAGGGCGGCCGCTCTCCGCTGGAGGCCGCCGCGGCACCGGACCTCCCGGCGCACGCCTGGCCCCGCCTGCCCGCACGCGACGACTTCGACGCGTCCGCGCTGTCCCCGCAGTGGCAGTCGCCGCGCGCGCCGATCGACGCGGACATGGCGAGCCTGCAGGCCCGCCCCGGCTTCCTGCGCCTGTACGGCCGCGAGAGCATGGTGTCGCGTTTCGAGCAGAGCCTGGTGGCGCGCCGGCAGCAGGCGTTCCACGTCGAGGCTTCCACCTGCATCGAGTTCTCGCCGGAGGACTTCCAGCAGATGGCGGGCCTGGTCGCCTTCTACAACACCGACGCGTTCTACTACCTGTTCCTCACCCACGCGCCGCATTCGCGGCGTTGCCTGGGGCTGATGCGCTGCGAACGCGGCCAGGTCAGCTGGCCGGTGGAGAAGGAGACGCCGCTGGACGACTGCGATCGCGTCTACCTGAAACTGGTCATCGAGGATGCGCGCATCCGCTTCGCCTACTCGCGCGACGGTGCGGTCTGGCATCCCTTCGCCACGGAGCAGGACGCCTCGATCCTGTCCGACGAGCACGCCCTGCCCTGCGGCTTCACCGGCAATTTCGTCGGCATCGCCTGCCAGGATCTGTCCGGTCGCCGCCAGCACGCGGATTTCGACTGGTTCGAGTACCGCGAGCTGGGGACGGCGGCCCCCAACGCGCCGCCACCGGGCTGACCGGGGGCCGACGCCGGCGGGCGTGTACGCCGTCCACCCGCTGCCGCATCAGTCCCGCGCCCTGCCGGGCGCCGGTCCCGCCGACGCAGGCGGCACGCCGGGCCGGGCGAAGTGTTCCCGCACTCCGTCGAGCAGGAACTCCACCAGCACGCGCACCCGCAGCGGCATGTGCCGGTGCGCCGGGTACAGCAGCGAGAACGGGCGCGTGCGACCGCCTGCGTCCTGCAGGACCTCGACCAGCGTCCCGGCACGCAGGTCGTGCTCCACCATGAAGCGCGGCACCTGCACCAGCCCGCCGCCGTGGCGGGCGAGCGTGATGGTGGCGAGGATGTCGCCGGAACAGGCCAGGCCACCCGTCGTCGGCAGCTCCACGTCCACGCCGCCCCGCCGGAACGACCAGGGCACGCGCTGCCCGCTGCTGGGCAGCTCGAACTGGATGCAGTCGTGCCTGTCCAGGTCCTCCAGCGTGACCGGCACGCCCGCCTGCGCCAGGTACGCCGGCGCGGCCGCGACCACCAGGGGGTCGTCGAGCAGCGGCCGCGCGACCAGCCCCGAGTCCGGCGGCGCACGCCCGCGCACGGCCAGGTCGAAGCCGTCCGCGATGAAGTCGATGTTGCGGTTGCCAAGGTGCACGTCCAGGCGCACGTCGGGATACAGGCGCCGGAACCCGGCCAGCAGCGGCAGCAGGCACAGGTGGCCCAGCGGCGTGGGCAGGCTGATGCGGACGCTGCCGGAGGGACGCTGCTGTTGGCCACCGATCTCGCGTTCAGCCTCCGCCAGCTGGTCGAGCGCCTGGCGACAATGCGCGTGATAGGCACGGCCCTGCTCGGTCAGGCGGATGTGGCGCGTGGTGCGCGCGAACAGGCGCGCGCCCAGGCGCTGTTCGAGCCGCGCCACGCAGCGGCTCACCGCGGCCGGCGACACCCCGGCCCGCCGCGCGGCCCCCGCGAAGCTGCCCTGCTCCGCCGCCAGGCAGAACAGCTCCAGGCTGCCAAGCATCAGGTCATCGAGTTGCCGGCTCATTCCATACCTTCATGTAACCGATGAAGTGCATCGTCGCGCATTTGTTGCCTCCGGCGCCAGCAATAGGATGCCTTGTCCCCGCCTTCAAGGAACCCGACATGAAGCTCTACTACGCCCCAGGTACCTGCTCCCTCGTCCCCCACATCGTCCTGCGCGAGACCGGCAGCGTGTTCACGCTGGCCCGGGTGGATCTCAAGCGCCACCAGGTCGACGGCGAGGGCCCGCTGCGGGACATCAGCACCAAGGACAAGGTGCCGGTGCTGGCGCTCGGCGGCGGTCGCCACCTCACCGAGGGGCCGGTGATCGCCCAGTACATCGCCGAACGCGCCGGCGCCGACGAGCTGCTGCCGCCGCCCGGCGATCCCGGACGCTACGCGGTGCTCGAATGGCAGGCCTTCATCTCCAGCGAGTTGCACAAGTCCTTCAGTCCGCTGTTCAACCCCGCCGTCGACCGCACCGGACGCGAGGTCTTCCTCGACGAGCTGCGCCGCAAGTTCGCCTGGGTGGACGCCGCGCTCGCCACCCGCGACTACCTCGCCCTGGACCGGTTCACCCTGGCCGATGCCTACCTGTTCACGGTCGGCGGCTGGGCGGGCCTGGTGGGGCTGGACCTGTCCGGCCGCGCGGGCGTGCAGGCGCACCGGGCCCGGGTGGCGGCGCGGCCGGCGGTGCGGGCCGCGCTGCAAGCGGAAGGGCTGCTCAAGGAACCGGCCGCATGAGGGCCTGGCGCAACAGTGCCGTCGCGCGGCGCCTGGGGCTCGCGCATCCGGTCGTGCAGGGGCCGTTCGGCGGCGGGCTGTCGTCGGTGGAACTGGTGGCCGCAGTCTCGGATGCCGGCGGGCTGGGCTCGTTCGGCGCCCACCACCTCGATGGCGCCGGGATCCGCGCCGTCGCCGCGGACATCCGTGCCCGAACCACGCAGCCGTTCGCGCTCAACCTCTGGCTTCCGTTCGAGCACAGCGAGGATCCTGCGCTGGACGACAGTGCATATGCCGCGCACGTCGAACTGCTGGCGCCGTTCTAAGCCGAGCTTGGCGTCGAGCCGCCACCTCGTCCCGCCCGTTTCATGCCCGCTTTCGACGAGCAGGTCGACGCGGTGCTCGAGACGCGGCCCGCGGTCTTCAGCTTCGTTTACGGCGTGCCCGCACCTTGGATACTGGACCGTTGCCGCGCGCTGGGCGTCGCCACCATCGGCGCTGCCACCACGCCCGACGAAGCCATCGCACTGGACGCGGCCGGCGTGGACATGATCGTGGCGACCGGCCTCGAAGCCGGGGGCCATCGCGTCTCGTTCCTGCGCCCGGCGGAGGACTCGCTCACCGGCGGGCTGTCGCTGCTGCCGCAGGTGGTGGACGCCGTGCGCGCGCCGGTCATCGCCGCCGGCGGCATCGCCGATGCGCGCGGCATCGTGGCCATGCTCGCGCTGGGGGCCCAGGCGGTGCAGATCGGCACGGCGTTCCTGGCCTGCGAGGAGTCCAATGCCGCGCCGATCCACCGCGAGCGGCTGTTCGGGAACGATGCGCGCCACACAGGCCTGACCCGCGCCTTCAGCGGGCGACTCGCCCGCGGACTGGTCAATCCCCTGATGCGGCGCCTGCAGGGACAGGAACACCGGCTCGCGCCCTATCCGGTGCAGAACTGGCTGACCGGCGCGATGCGCGCGGCCGCGATCGCACAGGGCCGCGCCGACCTGATGTCGCTGTGGGCCGGCCAGTCCGCGCCGCTGCTGCGCCACCGCAGGGCTGCCGAGCTGATGGCCTGGCTGGTCGAGGGGGTGGACGCGCGGCTGGCGGCTTGAACGAAAGCGCGGCCACCCGATCGCCAGGGATCGACGCCGGAGCGTCCGGAGGCATGGTGGCCGTCGGACGCCCTTCGGCGGTCGCCCAGCGGAGGCCGGATTCAGACGGCGGGCGACCCGTCGGCGTCGCCGACCGGAAAATCGAGTGCGAGGCGCAACATGTCCAACAGCCGGATGCCGTTCTCGAAGACCGGTTGCGGGTAGTTGCGGGCGAAGAAGTCCCGCTCGATCCGCGACACCCGGAATCCTTGCCGCTGGTAGAACGCGAGCTGGAATCCGAACGACCCGGTGCCCACTTCCAGCGACCTTGCGCCGCAGGTCCCGAGCCTCCCGATCACCCATCCCGGCGAGGCCAGACCGTATCCGGCGCCCAGGTGTTGCGGGACCACCCGGAGCACATCAGTTCGTACCGGTCGGCAACGATTCCTCCGCGATGCAAGGCACGCCGCCGGAACCGCTGCAAGCGCCACCACCGCCCGGCCGCTGAGGGGACACAGGTAACAATGCGTGGGCGGCCGCTTGATGCGGCCGCTTTCCCACTGGGGAGTAGCCGGCTTCCGCCCGCGGAAGCGCGTCCGTCAACACACTCGGCCCGAATCGGCCGTGGCGGCCGCAACCTCACGGTTGGCGAGACCAGCAGGCCACGCACGCCACTGCGGTCGGGCGCGTGCGCGGCCTGTTGTGTCCAAGCCTCGCCGTTCCGGATTCCTGATGCACCCCGTTTCCATCCTGCTGCTCGGCCTGGCGATGTCCACCGATGCCTTCGCCGCGGCCATCGGCAAGGGCGCGGCCATGCGCAGTCCGCGCTGGCGCGATGCGCTGCGCGCCGGCCTGGTGTTCGGACTGATCGAAGCCGCCACGCCGATCGTCGGCTGGCTGCTCGGCACCAGTGCATCGGACATGGTCGAGGCCTGGGACCACTGGATCGCGTTCGGCCTGCTGGTGGCGCTGGGCCTGCACATGATCCACAAGGCACTGCACGCGACCCCGGACGACGATGCGCCGCCGCAGCGCGGACTGGCGGCGCTGGCGCTGGCGGGCCTGGCCACCAGCATCGATGCGCTTGCGGTCGGCGTGGGCCTGGCTTTCGTTGAGGTGGACATCCTCGCCGTGGCCGCAGTGATCGGCCTGTGCACCTTCGTGATGGTCACCGCCGGCGTCATGGCCGGTCGCGCGCTCGGCCAGGTGCTCGGGCGGCGCGCGGAAATCGCCGGCGGGATCATCCTCATCGCGGTCGGCGCGATGATCGTGTACGAGCACGTGTTCGCCTGAGACGCGGCTGCGACGCCGAGGGAAAGCACGCCCCGATCCTCATGCCTGCCTCAGCGTGCAGCCCCCCGCCACGTGCCCACCCACGGCGCCAGCATCCGCAGCAGTCGCGGACGACTGGACAGCAGCATCGCCACCAGCAGGGCCGAGCCCGACAGCGTCATCAGCCAGACCAGCACCGCCATCGAGGCGTGGTCGGCCATCAGGCAGAACAGCAGCGACGCCGCGAGCCCGCACGTACCGGCCACGCGCATGAACCGCACATGCTGCGCTGGCAGCACACGGCCCCACACCTGCTGCGCGTGTGCCGGCATCGCCAGCGCCAGCCAGGCCATGCCGGCGAAGCCGGCGAGCATCGCGACCAGCAACAGTGCTGCCGCGTGCGTGGGCTCAGGCATGCCTCGCCTCCGTGCCCGTCGGGCAGCCCACCGCTGCGCCGGCGCGTCGCCGCAGCCGGCGCGCGGCAAGCGCCGCTATCGTCGCGCAGGCCAGCAATGACAGGTCGACGCCGGCTACAGGCCAGTAACCCGCTGAAACCGTGCGCAGCAGATGGTCGCCGGTGGTCGCCCAGTTCAGCAGCACCGCGGCCACGGCCATCGCCGCGATCGCGATGCTCTGCTCGCGCCACGCCGGGTTGGCCCGGCCCTGCGCCACCGGCGCGCTGCGCCAGGCCGCATGCAGCAGCGCCAGCACCCAGCTGCCCCAGAACGCATAGCGCTGCCAGTCGCCGCGCCCGGGCATGTCCTCGGGCAACAGGCGGTTGGCCACCAGGATGCCCAGCGCCGCCAGCACCATGCCGGTGACCGCAGCCACCGCCAGCGCATCGACCACGCGCGCGCCCTGGCTGCCCTGCTGCGCGTGCTGGCGCTTGCGCTTCTCGACGAAGAAGATGAAGCCGGTGGCGATGCACACCGCGCCGGCCAGCCCGCCGAACACATACAGCCAGCGCAGCAGCCAATGGCGGAAGTGCTGCAGGTGCAGGCCGGTGAGGAACTCGGCCACGCGCGCGACCGGCGTCGCCGCGGGTTCCTCGCGGATCAGCTCGCCGGTCGATGCCTTGAAGTGGATGGCATCGCCGACCAGGGCGATGCGGTCGGTGCCGGCGCGATAGACGCTGACATGGCCGTTGGCATCGCCCACGTGCTGCAGCCACAGGAAGCCGACCTCGCCGGCCTTGCCCTTGGCCTCCCAGCGGCGCCGCGCTTCGGCCACCATCGCGTCCACGTTGGCCAGGCCTGCCGCCACGCCCGCGCGCTCGTGCGGCAGGCCGGTCTCGCGCGCCTCCGCCTGTGCGTGCAGGTCGTGCAGCTCATGCAGCTGGGTATGCCCGACCGGGAAGTAGTAGGTGGCCGCGAAGATCAGCAGGCCGGTAAAGGCGAAGAAGAAGTGGAACGGCAGCGCGACCACGCCGGTGAGGTTGTGCAGGTCCAGCACGCTGCGCAGGCGCGCCTTGCCCGGGCGGAAGGTGAAGAACTCGCGGAAGATCCGGCGATGCATCACCACGCCGCTGACCAGGGCGGCCAGCATCACCAATGCCGACAGGCCCACGATCCAGATGCCGAGGTTCTTCCAGTCCAGGGTCAGGCCGTAGTGCATCGGGTAGAAGAAGCCGCTGCCGACCTTCAGCTGGTCGACCGGCAGCAGCCGGCCGTCGCGCGGATCGATCGTCTCCTCGGCCCAGATCGCCTCTTCCGGATCCTTCGCGTTGGGCACCTCGAAGCCCGCGAACAGCGACAGCACCGGATCGCGATGGGTGGTGTACGCGCTCCAGCTCACCGGCGTGTCGAAGTGCTCCGGCATCGGGCCATCCACCCGCGAACGCATCGCATCGACCGCGGCCTGCGTGGGCTGCATGCGTTCGAACGCCGGACGCAGCACCTGCTCGAAAGAGGGCATCGGTTGCGGTTCGATGCGCGTGGACGGGATCGCCCAGCGATCGATCTCGCGGTCGAACACCGACAGCGCGCCGAAGAAGAAGGCCGCCATCAGCACGAAACCCAGCACCAGGCCGAACCAGGTATGCAGCCAGGCCATAGCCTGGCGGAAGCTGGTGAACATCGTCCCGTCCTCCTTCACAACAGCGCCCGCTGCACGAGCGAGGCGATCAGCGACAGCAGCCCGCCTGCGCACAGCAACAGCAGCCACGCCCGCCACGGCCGCTTCGCGGCAATCGCCCACAGGAACACCGCCAGGAACGCGAGTACACCGAGCAGGCTGGCCAGGAACTCGGCGTCGTGAAAGCCCATGCCCGCCGCGAACAGCAGGCTGGCGCCTGCGGCGACGAAGCCCCAGGCGAAGGCATAGCCGCCGAACACGGCGGCACCGATGCGCGCGACGACCTGCCCTCGCGCCGCGCGGGGTTGCAGGAACGTGGTGGATACCTGTGACATGGCGTCTGCTGTGTTGGTAGGTTTATCTGAAACGTCAAATCTGATCGTCAACCGGCTGCACGCGGGACGCGAGCTGGTGCGCACCGCTACCTTCAAGCCGTCATCCCCACAGCACGGAAAGCGCCGGGTTCCCGCGTCCGCAGGAACGACGGATCAATCCCACCCCGGGAGCAGCACAACCGAACGGATCTCCAGCATCAGAACCTCCAGTCGAAACTCAAGGTGTAATTCGCCGGCGCACCGTAATACCCGCTGTAGCGCAGCGTGTTGATGTATTTCTCGTCGCCGATGTTGTTGGCATTGAGCCGCAGGCTGGCATTGGGCAGCACGTCCCAGCCCACGAAGGCGTTGAGCACCGCATAGCTGTCCTGGCGCACGGCATAGCCGCTGGCCTCGACGTTGGAGATCACGCTCTGCCAGCGCCCGCCGATGCCCATCGATAGGGCCGGGTACGACGGCAGCCGCGCGCTGAGCAGCAGGTTGGCCGTGCGGCGCGGCACCCACGAATAGGTGTCCTCGCCCTGCAGGCCGTCGAGCTTCAGCGCGGTGTAACCCACCACCAGGTCCACGTGTTCGCCCAACCTGCCGACCGCCTCGAGTTCCACGCCCTTGGAGCGCACGTCCATCGGCACATAGATCGACGAGCCCACCTCGTTGTAACGCCCGGTGGCCGTCGCCAGTCCCTTCTGGTCGGCCTTGAACACGGCCAGCGTCGTCAGCAGGCGCCGGTCGAGCCAGTCGGCCTTGATCCCGACCTCGTAGTTCTCGCCCTTGCTGGCGTCGAGGTAGCGGTCGTCCTCGTCCACCTGGTCCTGCGGCTGGTAGATGTCCGAATAGCTCACATAGCCCAGCACGCGCTCGCTGAAATCGAAGGTCAGGCCGCCGTAGGGGCTGGTGTGGCTGGTGGTCTGGCTGAAACCTTCGTCGTACAGCATGCCGCTGCGGCGGTAGCGCGCGTAGTTGGCGCCGGCGATGGCGGTGAAGCGGTCGCCGAGCGCGATCCGCGCCGCGCCGAACGCACGCGCAAGGCGCTGGTCGAGCACCGAGTAGAGCGCGGGCGCGCTCCAGTCCGGCTCGGGGATCGCATCGGTCGCATAGGGAAACGGATCCAGCGCACCCCAGCCCGGCCCGGGGAACGGCGCGTTCTGCTGCCAGCCGTCGGTTTCGCTTCTCGCCAGGCTGGCGCCCAGCACAACCTCCTGGTCGCGCCCGAACATCTGGAAGTGGCCGTTGACCGTCACCGACCCGAGATGGCTGGTCTGCTCGTCGATGCCGCCCCAGGGATAGCCGACCAGCCCCAGCCCGGTCGCCGGGTCCAGCCCGTCGGTGATCCCGTCGCCGTCGCGATCGCCCAGGTAGGCGTAGAACATCTTCTCGTCGCCTGTCGAGCGTCGCGCGTTGTAGGCCAGCTTCAGCTGCCAGTCCTGGCCCAGCCGGTGCACGTACTCGGCAAACGCGGTCTGGTTGGTGGTGTTCCAGTACGTCCAGTCCTGCGTGGTCGACGCATTGGTGTCCCACTCGCGCTGCGTGCCGTCGTCGTTGGTGAAGGCCAGCGCGCCCCACATGATCCCGTCGGACTTGGCCCGCTGGTACGACCAGCCGAAAGTGAGCGTGCCGTTCTCGCCCACCTGCCCGTCGACCACGCCATACAGGAAATCGCGGCGGTTGTGGTTGGCCTGCAGGTGCGTATCGCCGTCCTCGTGCGCGGCGACGACGCGCCCGGCCCAGGTGCCGTCGTCGGTGAACGGCGTGGAGTAATCGACCTGCGCGCGCAGCGTGCTCCATGAGCCGTAGCTCAGCCCGGCCGCGCCCTGGCGCTCGTTGGTCGGCCGCTTGCGCACGTAGTTGATGGTGCCGGCGGCGTTGCCCACGCCGGTGAGCAGGCCGTTGGCGCCGCGGATCACCTCCACCTTGTCGTAGCCGAAGGCGTCGAAGGCGCCGGTGGCGACGCCCCAGCTGTTGGGCAGGCCGACGCCGTCGATCTGCGTGTTGAGGATGTCGAAGCCGCGCGCGCTGTAGCTGGTGCGGTTGGTCTCCCACTCGTCCACGCGCACGCCGGTGGCCAGGCGCAGCGCCTCGTTGACGCTGTCGGCGCCGAACAGGCGCATCTGCTCGCTGCTCACCACGCTGATCGACTGCGGCGTGTCCTTGATCGCCAGGTCGAGGTTGGTGGCGCCGTTGCTGACGCGGCTGGCGCGCTGGGCCACGACCAGGACCGCGGCAAGCTCGGTGGCGGTGTCACCGCCGGCAGCCGCGGCCGGCGGCGCCGCGAGCGCGGCGCCCGGCAGGCAGGCGATGGC
>JAEXLY010000006.1 GCA_023444765.1 Pseudomonadota bacterium | reverse complement strand
CTTCGCGGTACTGCTTGAAGGCCGCCAGCGGCGGCTTCTCCACCGCATCGGCCTCCATCGCCCCGAGCTGCACCGTCGACAGGTCGCGCAGGCCCACGGCCTCGCGCAATTGCGCGAGCAGCGGCGTGGCATAGCGCTCCCGCAGGCGTCGCGCTCCATCGCGCAGCGTGTCCTCGATGTCGCCCGGCCGCGAGGCCAGGTCGAGATAGCGGTCGCGCAGCGGCGCGCCCTCGCGCTCGACCTGGCCGAACAGGCGCTGCTTGGCTTCGCCCCAGCCGATCCCCTCGGCATAGGCCTGCGCGAAGGCCGCGGTTTCTTCCGGCGTCGAGAACGCCTGGTACAGCTGGAACAGCGCCGAGCCTTCGGTCTGCTTCGGTTCCCCGGGCGCGCGCGAATCGGTGACGATCGAGAACAGCAGCTTCCTCAGCTCGGCCGGGGGCACGAACATCGGGATCGTGTTGCCGTAGCTCTTGCTCATCTTGCGCCCGTCCAGGCCGGGCAGCGTGGCCACGTGCTCCTCGATCGCGGCCTCGGGCAGGGTGAACCATTCCCGGCCGTAGACATGGTTGAAGCGCTGGCCGAAATCGCGCGCCATCTCGATGTGCTGCACCTGGTCGCGGCCGACGGGCACGCGGTCGGCGTTGAACAGCAGGATGTCGGCCGCCATCAGCACGGGGTACATGAACAGGCCCGCGGTCACGCCGGCGTCCTCGTCCTCTCCCTCGGCGCGGTTGCGGTCGACCGCGGCCTTGTAGGCGTGCGCGCGGTTGAGGATGCCCTTGCCGGCCACGCAGGTCAGGTACCAGGTCAACTCGGTGATCTCGGGCACGTCGCTCTGGCGGTAGAACCAGACCTTCGACGGGTCCAGTCCGCAGGCGAGCCAGGCGGCGGCAATCTCGAGGGTCGAACGCTGGGTGCGCAGCGGGTCCTGCGCCTTGATCAGGCTGTGCAGGTCGGCCAGGAAATAGAAGCTCTCCGCGTCCGCGGCGCGGCTGGCGGCGACCGCGGGCCGGATCGCGCCGACGTAGTTGCCGAGGTGCGGCGTTCCGGACGTGGTGATGCCGGTGAGGACGCGGACGGGGGCTGGGGACATTGCGCGGACACGACGGATAACGGAACGCGAGTTTAACCGCTGCCCGCATGCGACCCGCCGGCAACCCCGTCCGCCGGACGGACACGTTGATTGCCGTCGCCATCCGGAGGAGACAACGCCATGCGCCACGCCATCATCCTGTCACTGGCCGCCCTGGTCGGCCTGTGCAGTGCCGCCCACGCGGTGGCACGGCCCCTGGTCCGCATGGACGTGGTCGATCGCGACAGCGGGCGCTGGCTGGAGCAGTACCCCCACGGCAGGGACAACTGGGTCGCAGGCCAGCCCGGCCACCGCTACGCCGTACGCCTGACCAACACCACCGGAGAGCGCGTCCTGGTGGTGCTGTCGGTCGACGGCATCAACGCGGTCACCGGCCAGACCGCGGCCCCTGGCCAGACCGGCTACGTGCTCGCGCCCTGGCAGAGCGCGGAGATCGCCGGCTGGCGCAAATCGCACCACGAGGTCGCGCAGTTCGTATTCACCGCCCTGCCCGACAGCTACGCCGCAAGGACCGGGCGGCCGGACCATGTGGGCGTGATCGGCATCGCCGTGTTCCGCGAACGCCAGCCGGCCGCGACGCCGTCGCCGCCCATCGCGCGCGAGGCCGCGCCGGTCGAGTCGCGGACCGCGGAGTCCGCTGCGGCCTGGCCGGCGCCTTCCGCGCCCGTGCAGCAGCACCTGGGCACCGGCCACGGGCAACGCCAGTGGTCGCCCGCCGGACAGACCCGCTTCGACCGCGCAGGCCATCCGGCGCAGTTCACCCGGCTGCGCTACGACGCTCCCGGGGCGTTGGCGGCACGCGGCATCCTGCCGCGCGCGCGGCCATGGCATGACCGGGCGCGGCCGCAGGCGTTCCCCGGCGGCTTCGTCGCCGATCCACCGCCGCGCCGGCGATGAACCGTCGCCTGTACGCCGATCACCCGGCCGCGCGTCACGGATGATTTCCCTCGCCGGACGGCAACCGGGCGCGACCGGCCGCCGGATCCGCTTCTGCCCGGGAGACCGGTCGGCGCGGTTCCCGGCCTGGCGCCCCCGCGCGCGCAGGGGAGGTCGCGGCCCTGTTCCGCGGCCGGTACCGGTTGACCGACACAGCGCATCGATGCGCACGGGTTCTGCCGGGGTCGGCGTCTCGCGGTACCGGGATGACTACGGGAACCCGACTGGCCATCGCGGCTGCGGGGTGTCGGGCCGTGTACCGGCGACGGCAACGCGACAGCGGGGATGGATGGTCTGCAGACCCCGGCATCCGCGCGCGGAGCGTTTACGCAAGTCCGGCGGGCGCCAACCCGACCGGCGCCGCGCCACCCAGGCCACCGCGATCCAGGCGTCGGGCGGACCTCCAGCGGCAACACGGCATCGACCCGGCGGTCGGATCAGTGCGCTCCCGACCGCAGCACATCACTTCCCGGAGCACGGAAAAAGGGCCGGCAGTGCCGGCCCGCGTCGCTGGCGCCGCGCGCGTCGCGCGGCCTTGGCCGGGGGGTGTGCG
>JAEXLY010000278.1 GCA_023444765.1 Pseudomonadota bacterium | reverse complement strand
CTATTACACAGTGTCCTCGAAGCTGCCCGAGGTCCAGAGCCTGCGCGATGTCGAGATGCAGGAACCGATGTACGTGTACGCGCGCGACGGCAAGCTGATGGCGCTGTTCGGCGAGATGCGGCGCTACCCGGTGAAGATCGAGGAGGTGCCCGAGCGCCTGCGCCAGGCCTTCCTGGCCACCGAGGACGCACGCTTCTACGAACACGGCGGCGTGGACTACAAGGGTGTCGCGCGCGCGGTGTGGCTGCTGGCCAAGACCCGCGGCCAGGAGCGCGTGCCGGGCGGGTCGACCATCACCCAGCAGGTGGCCCGCCAGTTCTACCTGAGTACCGAGTACAGCTTCACCCGCAAGTTCGCCGAGATGCTGCTGGCGCGCAAGATGGAGCGGGAGCTGAGCAAGGACGAGATCTTCGAGCTCTATCTCAACAAGAGCTTCTTCGGAAACCGCGCCTACGGCATCGCGGCGGCGGCCGAGTTCTACTACGGCAAGACGCTGGACCAGCTCGAGCTGGACGAGATGGCCTCGCTGGCGGCGATCCCCAAGTTCCCGTCCAGCGGCAATCCGCTCAGCAACCCCGAGCGCGCGCGCGAACGGCGGGACGACTACGTGCTCGCGCGCATGCTGGAACTCGGCTACATCAGCGACGCCGAGTATCGCCGGGCGCGCGCGACGCCGATGCACGCCAAGCCGCACGAGCGACCCGTCGAGGCCTACGCGCCCTACGTGGCCGAGATGGTGCGGCTGGAGATGGAGGCACGTTTCGGCGGCGATGTGCTCAATCGCGGCTACCACGTCACCACCACCATCGATCCGGTGATGCAGGCCGCCGCCGACCGCGCCGTGCGCAGCGGGCTTGCCACCTACGACCATCGCCATGGCTGGCGCGGCGCGGAGCAGAGCTTCGAACTGGCACCCGACGAGGACGCCGCCAGCGCCAGCGCGCGGCTGCGGGGCATCCCGGCCCAGGGCGGCCTGCTGCCGGCAATCGTGCTTGCCACCGGCACCGGGACCGCCGACGTCGTGCTCGCCGACGGCGCAACGCTCACCCTGGACGCGGCGACGAGCCGCTGGACCGGCAAGACGCCCGCTGCCCTGCTCAAGCGCGGCGACCTGGTACGGGTGGCGCGCATCGAGAAGCCCGGCGAGGCCTCGAACGGCGCGGACGCGCCACCGCCGAGCGTGAGCTGGCAGCTCGACCAGTTGCCGCGCGGCCAGGCCACGCTGGTGTCGCTGGAACCGGACACCGGCGCACTGCGCGCCCTCATCGGCGGCTTCAGCTTCGCCGGCAACAAGTTCAACCGGGCCACGCAGGCCAAGCGCCAGCCGGGTTCGAGCTTCAAGCCGTTCATCTATGCGGCCGCTTTCGAGCGCGGCTTCAACCCGGCCTCGATCGTGCTGGACGCGCCGGTGGTGTTCCGCATGCGCCGCGGCCAGGACTGGCGTCCGCAGAACGACGACGGCCGTTTCGCCGGCCCGATGCGGCTGCGCGAGGCCCTGGTGCGCTCGCGCAACCTGGTGTCCGTGCGACTTCTGGATGCGATCGGCGTCGACTACGCGCGCCGCTACATCAGCCACTTCGGCTTCGAGGAAGCGGAGCTGCCGCCCAACCTGTCGATCTCGCTGGGCACGCCTTCGTTGACGCCACTGTCCGTCGCCCGCGGGTATGCGGTGTTCGCCAACGGCGGATTCAGGGTGGATCCGTGGTTCATCGACGAGGTCCGCGACCGCAACGGGGAACTCGTCTACAAGGCGAACCCGCCCGTCGCCTGCCGTGATTGCGCAACCGGCGGGAGCGGCGTGCAGGTGGCGCGTTCGAACGTGGTCGACGGCTTCGACCTGGGGCCCGCGCGCCCGGTGACCGGCACCGCCGAGGGCGGCGCCGCGGCCAGGGCACCGGTGAAGCTGCCCGAGGATGCGGTGCTGGCGCCACGCGCGATCGACGAGCGCGTGGCCTACCAGCTGGTGTCGATGATGCGCGACGTCGTCCAGCGCGGCACCGGCACCCAGGCCAAGGTGCTGGGCCGCGAGGACGTCGGCGGCAAGACCGGTTCCACCAACGATCATCGCGACGCCTGGTTCTCCGGTTTCGGCGGCAACCTGGTCACCTCGGTCTGGGTGGGTCGCGACGACAACCGGTCGCTCGGCTACCGCGAGTACGGCGGCCGCGCGGCCCTGCCGATCTGGATCGACTTCATGCGCGTGGCGCTGGACGGCGTGCCGGTGGCACCCAACGATCCGCCGGCAGGCATGGTGAAGGTGGCGGTCACCGCCGGCGGCCAGCTGCTCCCGACCACGTCGGAGGGCGGCATCACCGAGTACGTCAAGGTCGAGGACCTGGAGCGCATGGAGGCGGTGAATACGTTCGACTTCGACGACCTGCCCGCCGAGGAGGCGTTCGACATCTTCTGAGCCGTTGGCGCGGACGCATGGAGGTTCACGTTGACGTTCCGCCGGCGTGGGTTACAGTCGGGGCGACGCAGCACCGGGGGATCGTGATGCACCGTGCCCGCCAGCATGCCGAAACCCGCACGCGCGAACGCCGCCGCCGCCTCGCGCACGAAGCGGCCAGGCTGATGGCCGAAGGCGGCATCCGCGACTACCACCAGGCCAAGCTCAAGGCCGCCGACCGACTGGGCTTCCACGACGACGCGTCGCTGCCGCGGAACCGCGAGATCGAGGACGCCCTGCGCGAATACCAGCGCCTGTTCCTCGGCGACAGCCATGCCGACGGGCTGCGGACCCGCCGCGAGGCCGCGTTGCGGGCGCTGGAGTTCTTCCACCCTTTCCACCCGCGCCTGGTCGGGCCGGTGCTCGACGGCACGGCGGACGCGCACACGCCGATCGACCTGCATCTCCACAGCGACGATCCCGACGTGGTGACGCGCTTCCTGGAGGAGGCCGGGATCCCGGCCGAATCGCGGAGCCGCCGGCTGCGTCTGGACCGGGAGCGGGAAGGCGATTTTCCCGTCTGGCTGTTCAGCGCGGAGGACCTGGGCTTCGAACTCGTCGTCCTGCCGGCCGTCGCCCTGCGCCAGGCTCCCCTGTCCGGCGTGGATGGCAGGCCGCTGAAGCGTGCGTCGGCCGGCCAGCTGCGGCAGTTGCTGGTCGAGGACGAGATCGCAGGATACGTCCCGCAAGAAGGAAGCGCCGGCTGATCCGCGCCGCACGGCAGCCGGATCGCGGGCCGACCGGATCGCCAACGCCGGACCCGGAACGGAAGACGCCCCGCATCGCGGGGCGCCTGTCCTGTCAGCGGAGCCTTGGAGGCCGGATCAGCGCTTGCCGGCCGGCACGTAGTCGCGCACGTCGCTTCCCGTATAGATCTGCCGCGGGCGGCCGATCTTGGCTTCCGGATCGACCTGCTGCTCGAGCCAGTGCGCCACCCAGCCAGCGGTACGGCCGATGGCGAACATGACGGTGAACATCTCGGTCGGGATCTTCAGCGCCTTGTAGATGATGCCGCTGTAGAAGTCGACGTTCGGATACAGCTTGCGCTGGATGAAATAGTCGTCCTTCAGCGCAGCCTCCTCCAGCCGCATCGCCACTTCCAGCAGCGGATCGTCGACGCCCAGCTCGCCCAGCACCTTGTGGGTCATCTCGCGGATGATCTTCGCGCGCGGGTCGAAATTCTTGTAGACGCGGTGGCCGAAGCCCATCAGGCGGAAGCCCGATTCCTTGTCCTTGGCCTTGGCGACGGCCGAGGCGACGTTCTTCGCGTCGCCGATCTCCTCGAGCATCTTCAGCACCGCCTCGTTCGCGCCACCGTGCGCGGGACCCCACAGCGCGGTGATGCCGGCGGCGATGCAGGCGTAGGGATTGGCGCCGGTGGAGCCGACCAGGCGCACGGTCGAGGTCGAGGCGTTCTGCTCGTGGTCGGCATGCAGGATGAACAGCAGGTCCAGCGCCTTGGCCACCACCGGATTGAGCTCCAGCGGCTCGCTCGGCACCTCGAACATCATGTGCAGGAAGCGGTCGACGTACTCGAGGTTGTTGCGCGGATAGCGGATCGGCCAGCCGATCGAGTAACGGTAGGCGGCCGCCGCGAGGGTCGGCACCTTGGCCAGCAGGCGGATCGCGGCTTGGTGGCGGTGCTGCGGATCGTCCAGGTCCAGGGTGTCGTGGTAGAACGCCGACAGCGAGGCCACCGTGCCGGCGAGCATCGCCATCGGATGCGCGTCGTAATGGAAGCCGTGCAGGAAGTTCTTCAGCGACTCGTGCATCATCGTGTGATGCGTCACTTCATGCTCGAACTTTGCGAATTCCGCCTGGTTGGGCAGCTCGCCGTTCATCAGCAGGTAGGCCACCTCCAGGAAGCTGGAGTGCTCGGCCAGTTGCTCGATCGGATAGCCGCGATACAGCAGCACGCCCTTGTCGCCGTCGATGTAGGTGATCGCGGACTTGCAGCTGGCGGTCGCGGTAAAGCCGGAGTCGTAGGTGAACAGGCCGGTTTCGCGGGTCAGCTTCGAAACATCGACACAGTCGTTGCCGAGCGTGGGTTTCAGGACGGGCAGTTCGACGGACTTGCCGCCGGCGTTCAACACGACGTTGTCGGACACGGATGTGCTCCTCATGGTTCGGACGTACGGACGGGCCCGTGGAGCCCGGCGACGGCGGCAAACAGCTACCGCAACGCAGCAATTATCGCACAGGCGCTCTGCCGGCCGCCTCGCACTTTGGTCCTGTCCCCCCAACGCCGGAGGGGCGTGGAGAGGGCTCCCATGCGGGATCGCGCGCACGCAGGAACGCAGACGGCCCCCCGGGGGCGGCC